>DATKHJ010000284.1:0-34025 GCA_035510335.1 Flavisolibacter sp. | reverse complement strand
CTTCAGCGGTGCGCTGTTGTGGCACACGTTTCATCCGTGGCCGCAACGTCCGGCGGGTCTGGTAGAAGAAGGCTTTAAAGAACTGGCCAAACGTTGGCTGCCCATCTTAAACGCCTTTGACGAAGCCGGCGTGGACGTGGCGTACGAAATTCATCCCGGCGAAGACCTCTTCGACGGCGTTACCTACGAAATGTTTTTAGAGAACGTGGCCAACCATCCGCGGGCCTGCATTCTTTACGATCCTTCGCATTTTGTATTGCAGCAACTCGACTACCTGGCTTATATCGATCACTACCATGAACGCATCAAAGCCTTTCATGTAAAAGACGCGGAGTTTAACAAAAGCGGAAAGCAGGGAACGTTTGGTGGCTACCAAAGCTGGATCAACCGTGCGGGCCGTTACCGTTCACCGGGCGATGGGCAGGTAGATTTTAAAGGCATCTTCAGCAAGCTCACACAATACGGTTTCGATGGCTGGGCAGTGATGGAGTGGGAATGCTGCATTAAATCGCCGGAGCAAGGGGCCAGGGAAGGAGCGCCGTTTATTGCCAGCCACATCATCAAGGCAACAGAAAAAACATTTGATGATTTTGCGGGTGTGACTACCGACGAAGTCACTAACAAAAAAATATTAGGCATCTCATAAATAAAACAGTTGAACCATGAAAAAAACGATGTTGATTTTAGGGCTTGTGGCGTTAATTGCCAGTTGCGGCGGTAACGATAAAAGCGAACCTGCTGCTAAAACAGAAGCACCAAAAACCGAGAGAAAGCTTACCCCGGAAGAAGACCGTGGCGAAACCCTGATTGCACAAAACGATTGCCTGGGTTGCCATAAAATTGACCAGCGGCTTAATGGTCCTTCGTACCGCGAGGTGGCTGAAAAATATGCCGGCCAGGCAGGCATTGCGGATACGCTGGCGCAGCACATCATAAAAGGCCACGTGGGCACCTGGGGCGATATTGCAATGACGCCGCACCAGAACCTTTCAGAAGCCGATGCAAAAGCAATGGTGGCCTACATCTTAAGTTTAAAACAATAACCATGTATAAAATTTGTTTTGCCGTTGCCGCAGCGGCGCTGCTGTCGTGCAACTCTACAAATAGAACAACCATGCAATCCAACAATACCAGCAATGCCGCAAGCGAAGAAGGCTTTGTAAGCCTTTTTGACGGCCAGTCAACCAAAGGCTGGCACACGTACGGAAAAACCGGCGTTGGCAAAGCCTGGAAGGCGGTTGACGGAACGCTGTTTCTGGATGCGGCCAGCAAAAAAGACTGGCAGACGGCGGAAGGCGGCGACATTGTCAGCGATGAAGAGTTTGAAAACTTTCACCTGAAGCTGGAGTGGAAAATTTCGCCCAAGGGCAACAGCGGTGTTATCATCTACACCAAAGAAGACCCGCAGTACCAGTACATGTGGCAAACCGGCCCCGAAATGCAGGTGCTTGACAACGGCACCGAAACGGCTCCCGGTCACCCCGACGCAAAGATTACCACGCACCGTGCCGGTGACCTGTATGATTTGATCGTAGCCAAAGAAGTAGTAAAGCCGGTAGGCGAGTGGAATGCTGCTGAAATCGTGTCCAACAATGGCAAACTGGATTTTTACCTGAACGGCCAGCACACGCTTTCCACAACCATGTGGGATGATGCCTGGCGTGCTATGATTGCAAAAAGCAAGTTCAAGGACATGACAGCTTTTGGCACCTACAAAAAAGGCCGCATTGGCCTGCAGGACCACGGCGACAATGTTTGGTTCCGCAACATTCGCATCAAGCGGCTGTAACAAAGGCGTTTCGGATAAAAAAAGTGCACCCTGTAGGTGCACTTTTTTTATGGTCAATGGGGCTGGTTTCGGTTGCCAGATAGAAAAAAACTGCACCGTATTTTTTCGGAAAAAAAGGTGGATAATCCGAAATTTCTATTCAGCTATAGTTCGCTAACTTAGAGGACAGGTACAGGAACAGGATTAACAAACGATTGAATCACAGCTTATGATACTTCCTCTTAATTTCCATTTAATGCGGCCGGAGATAAGACAGGAACTCTTACGCCGCAAGGCAGATTATTTATTTACCCGCCAGGAGCCGAAATTTTTTGTGGATGTGTTTCAGGCTATGCACAACCGAATTGAAGTGTATTATCACCGCGACAAGCACTTCCAGGAGCTGCGTTCGCAGGGCAGGTAAGCATTGCGCTAATTGGCGCTGTAATTTTTCTCCCCGGCATTAATGGCTACGGCTAGTGCATTTTCTTTTGGCGGTATCGGGCAATTATACACGCCGCTTACATACGCACAATACGGGTTATAGGCTTTATTAAAGTCCAGCGTCAAAACATTGTTTTGAATGTCGGTTGACGACAGGTCAAGGTAACGGCCGCCATAATACGTTTCGTTGCCGGAAGTAGAATCGGTAAATGGCAGGAACAAGTAATTTTTGTACTGCGGATTGGCAACCAGCTCCTGCGATTGGTAAAGGTTCAATTGATAGTTCTTTCCATTGAGTTGAAAAGAAGCGGTACCATATACCCTGAACAATTTATTCCTGCTGCCGGAAGTTTTAAAACTGATCCAACCGGTGGTAGATGCCGGCGTAATATTAGCCTTAACGCGGAAGGCTTTGTTCACAGGGTAGAACTGCATCCTTGCCTTATCCGCCCCTTTTACCACTTCATGTTGTTGCACATAGTGCTGCACAAAAATGTTCATCGAGTCTTCATACGTCTGTTGCGAAGAAGCTGCGAAAGAAAAACAAAGCGTAACAAAAAAGAAAAATGTTTTCGTTTTCATGAAGACGAAATAAGTTCGCGTTAAGCAGACATTAAAATGTAAAAACAGGCTGCCCATATTCACGATTCACCATTGACCATTCACGATTCGCCTCAGCACTCAACTCATCATCAACGCATTCACGCTTCGTTGCAAAATATTGAAGGCAATTTCCGCCATCAGGTTTTCCTTGTCCAGTGTTGGATTTACCTCCGTGATCTCAAAGCAGCAAACCTTCCTGTTCTGCATGAGTTTACTGATCAAATCTTCGGCCTCCCGTTCACGCAGGCCGTTGCTTACCGGCGTGCCGGTTCCTTTGGTAATTGAAGAGTCAAGACTGTCCACGTCAAACGAAACATAAATATCCGAGCAGTCGCTGAAGTAGCGGGTGAGCGAACGCACAACGTTCTCGGCGCCTTTATTCCGGAGCTCCTTGGTGGTAATCACCTTCATGCCGTATTTGTCAATCAGGTGCTTTTCTTCTTTTTCGTAATCACGCAGCGAAATGTACACTACGTCTTCCGCCAGCACTTTCGGCGCAATCTTTCCAATGTTCTTTAAATAGTGCCATTGCTTTTGTGTTTCCGGGTCAATTTCGTGCACCGCACATTCTTTGTTGTCTTCGTTAATGGCGGCCGCCAGCGGCATGCCGTGCAGGTTTCCCGAAGGCGTTGTGTACGGCGTATGCAGGTCGGCGTGAGCATCAATCCAGATAACGCCAAGCTTGCTTTTTGGTTTAGCCATTTTAATGCCGGCAATGGTGGCGCCGGCTATGCTGTGATCGCCGCTTAGCACCACCGGGAAAAAACCAGATTTAATGGTATCGTGAATGGATTTTGTCACTTTATCATACATGCTGACGATACCTTTAATGCGCTTGGCATACGGCGATTCAATGGGCTCGTACAGGAGTTTATTTTCAACGGGAATGCGTTCGGAGGGAAAATGAATAAAGAAATTGCTCATGAAATCCAGCGCGGCAATTTTGATGGCTTCTATGCCCAACGATGCGCCGCGGGTACCGGCGCCAATTTCGGATGGTACTTCAACAATCTTGATATTCTTCATACAGCGTGTTTACGTCAACCAAATACACGGTTCTTTCTCCTCAGCAGGCCGAAGATAGGCGAAGAGGGCGGAGCAGCAAATAGAGAAAGGATGAAAGGCAGTTGTGTACCCGGCTGTATTATTATTATTAAACGCCGGTTGCGTCGCACTCTTGTACGTTCGGGAATTCTATTGGGCTTTAACTATTCACCACAAAACACAATTGAATTATTGTTCTTTCGTTGAATAGTGATCTGAACTTACAAGAGTGGTTCTATTTTTCTCTTTTACCCAAAAGAAAAAATAGAACAAATCAAAGATGGCAACGAAAGTTCAATAGTAGCATTGGCTTCTGGTACACAAAAAAAGCGGCACACATTTCTGCGTACCGCTCCTAACCAATCAGGGATGCTCTTTATTCATGCGCCGCCAATACCGGGATGGTATTTTTATAAACCAGCTTTTGTGTATTGGTGCCTTTGATAAGTGTACTTAAATAACTGTGTTTTCGTGGGAAGGTCAGCACCAGGTCAATGCTTCTGTCGTCAATAAACTGCTCCAGGCTTTCAGTGAAGTGATTGGTGGTGATGAAATGAAACTGCGGGTTAAACTCCGCAAACATTTCTGCCAACTGGCTGCGCTGCGCCTGCAATTCTTCATCCAGCGAAACATAGATTTCGGGATTGACATGCACAATGTGCAGTTCGGGCCGAAAGACCTTCAGGATGTTTTTTACTTTGGCTAACGGAATGGTTCTATCAACTTGTTTAAAGTCAGAAGCCAGCGCCACTCTCCGCACTTCGTTGTATAGGTAACCGTACGGAATCACCATCACCGGGCAGTCGCTTTCGTTCATCATTTGCAGCGAATAGCTGTCTTCAAAAAACTTTACCCGGTCGCTAACCGACATCACTACGAGGCTTGCATCTTCCCGGCTAATCAGCCGGCCTATGGCGTACACAACACCGGAACCTTTTTCGGCAACGGAGCGGATTTTCACGAGGCTGTTGTTTTGCAAGGTTTCTTTTACCCGTTGCAGGTTGCTGATTGCTTCGGCTTCGTCGCTGTCATTTTCGTAAAGATGGTAAAGCAGGATGTTGGCATCGTACACGCCGTTGAGCATGTTGGCAGCAAAAGAAGCCGCGTTGATGGATTGTGGCGAAAAATCGAGAGGTACAATTACGGTCATGGTTTTCGGTTTTGTTTCAACGCAAAGGTGGTGGGTAAAGGCGAGCATATAGCTGAAAACTGTCAAGCGTAAAGATGATTTCAGTCAGTCCCGCCGGTTTTACCGCGGAGAAGAAGATAAAAGGAGTTTGCGCAGTGAGGAATTTTGTTGCCGCGCTGCGCCTTTGCGTGCAACCTAAATTGTATTAAAAGAAAGATTGGGGAAAAAGCTTATTACTTGAGCGGGCCTTTGCTCTTCGCTTCTTCCCCTTAAGGAAATCGAGGGGCTCCAGGGGTTTACCGGGCCGCCGCCCAAAAGCCAACCACAACCGTTATATTTGCCACCTTCAAAAAAGGAGAATAGTGCGTTTAAAATCTTTAGACATCAAGGGTTTCAAGAGCTTTGCCGATAAAACCCACGTCAGTTTCGACGAAAACATTACCGGCATCGTTGGCCCCAATGGCTGCGGAAAAAGCAACATTGTGGACAGCATCCGCTGGGTAATTGGCGAGCAGAAAATCTCTCACCTGCGGTCGGAGAACCTGGAAAGCCTGGTTTTTAACGGCTCTAAAACCCGCAGTGCCAGCGGTTTGGCGGAGGTGAGCCTCACCTTCGAAAACACCAAAAACCTGCTGCCCACGGAGTTCAACACCGTAACCATCACCCGCAAGTTTTACAAAAACGGCGAGAGTGAGTACCGCCTGAACGATGTGCAGTGTCGCCTGAAAGACATCCAGAACCTGTTTATGGACACGGGTGTTTCTACCGACAGCTACGCCATCATCGAACTGGGCATGGTGGACGACCTGATTAAAGACAAAGACAACAGCCGCCGCCGCATGCTGGAGCAGGCTGCCGGCATCTCCATCTACAAAACCAGGAAAAAAGAAGCCAAGCAAAAGCTGGATGCCACAGAGCAGGACCTGGCACGGATTGAGGACCTTCTCTTCGAGATCAACAACCAGTTGAAATCGCTGGAGAACCAGGCCAAGAAAGCGCAGAAGTATTACGAAATAAAAAAAGAATACCGCGAGGTTAGCATTGAGCTGGCAAAGGCGGCACTGGAAGGCTTTAATCTTACCTACAAGGATTTAAACGAAAAGCACGACGAAGAAACCGACAAACGCATTAAGCTGGAAGTGGAAATTGCTACCGAAGAAGCCACGATAGAACAGGAGCGGGTTGGCTTTATTCAAAAAGAACAGGAGTTGCATTCCCTGCAGCAGTCGTTCAACGAGTTGGTGCAAAACCTTCGTACAAAAGAAAACGAAAAAAACCTCGCTACACAGCGGCTGCAATACCTGCGTGAAAGGGAAGAAAACCTGGCGCAGTTCTTAAGCAAGGCGGAGGGCCAGATCACAGGCATTGAAGAAAGCATTACGTTCACGCAAAAACAAATTACCGAGCAGGAAGAAGTGCTCCAAAACTTGGTGAAGAGCTTTGAAGAAATGCGGGGACAGGTGGATGCCAAACGCAGCATTGTAGATGAAAAAAGAACAGTGCTGAACAACCTGCGTGCATCGCACCAGCAAGTGCAGCGAAGCCAGTTTGATGCAGAGAAAAAAGTGGCCGTAGCCGATACGTCCATTCAAAACATACAGCGCACCATCTGGCACATGGAAGAAGACAAAGCGAACCGGGAAGACCAGATTGCCAGCCTGCAAAGCCAGAAAGAAGAAAAAGCGGAAGCGCTTGCTGCCAAGCAAACCGATTTAGAACAACTACAGCAACATCACAACAATACAAAAGAGCAAATCCTGCAAACACAGGGTGTGCTGGAAACGCTACGGGCAAACGTTGCGGTAGAAAACCGTAAGCTGGATGCAAAGAAGAACGAGCATGATCTTTTAAAGAGCCTGATCGATTCGATGGAAGGATACCCCGAGAGTGTGAAGTTCCTCCATAACAACAAAGGCTGGAATCACACCGCGCCTATTCTTTCCGATATCATTTATGTGAAGGAAGAATTTCGGGCTGCCGTTGAAAATGTGTTGGAACCTTATCTGAACTACTACGTGGTGGCCAACCTGCAGGAAGGTTTGCAGGCTGTTCATCTTTTGGATGAAGCCAAAAAAGGAAAGGCCAACTTCTTCCTGCTGGATAAAGTGGCTGGCAGAACAACGGGCAGTCAGCAGCCTGCAGGAACCATTGCTGCAATGGATGTGATTGAAGTGGACGGGCAGTACCGTGCATTGGCTGAACAACTCTTAGGCAACGTGTTTATTGCCGATGATGAAGCTGCACTGGAGGCAAGCAACGGGGCTGTTATTCTGGAACGTCACGGTAAATATGTAAAAGGGTCGTACACACTTTCCGGCGGAAGTGTTGGGTTGTTTGAAGGAAAGAAAATTGGTCGTGCAAAGAACTTGGAAAAACTGCACGAAGAGATTGTAGCGCAACAGGCGATTGTGGATGATTTGAATGCGCAAATTCAGGCCCGCCACAACGAAGTCATTGCCTTTAATGCCGACCTGAAAGAAGCCGCCATTAAACAAACGGAAAGAGAGATTCAGCAACTGAATAACGAGTTGTATGGTTTGCAGAACAAGCTGGAAAACCTGCAGCATTCACAGGCGACTTCGCAAAACCGCATTGAAGAATTACAGGAGCAGTTAGAGAACACAAATCTCTCCGTACAGAATGTACGAAATGAACTGGCAGAACTGAATGAATCGCTGGCACAATTTGCCGCCGATCTGCAAAGCGCCGAGGAAAGCTATCGCGCCATTGAAGTAGAGTACAACGAGATTAACACGCAATACAACAACCTGAACCTGCAGGTAACCCGTGAGCAAAGCAAGATCAACGCACTGAAGCAGGAGTTGCAGTTCAAGAGCAACCAGTTGAACGATTTGCGCAGCCAGGTGGAAACAAATACAGTTCAGTTAAAACAAACTTCGGAGAATATCCTGCAATCGGAAGAAGACCTGAAAGCAGTGGAAGAAGGCTTGTATGAACTGATGCGCACAAGACAAAGTGAAGAAGGGGCGCTGAACGAAGCCGACCAGGCCTATTACAACCTGCGTAACCAGTTAAGCGCAAAAGAAAGCGAGTTGCGTCACAAAGTGAAAGAAAAAGAAGGCATCGAGCATTTGCTGGCTGCCATCAAGGATAAACTGAATGATTTAAAGCTGCAGCTGGCCGGAACAAAAGAGCGGCTGAATGTAGAATTCAAGATTGCGCTGGAAGACATTCTGGACGATCCCCGCACCTCTGAAGTATCGACCGAAGATTTGCAGGAGAAGGCCGACAAGATGAAGAAGCGATTGGAAAATCTTGGCGAGGTAAACCCCACGGCTATTGAAGCATTTGAAGAAATGCGTAAACGCTACGAGTTTATTGTGGAGCAAAAGAATGACCTCGTAGATGCCAAGCAAAGCCTGATGCAAACCATTGCCGAAGTAGAATCAACCGCGAACCAGAAGTTCCTGGATACATTCAACCAGGTGCGTGAAAACTTCATCAAGGTATTTAAAACACTCTTCACTGACGATGATCAGTGCGACCTTGTGTTGGAGAACCCCGATAATCTTGCCGAAACCGGCATTGACATCATGGCGAAGCCAAAAGGCAAACGCCCAAGTTCCATCACGCAGTTAAGCGGTGGTGAACGAACGTTGACAGCCACGGCTCTGCTGTTTGCTATCTATTTAATTAAGCCGGCGCCGTTCTGTATTTTAGATGAGGTAGATGCGCCGCTCGACGATGCCAACGTGGGCAAGTTTACCAACATGATTCGTGAGTTCAGCAACAACTCGCAGTTCATCATTGTAACACACAACAAAACAACCATGAGTTGTGTGGATGTGATTTATGGCGTAACCATGCAGGAACCTGGTGTAAGCCGGCTGGTGCCGGTCGATTTCAGAAGCCTGAACTAAGGAGAAGGTGAGTGGTGAATGGTGAGTAGTGAGTAATGAATGTGGGCTTCGGTAATTATAGAATGCATACAACTCTTATAACCTTAGTAAGAGATAGGAAAGAATAGTAAACAACCTTATTAGCTTCTGATAAGTTAATAAGGTTGTTCTTTTTGCATCGGTTGTTATCGTGTAATGAGGTTAGATGGAAGTTGTGCATAGGCTTTCCCGTAATGCAATTTTCTTCTTTACGCTTTAGAAAACCGATAGATTGTTTTGGAGGTAAATGTTTGTCCTGCTTCCAAAATTGTTGTTGGGAAACTAGGTTGATTAGGTGAGTCCGGGAAATGTTGTGTTTCCAGGCAGAAGGTATTTCTGAACGTAGAAGTGTCTCCTTTTACTGCTTCAAAGTTCCCGGAGAAAAGTTGCATGCCGGGTTCAGTTGTCAGAACTTCCATCACAATTCCGGTTTTGTCGCCGATGGCTTTTGCTGTAAACGAAAGGCTATTGCTCTCTTTGGTCAGCACAAAGTTGTGGTCGTAACCGCCACCAATTTTAATCTGCTCTTCATCTTTGTTAATGTCTTCCCCAATCTTCTTTGCCACACGAAAATCAAAAGCGGTATTCGCCACGTCTTCAATACCGGTTGGTATCAGCGTTTCATCTACCGGCGTGTATTGGCTGGCGTTGATTTGTAAAAGATGATCAACAATAGAACCCTCTCCATTCAAATTAAAAAACGCATGGTTGGTAATGTTGAAAGGCGTTGCCTTGTCCGATTTGGCTGTGTAGGAAATCGCCAGTTCATCATCTTGCGTTAACGCATAAGTAACGGTTACATGCAGATTGCCGGGGTAACCCTCGGTGCCGTCTTTTGAAAAATGTGTAAAGGTGATCTCGTCCTGTTTGGTGCGGCCAATGTTCCAAACCTGGCGGTGAAAGCCGCTTGGCCCGCCGTGCAGGTGATTGGGTGCATTGTTAACCGGCACGTTGTATTCTGTGTCCTGCAAACGAAACGTTCCCTTTGCAATGCGATTGGCATAGCGGCCAATGGTGGCGCCGTGGTACGGTGCAATGGTGTCGGAAAGATAAGGGTCGAGGCTATCGTAAGCCGGCGTTACATTCACGCCGTTGTAAAACAGGGCAATAATTCTTGCACCATAATTGGTAAAATAAGCTTCCAGTCCTTTTTCATTTGTGCAGCGGTACAGGCGGGTTTGTTTATCATTGAGGATACGTTCAAAGCCACCAGGCACTATTTTCATCGTCGTCATCTGCCATCGATTTAGTTTAGGAAAAGTACAACGATCTGCCTGAATGGTTCGGCTGCGCATGAAATTTTCCAGCCTACATTTGCAACCACAAACATCAGGGTTGAAACATCTCAGTGCTTTAAATAAATATTTCTGGAAGTACCGCGTCCGGTTGAGCGTCGGTATTCTTTTCATTGTGGTTTCGAACTATTTTGGAGTGCTGGCGCCGCAGATAATGGGCTTCGTCATTGACCTTGTTCAGCGAAGTCTGCCGGGCTATGTACCGCAGGCAAAACACCGCGATTATGATGGCCTTGTGCAGGCATTTATTGCCTGGGTGGAAGGGCTGAAAATGGGTTCGCTGCAAATCGTGTTATTGAGCAGTGGTGTCATTCTGGGCCTGGCGCTGCTTCGCGGTTTCTTTATGTTTCTGATGCGGCAAACGATCATTGTCATGAGCCGCCACATTGAATACGATCAGAAGAACGAGGTGTTTGATCATTACCAAAAACTGGATGCAACCTTCTATAAAACGCACAGCACCGGCGATTTAATGAGCCGCATGGCAGAAGACGTGAGTCGTGTACGCCAGTTTACCGGTCCGGCCATTATGTATTTCATCAACCTGATAACACTGATTGGGATGAGTGTGTTTTTTATGTGGAAGCGGGAACCGGAACTGACACTTTATGTTTTGTCGCCGCTGCCCATTCTTGCCATTACAATTTATGTTGTTAACAGCATCATTCACCGCAAAAGCGAGGCCGTGCAGGCGGCATTGGGACAGCTAACTTCTACTGCGCAGCAATCGTATTCCGGCATTCGTGTGATCAAATCGTTTGGACAGGAAGAGGCGATGTACACGGCGTTTGAGAAGACAAGCGAGAACTACCGCAGTGGCGCTGTTGGTCTTGCTAAAGTGGAGGCCATGTATTTCCCCTCCATGACCCTGCTGATTGGCTTAAGTACGTTGTTGACCATCATGATTGGCGGCATCTACTACATTCGCGGCGATCATGGTATTGGCATCGACACCATTGTTGAATTTGTTATTTACATCAACATGCTTACGTTCCCGGTAAGTGCCATTGGTTGGACGGCAAGCATGATTCAACGGGCTGCCGCTTCACAAAAGCGGTTGAATGAGTTTCTGCATACAGCACCGGCTATTGCTTCGCCGGCTTCTGCCGAAACGGTTGTACTCACCGGCGACATCCGTTTCGAAAATGTATCTTTTACCTATGCTCACACCGGCATTACGGCTATCAAAAATCTTAATCTGCACATTCGTGCCGGCGAACGCATTGCGGTAGTAGGCCGTACCGGTAGCGGGAAGTCAACGCTTATTCAACTGGTGCTTCGGTTGTTTGATGTATCAAGAGGAAAGCTGTTGCTGAACGAAAAACCCATTCAGCAAATTAACCTGGCTAATCTTCGGGAGCACATGAGTTACGTGCCACAGGATGGTTTTCTGTTTAGCGATACGGTGGAGGCCAACATTGCGTTTGGTACCAAATGGCTCGACAAAGAAAAAGTGCAGGAAGCGGCAAAACAAGCCGTGGTGCACAACGACATTGAAGGCTTTGCCAAGGGATATGAAACAGAAATCGGCGAACGCGGTGTAACACTAAGCGGCGGACAGAAGCAACGGATTTCCATTGCAAGAGGGTTGCTGAAAGAAGCACCCATTATGATTTTTGATGATTGCCTTAGCGCTGTGGATGCAAGAACAGAGAAAGAAATCCTTTCCAACCTCTCCGGTTACCTGCACAACAAAACAACCATTTTTGTTACGCACCGGGTGTTTAACCTGTTGCAATTCGACAGGATTATTGTCATGGACGAAGGTGAAATGAAAGAGTCGGGAACGCACCAGGAGCTAATGCAGCAGCGGGGTTTGTACTTCGCCATGTACCAGCGACAACTGCAGGAAGAAGAAGCCCGATAAAAATTTTGGCAAATTTGGCTGTTAAAAAAACGTGGTTATATTTGTAAGCATAGAAAACCAAAACAATTTATCATCTGTAAAATTTACGACTGTGGCGTACGACAACAACGACAAGAAAATGGAAAGCATTTACAGCAAGCGTATCCGGGCGGGCAAGCGCAGGACTTATTTTTTTGATGTAAGGGCTACACGCGGGAATGATTATTACCTGACGATTACCGAAAGCCGTAAACGTTTTAACGACAATGGCTACGACCGTCACAAAATTTTCTTGTACAAAGAAGACTTCAACAAGTTTATTAAAGCGTTGACAGAAGCGGTTGATCATGTAAAAACACAGCTGATGCCTGATTTTGATTTTGATGCGTACAACCACGACGAGGTAGAAGGTGAAGAAGGCATGGATGATCTGCGAAGCGAAGAAGCAGTTCCCGCTGTTGAAACCGTTACTGCGCAGGTGAGCACTCCTTCCACAGAGGAAGTAGATAAATGGTAATGATAATCGTAATGATAGAAAAGGCCCTCTTGTTGAGGGCTTTTTTCGTGTAGGTATAAACGGTTGATTAAAAGAACATGCTCTTCTCAAGTGAGGCCAAGTTCTTTGCCAGCAACGATAAAAATCAGCATGCAAGGCAAACAGTATAACTGTTCTCATTGCGAATCGACAGAAAATCAGGTAGGAGTTATGAGAGTTTTTTGTCAATGGTTGATTAGCGTTGTAATAGATAGTAACGGGGATAAAGACATTTGGTTTTCAATTTCAAAGACTGTTTTCGCTTGAATTTCTTTAAATTGCTCGTCTAACTTCTACACATGAGGAAAAATTTACTGCGGGCGGCAACCCTTGCAACGGTTGCGCTATTTGCCTTTTCTTGCAAACAACAAAAGAAGGAAACAACACCTGCCGATCAGGTGATTATCGGAACCACACAGGACCTGGAAAAGAAAGACGGCTACGACGGCCCCGAAGCCCGGTACAGGTTTGAGTTTGAACGAATCAAAGATCCTAAGCTTGATTATTTGCCCGGCGAGAGATTATTGGCTGCTATTGATTATACCGTGACTCAAAAAGCAGCACGCCGAAACCAACGAACACAAGGTGCACTCAATTGGATAGAACGCGGACCTATTTATGATGTTGTAGGACCTTCAAACGGAAACCGCAGAGGCGGAGCTGGTACAAATTATACATCCGGAAGAACAAGAGCAATTCTGGTTGATACATTGAATGATCCAACGGGTAATACCGTATTTTGCGGAAGTGTATCAGGTGGATTATGGAAATGCACTAACTTTTTAACCGGCGGTTCTAACCCTAACTGGACACCGGTTGATGACCGTTTTGAAAACCTTGCCATTGCCTATATTACTCAGGATCCGACGACACCGACTACTATGTACTTTGCGTCGGGTGAGCCTTACAGCAATAGCGATGCTGTAATCGGCTTGGGTGTTTGGAAGTCAATAGACGCCGGCGCTACCTGGACTCGTTTAACATCATCTTCCGGTTTTAGAAAAATTTTCAAACTCGTTTCCGATAACGCCGGTAATCTATACTTGGGAAATAGAACCACTACCAACCCTGCATCAAGTGCTGATGGTATCTATCGCTCAACAAATGGCGGTTCAACCTGGCAAAATATAACACCGTCAGTTCGAACCAGTGGAAATGCTATTTGCACAGATATTGAATTTACCCAGGACGGCAGGCTGCATGCCAGCTTCGGTTATTCAACAGGAGCAACAACGGTTCAGCATCAGTACACCAATATCCCGACAACCGTAAGTTCTGGTTCAGGATGGAATGCCAGTTCCGGTATCAGGCTCGATGTGACGGTACCAGCTAACCGTCTGGAGTTAGCATCCTCCGGAAACATTCTTTACGCAGTTACCACCAACAGTTCTAACAATGTCGACAGTTGCTATAAGTCAGTTGATGCTGGCGCCACCTGGACAAAGCAAAATGCAACTGCCTATACTTCTGGTCTCACCAATACACAAGGCTGGTATAATCTTACGTTGTCAATTAATCCTGCCAATACTGATGAAATTATGGTGGGCGGATTGGATGCTTATAAATCGGTTGATGCGGGTGCAACAATTTCCCGTCAAACTTATTGGGTTACGACGGCACCTTATGTACATGCTGACCACCACTTTATGCAATGGGGTGTTGCCGGGTTGGCAAGCCGTATTGTGATTGGGTGTGATGGCGGCGTTTTTATTTCCAACGACAACGGCGTGACCTGGGCTGATAAGAATAGGAACATGGGTATTAAACAATTTTATGCAGGCGCCATTCACCCGGCTGCAGGCTCCAATTACGTGCTTGCAGGCGCACAGGACAATGGCGTTCACCAACTAAACCAGGCTGGTAATGGACCCTCTGTTGAAGTAACTGGTGGCGATGGAGCTTATGTGCATATCAGCCAACAAAACCCACAGGTTCAGTTTGGCAGTTATGTGTATAACCAGTTTAGGAGAAGCACAGACGGTGGAAATACCTGGTCATCCATTAATTTCAGCAGCACAGCAGGCCGTTTTATCAATCCCTGGGATTATGATGATGGACGAAACAATCTTTACTCTTGCTGGGCTTCTAACACTATTTTAAGATGGCGCAATGCAAATACTTCAACAGCAGCAGAAACAATAACCATTAGTGCCCTCAGTGGCACACCCTCGGCTTTCAAGGTATCTCCATATACCCAGGACCGTTTGTTTATTGCTACCGGCAATGGCAGGATCATTCAGGTTAACAATGCTTCTACTGTTACCGCGGCTAATGTGGCGACAAATGTTACCAACCTGAGCGCCGGGCTACCGGGCGGATACATTAGTTGTGTCAATACAGGTTCTTCCGATAATTTTCTTGTAGCTACTTATTCCAGTTATGGGGTACCGCAGGTTTGGTACAGTACGAATGGTGGTACCAGTTGGACGAACATTAATGGTAACCTTCCGGATATGCCGGTACGCTGGGCTGTTTTTGATCCGCAGAACAATAGCAAAATGTTTATTGCTACAGAAGCGGGTGTGTATTATACAGATGCTATCAACGGCACTTCAACAGTTTGGACATCGGACCCAAGCTTCCCAACAGTACGTACCGATATGTTGAAGCTTAGATTGAGTGATAACACTATTATGGCCGCTACGCATGGCCGGGGAGTATATACGGCAGTAATTCCGGCTACTCCGGAGATTCGCTTCAATGCGCCTTTTGCTACGGTAAATGAAACCGGCACTACTACACTTGGCTGTCGCAGATACACTGATTATGCGGTTGATGTGTCTTCTGTTGTGCCATCAACCGGAGATGCAACCGTGACTTACACCGTGACCGCCGGTGCCTCTGCTGTTCAGGGTATAGATTATGATTTTACTACTAATGGCAATTTTGCAGCGGCTTCCACGCAGCATGTTTTTCAATCTGGTGTTGGTGGTACCAAGCAGTTAAACATTCGTGTGTATGATGATGATGCCATTGAACCAGAGAAATCGTTTACGATTAATTTTTCGGTTAGTGGTGCGACAGACGCTGTAGCTGGTGCCTTTACATCTTTTAAGTTCACCATTACAGATGATGATCGCTTGCCAGTGCCTTCAATAGCCCCAACAAACTTCACGGTTGGAACAAATGCCAATGCTTTGTCTGCTCAAAGCGTATTACGCAGCAATATGCAAAAACATCGTGTTCAAATTCTTATCAGGGCTTCCGAACTGTTAGCTATGGGAGCACCTGCAGGAGGCGGAGATATCGTGTCTTTGACGGATAGCGTATTGACAAAGAACAGTACAAAAGCTTTCAGAAACTATACAATTTCAATTGGAAGTACAACGGCAACCAATTTGGGTTCTGGTTTTTTAAGCGGGTTAACACAGGTCTATTCGAACAATTACACCAGTGTGCTCGGCGATAATACATTTAATTTTGGTACGGGCACCGGCAGCGCTGCCTTTATCCGTTGGAATGGCACATCAAACATCGTTGTACAGTTTTGTTTCGATAATGGTTCTGATGCGGCTGATGCTGCAGCGGATATCATGATTGGCGATGCACCGTTTGGGATAGGTAGTGATGCAGACAATTATCCAACGATTTATTCAAACTCCAATACAGGTTCCGGTTGCTCACTTGGCGCTGCCTTTATTGCCAATTACCGGATAAAAGTAAAACTTGGTATTGGCACGAGCGGTCAGCCGGTGGAGTCGGCCATTACTACTAAGTCGAGTTATGTGGCACCTGATTTTACTGTGCCTTTTTATAGTGGAGGTACGAAGGTGATGGCAAGCATCGTAAATGGCGCATCGCAAAATTTTGGTTGCACGGAAGTGAAAATTGACAGGGCCGGTACAAGTGCTGTTCCATTCTGGAATAACAACCCTGCTAATTATGTAATGGAAAAAACTTACCTCATTACGCCAACGACCAATAGTTCATCCGCACAGTACCAGGCTACGTTCTATTTCACGGCTGCAGAAAAAGCCGGATGGGAAGCTGTAACCGGCAAATCATGGAATGATATTAAGTTAATTAAAACACAGGGACCAATCAGCAATGTAACGCCGGCAAATCCATCGGGTGCGGGAAGTGTTGAAATTGTAACACCAACCTTTGGAACGTACGGCGCTGACTATACCTTGAGTTACACATTTAACACAGGTTTCTCCGGTTTTGCTTTTGGTGATCCGGGGCTGAATATCCTGCCGATTACCCTGCTTGAATTTACCGGACGGCAGGAAAACACAACAGCAGTGCTGAATTGGAAAACGTCTTCCGAACAGAATTCGAAAGATTTCGAAGTTGAGAAATCAACCGATGGAAGAAACTTCTCCAAGATCGGCACAGTGCCTGCTGCAGGCAACAGCTCTTCTCAGAGAACATACTCCTTCCGCGATGTGCAGCTTAGCGCAGCTAACTACTATCGCTTGCGTATGAATGACAGTGACGGCCAATACAAATACAGTGATGTTGTTTTGGTAAATTATGGAGCGGGAGCACAACAGGTAACAGTTGTCAACAATCCATTTGCCGGTTATCTCGATATCAGGTTTGCACGTTCTGCCGCAAATGCAAGATTGCAACTGGTTTCTACCAGTGGCGCGGTTGTGGCTGAAAAACAGTTTACCAACCTTTCTGGCCAATTGCGTTGGCAATTGCCTGCACAACTTAGCCGTGGAACTTATGTTCTGCGTTCGGTTGTGGATGGAAAAACGTTCACACAAAAACTAATAAAACAATAAACCGTTTTTCTCGCTTTTAAAAAGGCTGGCCTTGGGCCAGCCTTTTTTGTAAATTGCAAAATGAGCATTTCAGCGAAGCTTTATTGTATTTGCCTGTTTATAACTACGTTTCAGGCTTGTGCGCAGGTAAAAAATACGGTTGTGAAGAGCAATGCGTTTTTTATGATTCCAATGCCCGGAACTGTTCCGGTAGATGAGCAGGGCAACGAGGTTCGGCCCCAAAGGGATACTGTATATTTTCTTTATGTGGAAACCAAAGAGAAAGACATTAAGTGGGAGCGGGCCTGGAAGAACGGACGTTCGTTTTCTGTGATTCCTTCTGCGTTGAGAGAAGCAAAAACAGTAATCACAAGTGGCTTGGGGGGTAATCAGAAAATCAGGATTTCGCCTGCAGACGGCAATACTGTTTGGCAAATCGAACTTTCCGATGACCAGCAGAAAGCCGCAGCTCCTCAACCGCGAAAGGCCGGTGAAATTCTGTTAATGGGAAAAGAAAAGGGCAAGGCTTTTTTTGTAACTATTAATACAGTTACCGAAATAGCCTCACCCGAATACCAGTAAATTAATGCCTCATCTCTTTGTACGCATTAATCAATCCATTAGTTGAGGCATCATGCGACGAAACGGTTTCTTCGCTTTCCAGCTCCGGTAAAATTTTATTTGCCAGTTGCTTGCCTAGTTCCACGCCCCATTGATCAAACGAGAAGATATTCCAGATTGCACCCTGTACAAAAATCTTGTGTTCGTACACGGCAATTAATTGTCCGAGTGTGAATGGTGTGATCTTCTTTACCAAAATAGAGTTGGTAGGTTTGTTGCCGGCAAAGATTTTGAAAGGTGCCAGCCGGGCAATTTCTTCCGGCGTTTTTCCGGCTTTTATAAATTCCTGTTCTACTTCTTCTTCAGTTTTGCCGTTCATCAGGGCTTCGGTTTGCGCAAAGAAGTTGGAGAGCAGCTTTACATGATGATCGCCAAGGGGATTGTGCGATTGTGCCGGGGCAATAAAATCGCAGGGAATTAAAACCGTTCCCTGGTGAATCAACTGGTAAAAGGCATGCTGGCCGTTTGTTCCGGGTTCGCCCCAAATAATTGGCCCCGTTGCATACTCCACTTCTTCGCCATTGCGGTCAATACTTTTGCCATTGCTCTCCATGTTGCCTTGTTGAAAATAGGCTGCAAAGCGATGCAGGTACTGATCGTAAGGAAGAATGGCTTCGGTTTGCGCACCAAAGAAATTGACATACCACAGCGAGATCAATGCCATCATCACGGGAATGTTCTTCTCAAACGACTCGGTACGAAAATGTTCATCAACGCTGTGTGCGCCTTTCAAAAGCTCTTCAAAATTGTTGTAGCCAATGGTGAGTGCAATCGATAATCCAATGGCACTCCACAGAGAATAACGTCCGCCAACCCAATCCCAGAACTGGAACATGTTTTCTTTGTCAATGCCAAATTTTACGACCTCTTTTTCGTTGGTGGAGAGTGCTGCAAAATGTTTGGCAATATGCGCTTCGTCGCCGGCCGCTTTCAAAAACCATTCTCTCGCCGTATGCGCATTGGTCATGGTTTCCTGCGTGGTAAATGTTTTGGAAGCAATGAGAAAAAGCGTTTCTTCGGCGTTCACTTTTTTCAAGGTTTCGGCAATGTGCGTGCCGTCAACATTCGAAACAAAATAAGCCTGTATGCCTTCCACCCAATAAGGTTTTAAAGCTTCCGTAACCATGTACGGACCAAGGTCGCTTCCGCCAATGCCAATGTTTACAATGTAGCGGATCTTTTTGCCCGTGTATCCTTTCCATTCGCCGCTGTGTATCTTCTCGCAAAATGTTTTCATGTGCTTTTGCACCGCTTGCACAGCGGGCATAACATCCTTTCCTTCGCTGTAAACCGGCTGGCCCGAAAAATTGCGCAAGGCCACATGCAATACTGAGCGGTGCTCCGTTTCATTAATCAATTCTCCATTGAACATGGCGTTGATGGCATCCCCAAGGCGGCATTCATTTGCCAGTGCCGCCAAGTGCTTAATGGTTTCTTCGTTTACAATGTTCTTTGAGAAATCAAAGAGAATATCGTGAAAGCAATGTGCATATTTTTTATAGCGGTCCGTGTCTTGTGCAAACAGTTCTTTCATCTGCACGGCTTTCATTTGTTCGGCGTGGGCTGCTAAGGACTTCCAGGCTTGTGTGCTTGTGGGATTGACTTTGGGAAACATGAGAAAGATTGTTGTTTATGGTTTGTGGTTAAAGAGCGTTGATGACGTCAATAGTTTTTTGAATCATTTCCGGTGTAATGTCTAAATGCGTAACAATGCGCACCTGGGTAGGAGAGATGGCGTACCAGTGAATGTTGTGTTCTTTCATTTTTGCCACCAGAGAAACCGGGTCGAATCTTTCCTGCACCGAAAAAATAATGATGTTGGTTTCAACCGGTAAAACTGTTTTTACAAAATCTTTTTTGCTCAATGCATCAGCCAGTTGTTGCGCATGAGCATGATCTTTCTGCAAACGGTTAACATGGTTTTGCAGCGCATAAATACCGGCTGCCGCCAGATAGCCTGCCTGGCGCATGCCGCCCCCAAAGGCTTTGCGTACCCGTCTGGCTTTGCGAATAAAGTCTGTTGACCCCAACACCAGGCTTCCCACCGGGCAGCCCAGGCTTTTGCTCAGGCAAATAGAAATGCTGTGAAAAACTTCGCCGTATTGCTTTGGCGTTTCGCCTTTTGCCGCCAAGGCGTTGAACAACCTTGCGCCGTCCAGGTGAAGCATCAGGCGGTTTTCATCACACACTTCCCGAATTCGCCGGATCTCTTCAAAATCGTAGCAACTGCCGCCGCCACGGTTGGAGGTATTTTCTAACGAGACCAGTGTTGTCCGGGCCTTGTGAATATCATCGGCGTTAATGGATTCTTTTACCTGGTCGGCTGTAATCCGGCCCCTATCGCCATGAATCAGTTTTACCTGTGCGCCGGAGTTGGACGCAATTCCGCCCCCTTCATATTGATAAATGTGTGAGCTCACGTCACAAATCACTTCCTCGCCCGGTAGCGTGTGGCATTTAATGGCAATCTGGTTGGTCATGGTGCCCGAAGGGCAGTAAAGTGCCGCTTCCATGCCAAACAAATCAGCCGACAGGCGTTCCAGCTCGTTAATCGAAGGGTCTTCGCCAAACACGTCGTCGCCAACCGGCGCTTTAAACATGGCTTCGTGCATGGCTGCTGTTGGTTTTGTAATGGTATCGGAACGGTAATCAATCATCATCTGCCAAATTTAATCTCTTCACTCTTTACCCCCGCTGCTTCTCTAAAACAAATAGCGGCCACTTAACCGCCCGGCTTTCCGCTTATCCCATTCCCAGCCTTTTTTGTAACCGCCCTTAGAGCACTGCGTCATATTTCTGTCAGCTCTTTGCCGCTCATCCCAGTTAAATGACGTTTATAATTAAACAATGTACTTTGTTTTGCATAGTACCTATTTTCGTCATGAAATAATTAAGAACAAGTACTAAACCAAAATACAATGAAACAGCTTTTCACACTCGCCATCCTTTTCACCGCCTTTGGTTTTGCAGCCAATGCGCAGAAGGGAAAAATCTCCGGTTCGGTAACCGATGGTACGCAAAAAACAGTTGAATCGGCTACGGTTAGTCTTTTAAAAGCGGCCGATTCATCGGTGGTAAAATTCACCGTGGCTTCAAAAACCGGCGGCTTTGGTTTTGAAGAAATCGGGTTTGGCAAATACCTGGTCTCTGTTTCGGCCGTAGGCCACCAAAAGCGTTTTTCGCCGGCGTTCGAACTCTCGGCGACCAACAGCGATGTAAAACTCGGTGCCCTGGAGCTGGTGGCTGAAACAAAAGCCATGAGCGGCGTAACGGTAACTGCCCGCCGGCCGTTAGTGGAGCAAAAAATTGACCGTACGGTTGTGAACGTAGAAGCTTCGGTAACCAACGTGGGAAGCAGCGCAATAGAAGTGCTGGAAAAATCGCCGGGCATTTCGGTGGACAAAGACGGAAACATTAGCCTGAAAGGAAAGCAGGGTGTAATGGTATTGGTAGATGGCCGTCCCACACAATTAAGCGGCGCCGACCTGGCCAACCTGCTGCGCAGCATGAACGCCAGCCAGCTTGACCAGATCGAGATCATGACCAACCCGCCTGCCAAATACGATGCGGCCGGAAATGCCGGTATCATTAACATTAAAACCAAAAAAACCAAAACGGTTGGCTACAATGGTTCGTTTAATGTGAACTACGGGCAAGGCATGCTGCCGAAGATAAACGAAGGGCTTGTGTTCAATTATCGCCAGGGAGCCTGGAACCTGTTTACCAACTTAAGCCACGGCTATCGCCAGAACAGAAACCAGTTGGACATTCAGCGCAACTTCGTTGACAACAACACCAAAAACCTGGTGTCGCATTTTGACCAGGAAGCAAGAATGAAAAATTCAAGGAGTTCGTACAGCGGCAAGCTTGGCGCCGATTATACACCGGGCAAGAACACGACCATCGGTGTTGTTTTCTCTGGTTTCACTTCGCCAAGCAACTTCCGCAACAACAACGTTATTCATATATACGATGCAAACAAAACGCTGACCACGAAAACAAGAGCTCTCTCCCTGCAGGATGAAAGCTGGAAGAATTACAGCGCTAACCTCAACTTTCGCCAGGTGCTGGATACTAGCGGTAAGGAATTAACCGCCGACCTGGACTATGTGAAGTATGATGCCATGAACAACCAGTCGCTGAGCAACTATTACTTTACCGCTAACGGCGCCACCAAGCAAAAAGGCGATACATTGTACGGCCGTTTGCCCCAGCAGATTGACATTTACGGCGGTCGTGCAGATTATGTGATGCCGTTAAAAGGTGGTGCCCGTTTCGAAGCAGGCCTCAAAACCAG
Source organism: Flavisolibacter sp. (assembly GCA_035510335.1). Classification (GTDB taxonomy): domain Bacteria; phylum Bacteroidota; class Bacteroidia; order Chitinophagales; family Chitinophagaceae; genus Flavisolibacter. The sequence continues at coordinate 11,832 of DATKHJ010000284.1, read as the reverse complement.
CATTGTAAAAACCGACAACAACGCTATTTACGATACGGTGAGCAACGGCGAAGTAATTCGTGATAACAACCGCAGCAACCATTTTATTTACGAAGAAAACATCAATGCCGCCTACGTAAACCTGAGCGGACAGTTAAGCAAAAAATGGAGCGGACAGTTGGGCCTTCGTCTTGAAAACACTAACGCAAAAGGCAACCAGTTAACCACAAATGAAGATTTCAACCGCAACTATACGCAACTGTTTCCCACCGCTTATTTGCAATACACGGCCAACGATAAAAACTCGTTTGTGCTGAATTACGGCCGAAGAATTCGCCGCCCCAACTACGAAAGCCTGAATCCGTTTATTGAATACCTCGATCGCTATACATCGCAGCAGGGTAATCCAAACCTGAGGCCGCAGTTCAGTCACAACCTTGAGTTAAGCCATACCTACAAAGGCTTTCTTACCAGCACCCTGAACTTTTCGCAAACAAACGACATTATTCAGCAGGTAATTGAGCAGAATGAGCTGACCAACGAAACCTATGTAAAGCAAGCCAACATTGCCCGGCAACAGCAGGTGGGTTTGGCCATCAGCGCTAACAAATCCATTACTAAGTGGTGGACCAACAGCATCTATGTAAACCTGTTCTACAATAAGTTTGACGGCCTGGTGAACAACACGCCGGTAACCATTGAAGCCACAACACTGATGCTGAACGGTTCGCAGCAATTTAAGCTGACCAAATCGCTGACCACAGAACTGAGTGGCTGGTTTAGAACAGCAGGCATAGAAGGGGTGATTAAAGCGGGTGCCATGGGCGGATTGAACCTTGGCTTTAGCCAGAACATCATTAAAGACAAAGGCACCATTCGCCTGACCGTTCGGGATATTTTGTACTCGCAGCGCTTTAAGGCCGAATCAAAATATGGCAATGTAGATGCGGCTTTCCAGGAAAGAAACGACTCAAGAGTGGTAACGCTTGGTTTTACTTACCGCTTCAGCAAAGGCAAAGTGTCTGGTCCAAAGAAAAGATCCAGCAGTTCTTCCGACGAGCAAAACAGGGTAGGAGCAGGGAATTGATGAGGGATGGGGAGTGAGGCATGAGGTAAGAAGTAGGAAGTATGAATGATGAATAATCAATAATGAGTAATGAGTGATCAGTGATGAGTGATGATTAAAGCTGTTCCTGATTCAAAGAACATTGAGAAGATCACGAACTCATTACTGATTACTCATCACTCATTATCGTTCATCACCGCTATCTGCCGCTGGTACTTTGGTCAATGATAAACACCCTTCATCACAATTCATTCTCTTGTAAAAACAGTAATTGAAATCTTTGCGTGTTACTATTTCTAAATTTTTCTCATGTGCATGCCGGCCCCTTTTTCCAAAGGGGCCTTTTTCTTGCTTTATGCCGGGAGAAGTGGAATTTCCTATCTTCAATCTTTTAAAACCAATAACCAGTTATGCCCTCGTTTGATATTGTTTCCAAAGTAGATGCCCAGGCGCTTGACAATGCCGTGAACGTAACCAAGAAAGAAATCACCAACCGCTTTGATTTTAAAAATGCGCATGTGGTGATTGACCTCAACAAAAAAGATTTTAAACTGACGTTAGAAACAGACGACGACATGAAAATGCGCCAGCTCATTGATGTACTGATTAACCGGGCGCACAAGCAGGGCATTGCGCCGGAAGCCTTTGACAGTTCGAAAGACGGCTTCCAGAGCGGGAAGGTGTGGAAAAAAGAAGTGCAGGTAAAAAATGGCCTGAAGCAGGAAGATGCCAAGAAGATTGTAAAAATGATTAAGGACTCCGGGCTTAAAGTGCAGGCATCCATCAACGACGACCTGGTACGAGTAACCGGTAAAAAGATCGACGATTTGCAGGAGGTGATCCAGGCTTCCAAGGGCTGGGACCTAGGCCTTCCGCTGCAGTACGAGAATATGCGCAGTTAAGTTGACAGGTTACTAAGTTGATACGTAATTCGTTTAGCAGGCCTCCATCGGCAGGCCTGTCAACTTATTAACCTTTCAACCGATTGCCCTCCTTTCACCCTTGCTTAACAAAAAATCTTTGCCGCGATAGCAAGTTTTTGGAGCCATTTCCCTACTTTTGCGCCTTCAATTAAGCAACAACAACCTCGTTTAAATAGATTTTTATGAAAAAGGATCTTCATCCGGCCAACTACCGTTATGTGATTTTCAAGGACATGAGTAACGGTCACAGCTTTTTAAGCCGCTCTACAGCAGCTAGTAAAGAAACCGCTCAATGGGAAGACGGTAACGAATATCCCCTGATCAAATTGGAGATCTCCAATACTTCTCACCCTTTCTATACTGGTAAGAATGTACTGGTTGACACTGCCGGACGTATCGACAAGTTCAAGAAAAAATACGCAAAGAAGTAAGCCTTCTTTTTCGAATAAGTTTAATCCCGCCTCTTCGGCGGGATTTTCATTTTGTGCCTTTTGCCCATCTTCACAGGCTAAATTGGGCTAACTTCGGCCGGCTTCTCCCTCTTCGTCACGAACCTTAACCCGTATGAAGAAAATCGTATTTACAGAAGAATTTTGCAATCCCGGCAACCTTTACCCTTTTACGCTTACCCGCCAGGTACAAGACATTCGTGTGGGTATTTTAACCATCCGCGAAAAATGGGAGAAATATTTAGGGCTGCCTTCCTTCGACAAGTTTGAAGACGATTACAAAGACTTGGAACGGGCCATTCGCATTGGCGAAACCATTGGTAATGATGTTGTTTACCTGGTTCATGGCAATGTTCTTCCCACCAAAAAAATCATTAAGCAGGTGAAAAAGCTGGCCCCCGGCGAGTTTTTGTCGGTGCCCGAACTGGAGAGCTTTGTGTACTGCATTTCCAAAAAAGAGGTGGTGGATGAGAACAACATCAAAGTGGGCAGGCCGGTGGAAGTGGACGGCGACCTGAAAGAGCTCAAAGCCCCATGGAACATCTTTCAATTAAATGCATGGGCCATTCAGCAGGATTTTGAGCTGCTGACCAGCGGACGAAAATCCCAGGAAATTTCCGATACCAACAATGTAAACACGCCGGAGAATATTTTTATTGAAGAAGGCGCTTACGTGGAGTGCTGCTATCTCAACGCTGCTAACGGTCCTATTTATATTGGTAAAAATGCGCAGGTGATGGAAGGCTCCATGCTTCGCGGCCCCATTGCCATTTGCGATGAAGCCGTGGTAAAAATGGGCTCAAAACTTTACGAAGGAACTACCATTGGCCCGAAATGCACTGCCGGCGGCGAGATCAAAAATTCGGTGATGTTTGGTTATTCTAATAAGGCCCACGACGGCTACATGGGCGACTCGGTGATAGGCGAGTGGTGCAACTGGGGAGCCGGAACATCAAACTCAAACATCAAAAACAACGCATCCGGCGTGGTGGTGTGGACACCGGCCGGGCAGGTAAATGTGGGTTTAAAATGCGGTGTAATGATGGGCGATTATTCCCGCACTGCCATCAATACCTCTATTAATACCGGTACCATCATCGGCGCCTGCGCCAACGTGTTTGGCAATGGGTTGTCGCCCAAATACATTCCTTCTTTTTCATGGGGCAGCGATGGCCTGCAGCGTTACGAACTGGAAAAAGCCTTTACAGACATCAATAACTGGAAATTGCTGAAAGGAAGTGCTCTTACCGCTTCTGAAAAACATATTCTCAAACATATCTTTGAGCACTATTGAAACACAGTTCACAAGTTTACCGGTTCACCGGTTCACGAGTTTATACTATCCGAACTTGTGAACTTGTAAACCCGCGAACTTGTAAACTTTTAAACCCAACATTATGCGCAAACAAATAGCCGCCGCCAACTGGAAAATGAACCTGACGATTGACAAGGGAGAAGCATTGCTGAATGATATTTTGAAAGAAAACATAGCGCCGTCAGAAAACGGCCAGGTGGTTTTTGCGGTTCCGTTTCCTTACCTGGTAAAGATGAATGAACTGCTGAACAACAAAAGCAACTATGCCATTGCTGCGCAAAACTGCAGTAACAAAAAAAGCGGTGCCTATACCGGTGAGGTATCGGTAGAAATGCTGAAATCAATCAACATCAGTTATTGCGTGGTTGGCCACAGCGAACGACGCGAATATTACAACGAATCGAACCAGGTGCTGAAAGAAAAAGTTGACCTCTGCCTCGAGCAGGGCATCACGCCTATTTTCTGCTGCGGCGAAGCGCTGGAGATCAGGGAAAAAGAAGGGCAGAACGACTTTGTTCGCACCCAGTTGGAAGAATCGCTTTTTCATCTTTCCGAAGCCCAAATAAAAAGCATTGTGATTGCCTACGAACCCATCTGGGCCATTGGTACCGGCAAAACAGCCACTACCGAACAGGCACAACAAATGCATGAATTCATTCGTTCTGTATTGGCCCAAAAATGGGGCGCTGATGCGGCGCAGGCAATCACCATTTTGTACGGCGGAAGTGTAAAAGCATCCAATGCAAAAGAGCTTTTTTCTTCTCCCGATGTTGATGGCGGATTAGTAGGCGGTGCCTCGCTGGTGGCAGCAGAGTTTACTGAAATTATAAAAGCATTGAAGCATTAACCCATCCACGCAATACCAGATTGTTGTTTACCAGAAAAACCATGTGCTCCTGCGTTTTCTGAAACTCAGGTTGGTGGTAAATGGAATGCACATCTACTCCTTGCAAAAAGGCCAGCCAGTTGTGGTAACCATGCCCACCAACCCGGCCCGCATAGTGGTAACCGATGGTTATCACATTACCGGTCCGGTGCAGATTACCTACACGCCGCAGCGCAAACATTATTTTACCATCGCCTGCCTCATCGAAAATGATGTACTGGTAGGCGGTGGTATTTTTATGACCCTGCTTTTTTTTATGGGTCTTTCATCCGGGCTGTTATTGCTGCAGATTCTTAGCATCGCCCCTGTTGTTTACCTCCTGTTTCTTTATTACATCAAGCGCAAAGAATTTATCCAGATTCGCCGCCTCACCTGAGCCTTTTTTTCTATTTTAAAAAAACAAGGTAATCTTGCGTATGGCGAAGGTGTTGATCCTGTTTGCGCATCCGGCACTGGAAAAATCAAGGGTACATAAACAACTCATCCGGCATGTGCGGCAGCTCAACGGTGTTCGTTTTCATGATCTTTACGAAGCCTATCCTGACCTCGATATCAATGTAAAACACGAGCAGGAATTACTGCTTCAACACGACCTGGTTATTTTTCAGCATCCCTTTTATTGGTACAGTGCGCCAGCCATTATCAAGCAGTGGCAAGACCTGGTACTGGAGCACGGCTGGGCCTATGGTTCCGGCGGCAATGCACTGGCGGGCAAGCAACTCATGAATGTGATTTCCTGCGGTGCTCCGCGGTCGGTTTATTCGCCGGAGGGCAGAAACCGTTTTACCATTCCCCAGTTTTTAGCGTCATTCGATCAAACCGCCGTTCTCTGTAAAATGGAATACCTGCCGCCCTTTGTTGTACATGGCACACACCGGCTACTGCCTGCTGATATTGAACTTCACGCTGTACAATACGAACAGATGCTGATTGCATTGGTGAACAACCGCATTAGTGCAGAAGAATATATGGAGGTTGAATACCTGAACGATCTTGTGCCCATCCCGCAAACCATTCAAAGCTGACCACATGAACCCGCAATCGTTTTTATTTCAGGCAATGGTTTACCTGGCGGCCGCAGTGGTAATGGTGCCGCTGGCAAAAAAGCTTGGCCTGGGCTCGGTCTTGGGCTATTTATTGGCGGGCATCTTTATTGGTCCTTCCATCCTTGGTTTTGTCGGAACCGAAGGAGACGACATTATGCATTTTGCTGAATTTGGCGTTGTGATGATGCTCTTTTTAATTGGGCTGGAACTTGAGCCCGAACTGCTTTGGAAACTTCGCAAACCAATCATTGGTTTGGGTGGATTACAGGTATTGCTTTCGGCTGCTATCATTTCCGGCATTGCAACATTTTTTGGCTTGCCCTGGCAGCAGGCCCTCACCGTTGGAATGATTCTCTCGCTGTCGTCAACCGCGATTGTTTTACAAACCCTGAACGAAAAAGGCCAGATGAAAACTGTGGCCGGACAAAGCTCATTTTCGGTATTGCTTTTTCAGGATATTGCCGTTATCCCCATGCTGGCCCTCTTTCCCTTGCTGGCCACCTTTCCGCAAACTCAGGCGGAGGATGCACATGGTACGGCAAGCCTGGTGCATAATCAACCTGCCTGGGTTCATGCACTTATTGTTTTTGCCGCAGTTGGTCTTGTGGTTTTAGCCGGCCGGTATTTGGTCAGACCCTTGTTTCGTTTGATTGCCGCTACGCATCTAAGAGAAATGTTTACGGCTACAGCGTTGCTGATAGTAATAGGCATTGCGGTGCTCATGACAAAAGTTGGTTTGAGTCCAGCGCTTGGGACCTTTTTAGCCGGTGTGGTTTTAGCCAACAGCGAATACAAGCACGAGCTGGAAAGCGATATTGACCCATTTAAAGGGTTGCTGCTTGGACTGTTTTTTATTGCCGTAGGCGCTTCCATTGATTTTGCATTGATACAGCAACAGCCGTTGCTCATTATTGGTCTTGTGCTGCTGTTGATGGGTGTAAAGGCTGCCGTGTTGTTCCTGCTCGGAAAAATTTTCAGGCTTAGTGCAGATCAGAATCTTTCTTTCTCATTAGCTCTTTGCCAGGTTGGGGAGTTTGCTTTTGTGCTTTTCTCTTTCTCCTTGCAGGAAGGAATACTGCTACCCGAAACCGTAGATCTTTTAGTGGCTGTTGTAGCCATCAGCATGGCGCTGACACCACTTGTTCTTTTGGTGAACGATAAGATTGTACAACCCCGTTTCGGCACAAAAGAAATAGCCGATGAAAAAGAAGCTGATGGCATTGACCAAGAGGCCAGCGTGATCATTGCGGGCTTTGGTCATTTTGGTAATACGGTAGGTCGCTTTTTACGGGCACATCAAATTCAGGCAACGTTGCTTGATAATGATGCCGACCGTGTTGAATTACTACGACGCATGGGCTTTAAAGTTTATTACGGCGATGCCTCCCGGTATGATTTACTTGAAGCGGCAGGAGCTGCCAAAGCAAAGCTGATTGTACTTGCCATTGATAATCCTGAGAAGCGGCTGGAAATGATTGAAACCATCAAAAAGCATTTTCCCAACCTGCGCATGCTGGTTCGTGCCAGTAACCGTTACGATGCCTATGACCTGATGAATGCCGGTATGCTGCATGTTTATCGCGAAACAATTGATACCTCGCTACGTGTTGGTGTTGACGTAATGCGCTTTCTGGGCTACCGCACCTACACGGCGCAGCGGGCAGCCCGGTCTTTCCTGAAAATGGATGAAGCCAATCTTAAAAAGCTGGCGGCCATACAGGACCAGGATGAATACATACTAACCGCAAAAAGTTATATTGAAGAAATGGAACGCATGCTGCAGCAGGACTACCAGAATGTTTTGACAACAGAAGACAAAAGCTGGGATGATGAAAGCCTGATTGCCGATGCCACTAAATCAACCCAAACGCCTTCATGAGCGAACGAAGAAAAATTTTATGGCTGGTTAGCTGGTACCCGAATAAATACGATTCGTTCGATGGCGATTTCATTCAGCGCCATGCAAGAGCTGCGGCGCTTTATCACGATATACATGTTTTGTTTGTAAAACAGGCAGCACAACAAAAAAATACTGAAGAAACGATAACCAGCGGCAAGGGATTAACAGAACAAATTATTTACCTCCGAAAGAAAGAAGGGCTTGTGGGCAAGTGGTCAAACTTTCGCAATTGGAGAACGCATTATAAGCAGCAGATTTCGACGATAATTAAAAATGAGAAACCTTACCTGGTTCATGTACATGTTCCGTGGCGGGCTGGGTTAATGGCCTTATGGGCGAAGAAAAAATACAAGATCTCTTTTGTTATTACAGAACACTGGGGTATTTACAACCGGCAGGTAGAAGACAATATTCACACAAGGCCGTTCTGGATGCGTTACCTGCTGAAAAAAATCTTTGCAGAAGCAAGCGGTTTTATGTCGGTTAGCCGCTATGTAGGCGAAGGGGTAAAGAAAACGGTTGTGCACAGGGATTTTGTTGTTATACCAAACGTGGTGGATGCAGCATTGTTTACACCTTCTGAAAACAAATACAAGCAGTTTACTTTTTTGCATGTATCCAATATGGTGCCACTGAAAAATGTGCCGGGCATCGTCGATGCTTTCACAAACTTTCAAAAGCAAACAGGCGCCGATGCGCAGTTGGTACTGGTAGGTAACGACGCCAATTTATCATCCACAACCAGGTTGCATTCAGGTTACAACATTCATTTTCGGGGAGAGGTGGCTTATCAATCCGTTGCCGAAGAAATGCAGCGTTCGCATGTATTTGTTTTGAACAGCAATATTGAAAATTCTCCCTGCGTAATTGGCGAAGCTGCCTGTTGCGGGCTGCCGGTTATTGCAACAGCGGTTGGTGGCGTTCCGGAGTTGGTAAACGAAAGCAATGGAATATTGGTACCGCCAAACGATACAGCAGCACTTACGGCAGCAATGGTACAAGCCTGGCAAAACGTGCATACATGGAATGCCGCAAGCATCAGCAAAGAGGCAAAACAGAAATATGCGGCGCCTTCAATAGGCGAAGCCTTTGCCCGTTTTTATGCTACTCACTAAAGGTGTGGTGTGTGTTTTAGGTAGGCAGTTGTTCTTTATAACTACGGAGCCCTAAACGCAACATTTGAAAGAGCACACAGAAGAAAGAAAAAGGCAAAACAGTTAAAGCCACTAAATAACCAATTCGTACCATTTACTAAACAATTGGTGAAGGGCTGGCTGAACACGAGCAATTTTTTTTTACTTTTATCCCATCCTTCCGCTGAAAACCTCCCAAGAATTCAATTCCTGCCAACTTAAATTCCCGAAACCTCTGTTATGAAGAAAGTTTATCTTCTGTTTCCTTTTTTGGCATTAGGTCTTGCCGGAGTATCACAAATGACCATTCAATCTGGTGCTACCCTTTACATTGAAAACGGCGCAAAAGTCACCATTCAGGGTGACCTAACCAGCGCTGCAAACATCCAGGGAGCCGGCACCGTGCTTATGAAAGGAACAGCCCTGCAAACAATTAACATGAATGGCAACACCATTCCCAATCTTGAAATTGACAACCCCGCAAACGTAACCCTGGCAGGTAGCTTTGCTAAAATTGGTAACGGTCTTGTTTTTACCAATGGCAAATTGCTCACCTCCTCGCAGGATTTAGTCATTGGGGCAACAGCTACCATTTCGGGCCAAAACAGCAGCCGGTTTATCTGGACGGATGGTGCCGGGCAAGTGCGGAAAGAACTGGCTGGCGACATCGTCAATTACGAGGTTCCTGTTGGGTTTAATGACAAGTATCGTCCTGCTTACATTACTTCAACCGGCGCTACTTATGCCGGTGCAAACATTGGTGTTCGAAGTCTGGACGCTGCATCTGCCAACCGTCCGCCAATGATGGCCAATTTTCTTAACACCACATGGCCGGTGACAAAAACCGGTATTACCGGCGGAACGCAAACCATTGCCGGCCAGTATGTAGAAGGTTCCGATGTGAACGGTACGGAAACAGCTTTAGTGGGTTATTATTTCAATGGTACGGATTGGTCGTCGCAGGGACACTCAAAAGATTATGCTGCTAACCGCATCAGCATGGCCCTCACTGCAGCCAGTGGCGAGCTAACAGCCATGAACAGCTTTGTTGCTGTTGGAGCCCGTGCCTTTTTACAAGGTGCTTACAATAGCGCTACTGGTTTAATGAACGACGGCTTAAGGGTTGGTGGAAACGTGATTCCGGTAAACGATCCTTATCGCACTGCGCCTTACAATACCTCGTTTTCGCATGTGGCCAATACTACCGCTGAAATTGTTTCGGCAAGTGTGTTTAATGACCAGGCATCAGCTAATGACAATATTGTTGATTGGGTTTTTTTGGAGTTGAGAAATACGGCTTCACCAGGAAACACCGTATTGCAAACAAGAAGTGCACTGATTCAGCGTGATGGTGACATTGTTGATGTTGACGGTGTAAGCCCGGTGACGTTTAATAGTGTAGCGGATGGTAATTATACAATTGCAGTGCGTCACAGAAACCATCTTGGGCTAGCTACTTTGCCAACTTCACCAAGAACATTCAGTGAAAGAAAGTCTGTTGCGTTTAGTACAAACGTTGCCGATCTGCGTAATAGCGCTACTGCGCTTTTTGGTAGCTCAATTTTAAATTATGCAATCGCCGCTCATCCAAATCTTGGAAATGTAAATCTTCTATGGGCTGGAAATGCCAATGCTAATGCGAATGTGCGATATACCGGGTTAAACAACGATAAAGATTATATACTCTTAACTGTTCTCGATAATAATGCTTCCAGCGTTCTTACCAACGTTTACAATTCTGCAGATATTAATTTAAACAAAGTTGTTCGTTACAATGGATTGAACAACGACAAGGATTTTTTATACATAAACATTCTTGAAAGCAACACTGTTACAGTGCGTTCGCAAGCCTTACCCAACTAAACTCTATTTATGAAAAAAATTGTTTTAATAATCTGTAGTTTCTTCTCTTTCTCGCTTTCATTTGCTCAACTTATTCAGGCAAGCTTAGGGCCTGGAACGCATGCAAACTCTGTTAAGATTTATTTGAAATCAGCAGTATCTCAGGCGCCGGCAAATATTTCTACTTTACAATTTAATTTGGCGATAGATGCTTCGATTGCTCCGAGAGCAAAGATGACAGTAGTATCCTCTGCATTTCCTGGGGTCACTTGGAAAGTAGATGAAGCAGTGGAGAGTGGCTATAATCATTACATGGTTACCACTGCTACTTCTCCTATAGTCTTTAATATCGCTGCAAATACTGAATTTGAGGTTATGGAGGTTCGTTTTACAAACGGTCCGGCTGTTCCTAATAATGTTTTTTTAGTGTCTTTACCCGATGGAGGCACTGGCCCAACTAACGGGAATGCACTTTTTCTGGCAACGGGTTCCCTTAGGTCAATTGGTTCAAATTTGTATTTTGCCAGATCTGGTGTTGTCGTCAATAACCAACTTAGCTACGACAATGTGGGAGGTGGAAGTGGTGCTGCCATTTCTACAGCAATGGTCGGAAACATTATACTGCCAATTAACTGGTTAGGATTTACGGCTGTACGTCAGGGAAATGATGCGTTGTTATCATGGAACGTTGACAATGATGCTGACAATGAAAAGTATATAGTTGAGAGAAGTGTTGATGGTGCCAACTTCACACCTGTTGGTGAGGTTAACAAACGTGCTGGTACTGGCGCCAAAAAATATGAACTTCTGGACAAAAATATTGTGGCAACCGGCAGTAGGATTCTCTATTATCGCATCAAAAGCGTTGAAACAAACAATCGCTCCTCTTATACAGACATCAAAAATATCCGCTTGGATATCAGAGGCGATATCTCCCTTTATCCCATTCCGGCCCGCGATGGTTTTACACTGGCCATTCCTTACCTGAACCCTAACCAGCAAAAAGTTCAGTTGCAGTTGGTGAACGCCATCGGGCAGGTTATTGACCGGAAAGACATCACCCGGGCAGCCGCAGCCAACTATTACTACAACCTGCAGTCATCGTTATTTACATCAGGTGAGTACCTCCTGAAAATTTTCGAAGACGGACAATTATCCGAAACAAAAAGGGTCGTGATTAAAAAATAAACCAAAACCAACCCAAAGTCCCGCTTTTAAGCGGGACTTTCTTTTTATAGCCTTAACAAATTTCCGCCGGCCGGCCTGTTAAATCTCGGCGGTCATCCCTATCTT
>DATKHJ010000283.1:0-8257 GCA_035510335.1 Flavisolibacter sp. | reverse complement strand
AGCCAACGGTAAAAGTTTACCATGGATACGGGCACGAAAACAAACTAACCGTGTTTGGACATGTTTTCCGGCTCAGTCCTTTTCCGCGCCAGCAATACCGGCAAAGTTTCCTGCGCAACACGCTGGCGCTGCTGCGGCTTTTTCTTGTGAAGCCTTACGCCGGCATAGAAGTGCAGCTTGAATGGAAAGGCAGCACCCTTCTTACCAAAACCGACAACGATGGTTTTTTTAAGTTTGAATGGGACGATGCCGCCCCCCTGGAAAAAGGCTGGCTCCCGGTGAACGTTAGGGCTGTAGCCGGCGGGAAAACCATTGCCGGCTCAACCGGGCGGTTGTTTATTCCGCACCCCACGCAGTACATTATCATCTCCGATATTGACGATACGTTTTTAATTTCCCACTCAGCCAACATGCGCAAGCGTTTGCTGGTTTTGTTTACGCAGAATGCCCGGTCGCGGCAGCCCTTTGAAGGCGTTGTGCGGCATTACCAGTTATTAGCTAAAAGCAATACCACCGACGATGCGCCCAACCCGTTTTTTTATGTCAGCAGCAGCGAGTGGAATTTGTACGAATACATTCTTGAATTCACCGCTGTTAACCGCATACCAAGGGGTGTTTTTTTGCTGAGCCAGGTAAAAAGTTTTTCGGAATTATTAAAAACCGGGCAGAACCATCATGGGACAAAATTTACCCGCATTGTACGCATTCTGCAAGCCTTTCCAAACCAACGGGTGATTTTGCTGGGAGATAGTTCGCAGCAGGATCCTTACATCTACGAGTCCATTGTAAAGCACTATCCAAAGCAGGTGAAGGCGGTGTACATCCGCGATGTGTTTGAAAGAAACTACCAACAGGTGCGGGAAGTGCTGAACAGAATTGAAGCAGTGGGTGTTCCCTGCCTGCTTTTCAAGCATAGCCGGGAAGCCATTCTGCATTCGGTGAAGATTGGATTGATTGCCGCCGGCGACGCCGAAGAAAAACTCTCCGTACCAAAAGAAGAGGCCATTAAAATGGCATAATGTTTTTACCTGTTAACCTACTAAAAAAGGATTTATGGAAAAGAATCTCCAAAGCAAAGAAGCGCTGGACAAGTTTAAAGAACTGGTAAAGGAAATTGGCGTTTGCATGTTCATCACCAACAACCGCGATGATGCGCAAACCCATACACGGCCAATGATGACGATTGAAACAGAAGAGGACGGCACGGTCTGGTTCTTCACCAATATAACGTCCATTAAAGTGGACGAAGTAGAAAAAGAGCAGGAAGTGCATTTAACCTATGCGCACCCGGCCAAAGAAAGTTACCTGGATGTGTGGGGTTCGGCTACCGTGGTAACCGACAGGCAGCAGATAAAAGACAAATGGTCGCCCATTGTAAAAGCATGGTTTCCGAAAGGCGAGGATGATCCGGATGTGGCACTGCTGAAAGTAACACCGCAAAGCTGTTATTATTGGGACGCAGAACACGGACGCATGGTGGAGTTTTTTAAAATGGCCGTAGCTGCTGTTACGGGCAAGCCTAAAATAGCAGAAGGCGCTGAAGGAAAACTGTCGTTATAATGGAACCAGAAAAAATAATTCCCGAACACGAAAGCGGTGTGGATGTAAATGTAGAAGACCGTGTAACGCTTTCGTCGGAGCGGGAAGCTCGTGATTTTTTTGGCGTGGTAAAGTCCCGCCTACTACAGGTGAACCGTTGGAAAGAATGGGCTGGCGCATTAAGTGCCAGCTTTCAGCTAACCAACGAACGTGGCGAAGAGATAGAAGGTCATCCGCAGCAAGGGTATTACTTCCGCATTAATATCCCGGCACCGGGTATTGTTAGCGGCGAAGGCTACGACTGGGTGCGGATTGAAGAAGTGAAAGAAGAAACAGAAGCTGATTGCGAGTATGTAGCCATTCGTGTTCGTCCGGCCCCCAGCCCGGCAAATGAAAACAAAGACGTAGCGCATTTTTATACCGATGAAGCAACGTCGAATTTTATTGTACGAAGAGATGGCGCAAGCGTTACAGCCGGCGTGTATGGCCGCAATGAAAAGCCCAATGTGAAAGCCGATACGATTATTGATAAAATTCGAAATGTCTTTGTGGGCACGGGAGGTGTGAGCGGTTTTTCCAAGCTGCAGTGGAAGGCATTGGTAAGTGGGTTGTTGGAGCGTGAAAACCCTCTGTCTCCCTAAAGGGAGGACTTAGGTTGAAGAGACATTGCTTCTTTCAGTTATCATAAAAGAAAAAGCTGGTTCTTGTGGAACCAGCTTTTTGCATTTTATACAGATTGAAATAAATAGGAATGGATTGACCTAGGTACTCCCTTTAGGGAGACAGAGGTTTTTTTCTCGCATTTGCAAGGCAGATGGTTTAAGGGGTTTTACACCAAATCCTTCAGCTTCTCCACCACTAAATCCACCTCTTCTTTTGTATTGTATTTACTGAATGAAAACCGGATGGTTGTGCAATCATTAATGCGCTGTAAAGCCTTAATGACATGCGAACCTGCATCGGCGCCGCTGCTGCAGGCACTGCCGCCGGATACACAAATGTTTGCCATATCAAGACTCATCAAAAGAAAATCGCTTTTTTCCGTTTTTGGAAAGCAAACACTTAACACCGTATAAAGCGATTCTGCAATATCGTTGAAGCCCACGCCGGGAATCGTTTCCACCAGGCGCTCCTTCATGTAAGCTTTTAGTTCTTTAATGTAGGCGCTTTCTTTTTCATAATCACGCATAGCAATTTCAAGTGCCTTGGCAAAGCCCACAATGCCGTACACGTTTTCTGTGCCGGCCCGCATGTTGCGTTCCTGTCCGCCTCCAAAAATGAACGGCTTGATGTTCACTTCATCGCTTACATACAAAGCACCCACACCTTTTGGACCGTGAAATTTATGGCTGGCCGCCGAAATAAAATGCACCGGAATTTCAGAAAGATTGATGGGGTAATGACCGACGGTTTGCACGCAGTCCGAATGAAAGATTGCGCCGTATTTCTGGCACATCTCTCCCACCTTTTTAATCTTCAGCAACACACCAATTTCGTTGTTGGCATGCATCAGCGAAACAAGGCATTTATTGCCGCTTTCGGTCTGCTCTTTTAATTGCTGTTCCAGTTCATCGTAATCAATCACGCCTTCCTGCGAAAGCTTTACAAACGAATGCGTAATATTATTGCAGGCGCAATAGTGCTCAACCGTGTGCAACACTGCGTGGTGCTCAATTGGCGATGAAATGATATGATTACAACCCAAGTCGCGGATAGCGGCTGAAATAGCCGTATTGTTACTTTCCGTACCCCCACTTGTAAAGAAGATGTTGGCCGGTTTGGTGCCCAGGATTTTTGCCACCGATTTGCGGGCATTTTCAATCGCCAAACGGGTTTCGCGGCCGTACGAATAAATAGAAGACGGGTTACCAAAATGCTCCGTCAGGTAAGGCATCATCACCTCCAGCACTTCGGGATCGAGCCGCGTGGTGGCGGCATTGTCAAAGTAAACACGAACGGACCTTTGCGCCCCGGATGAGGAACCAAGGTTTTTCTCTTCCTTCGAAACCGTTTCTGTCATCATAGTCAAAGCGTTTCACAAATGAACAATTTTCCGGGCAAATCTGCCACTTTCCCACAAGCGTTAACAACTGCGCCTTCTAACCTTCTTAGCTTTTTAATTCTTTAATATCAGCCATCAGGCGTTTGGCAATGTTGTTAGCGGTTGTTTCAAAATTGCTTTCCGCATAAATGCGGATAATGGGTTCGGTATTGGATGTACGCAGGTGCACCCAATCCGTATCAAATTCAATCTTCAATCCGTCTTCGGTATTGATTGGATTGTTCTTGTATCTCTTCTTGATTTCATCGAAAATGGCAGCTACGTTGATGCCGTTTTCCAGTTCAATCTTGTTCTTGGAAATAAAGTAATCGGGATAGTTTCCGCGGAACGATTTCAGTCCTTTTTTCTGTCCGGCAAAATGCGAAAGAAAAAGTGCAATGCCAATCAGCGCATCGCGGCCGTAATGAAAATCGGGAACAATAATGCCACCGTTGCCTTCGCCGCCGATCACCGCGTTTACGGCTTTCATTTTTGAAACCACGTTTACTTCGCCTACGGCAGAAGGATGGTATTCGCCACCTCTTTTTTGTGTAATTTCTTTTAAGGCCTTGGTGCTACTCATGTTGCTTACGGTGTTGCCAACACGTTTGCTCAATATGTAATCAGCAACGGCAACCAGGGTGTACTCTTCGCCAAACATGCTGCCGTCTTCGCAAACAAAACAAAGGCGGTCAACATCCGGGTCAACGGCTATACCAAAATCAGCGTTTTGTTTTACCACTTCATTGCTCAAAGAAGTCAAGTGCTCCGGCAATGGCTCGGGGTTGTGTGCAAACCTGCCGTTCACTTCTCCGTTGATTAAAATAACATCGGTAATACCCAATGCATTCAGCAATTGCGGAACAATTAAAGCGCCGGTGGAGTTAATGCAATCCACCACCACTTTAAAATTGCGGGCTTCAATGGGAGCCTTGTCCACCAGCGGGTAATTCAGCACCAGGTCGATGTGCTTTTGCAGGTAACTGTTATCGGTGGTAACACTTCCTAATTTATCAACGTGTGCAAAGCTGATCTCTTCTTTTTGTGCACGGCTCAATACTTCTGCGCCAATAGCGGCGCTGATAAATTCGCCTTCTTTGTTAAGCAGTTTCAGGGCATTCCATTCTTTGGGGTTGTGGCTTGCGGTGAGGATAATTCCGCCATCAGCACCTTCGGCCTTGGTGGCAATTTCAACGGTTGGCGTTGTTGACAATCCAAGATCAATCACATCAATGCCAAGACTAACCAGTGTAGAAACGACGAGATTACTCACCATCTCTCCGCTGATGCGGCCATCGCGGCCAACAACAATTTTTGTTGGAAGATTTTTATCGTCGCGATTTTCGGAAACAATACTGCCAAAAGCAGCAGTGAACTTTACAACGTCGATTGCGGTTAAGGACTCACCAGGTTTACCACCGATGGTTCCCCTGATGCCGGAGATACTCTTGATCAATGCCACAGAACAAAATTTAGGGTGGCAAAAATACGGCTTTCGGTCTTACAGCCGGAAGTGTTTGCGCCGGCCAAGGCATTACTTTTGCCAAAAACAGGCAATGGCTGCACCGGAATGGTACAAAGACTGGTTTAACTCGCCCTATTATCACAAATTATATTTTGAGAGGGATGAGCAGGAAGCGCAAGGATTCATTTCAAAGCTGGTAGATCATTTGGCGCCGCCGGCCGGTAGCCGCATGCTGGATGTTGCCTGCGGCTGCGGACGGCATTCCCGCTTCCTGGCCTCCAAAGGTTTTGATGTAACCGGCATTGATCTTTCGTTTGACTCTATTGCGTATGCAAAGAAGTTTGAAAACGAAAACCTGCATTTTTACCAGCACGATATGCGGCTGCCTTCATGGATCAACTATTTCGACTACGCTTTTAACTTTTTCACTTCGTTTGGTTATTTCAACACAAGGCGTGAACACGACGATGCTGTGCGAACGATTGCGCAATGTTTGAAACCGGGCGGCATTGCGTTGTTTGATTACCTGAATGTGCATTACGTAGAAGAACGGCTGGTGCACAACGAAGTGAAAGAAATTGACGGCACGCAATATGAAATTCACCGCTGGTACGACGAAGATTATTTTTATAAACGCATTATTGTAAACGATGCCGGCCTTGATAAACCGTTTGAATACACGGAGAAAGTAGCCAAGTTTAGCTTGGGCGATTTTACCGACATGCTGGCTTTTCAGAAAATGCAGGTGCGTGAAGTGTTTGGCGACTATGCACTGAATGCGTATGATGTGAGAAAAACACCGAGGCTAATTGTGGTGGCAAGCCCCCTGTCCCCCTAAAGGGGAGACTTAGGTGGTAGATACTTTACTTTCTTGCAATTTTCATAAAAAAAGGAAAGCTGGTTCTTGTGGGACCAGCTTTTGTCTTTCATAGCATCGCCTCTTGCGTCGCACTTTTGTACGGTTGGTAATTCTATTGAGCATTTTTGGGTCACGAACCACACAAAGAATTGCACGAAGTGCACAAAGGTTTTAAGCTCCTAGTTGCTTTTCTAAAGATTGAAATAAATAGGAATTGACTGACCTAAGTCTCCCCTTCAGGGGGACAGGGGGGTCTTATTGTTCATCAGCATCCATCTCGCTGTTTCCAGGTAACCCGATGTAACGCCGCTTAATCGCTTCTGAACAGAATCCAGCTGCTGTTGTGTGTACGTTGCTTTCTTGTTCAGCAACTGCAGCTTTTCCTTTTCAAAAAGAATATTTTTTGTGAAGTAAAAATCATCGGTTATCAAGCCGATCTCTCCTTCGTCGTGGCGAATAAAGAAGGCGCTGTGATTGTTTTGCTTGTTCACTACATCGCGGCCCAGGGTGCTGTTCAGGTGTTTTTGTCCGGCAATGCCTGCCGTTGTTGGCAGCACATCAATCTGCGATACCGTTTCTGTTCTTAGCTGCGCAGGCAGTTTGCCCGGCGCATAAAATAGCAATGGAACATGCATTTCTGTTAAGCGGTTCTCTGTCCATTCTTTTTGAAATATTTCTGTGGCATTACCAGCCACGCCATGATCGCCAACAAACACAAACAAGGTGTTTTGAAAATAAGCTTCCCTCTTTGCCGCTTCCATAAACTTCTCTACGCCGTAATCAAAATAGCGAATGGCGTTGTATTCGGCGGCCGATTCGAAACCATATTTTTCCAATTCTTTCTCCGCCGGTTCTTTGCGTACAAAATCCTTGTCTTCTTCAGCAATGGTGTAGGGCGGATGATTATCAGACGATTGAATGATGGCGAAGAACGGTTCCTTCTGCTTCGCAAATAATTTATTGGCCTCCAGGAAAAGGTTTTTGTCGCTGATGCCCCACACATCAATCGGCTGCGAAACAAAGGCGCCTTCGGTAACCATCTGCACGCCTTTCACGTTCTTCATCAACCCTTCAAAATTGTTGAAGGCCGGGCTGCCGCCCAAGAAATAAAACTTGTTGTACCCTTCAAAATTATTGACGATGGTATGCTGGTTTTCCACCGCCTCGGTACGGGTAGAGAACTTGGCCAGTTGCACATCCGGAATACCGGTTATGGTGGCAAACATGCCTCTCGCCGTTGAAAAATGCGGCGTAAAACAGCGGTTGAAAAAAATACTGCTATCGCTGAGTTTTTGAAAATATGGCGTAGTGTTCAGCGGGTTGCCGCTCATGCTTGTTTTGTACATGCTGAACGATTCGCAAACCACCAGCACAATGTTTGGCTTTGAGCGAAAAAAGGAAGAAGCAGGCGTTTCGTATTTTTTATAGGTTCCGGCCTCCGGGTCCCAGCCCATCCAACTGCTGAGCGCCGGGTACAAATCTTTTGCCTTGCCTTCATCAAAATGCGGCTTGCGGTTTTGTAGTGTAGAGAAGACAGACTGCAACGGGTTCAGCGCCAGGTAACCGCTGAAGTCATTCTTCATCTGGAACGCCGCATTCCATTTCAACGGTTGCGGCGCACCGCCATAAACAAGAATGCCCAACAGCAGCGCTGTTGCCAAAAACCATTTGCGCTGGTACAAAATTCCTTTACCATCTGTTTTTGCCGAAACTGTTTTGTGCATGCGGTGAAACAAAAAACGCAGTACAAACACAAGCATCACCAACCCAAAAATCATCCACACCACCGGGTACGATTCCCACAGCATAACGGTGGCAATGGCAGCATCGTCGGCAAAATTGAGCACCGTGGCGCCCAGCCTTACGCGGTAATAGGCAAAGCAACCAAAGTCGATGGTGTAAATGAGCACCACGAAAAAAGTAGTCACCGCCAGGTACCAGGTCCAGGCTTTTTTATTGGCGGAAGAATAATAGGGAGAATATTGTGGCAATGTGCTCACCAGCACAATGGGCAAAAGCAAGATGCTGATCCAGCGCAGGTCAAACCGCAGCCCCAGCAGGAACGATGGCAGCAACTCATCCGTTGCGGTTCCTTCCGGCATAAAAAGCAAAAGCGTCAGCAGGCGGAAGGCGGTGAACAGCAGGGTGTAGATCACCAACAGGTTCAGCACCCATAACAAAGTCTTTGGTAAACGTAATGGCAGCAACATTCCGGAAAGCGACGATTTTTTTAATTGACACAAAACAAACATATTTCCGCTGAACCAGCGGCGGCTTTTCGACGAAGCCCCGCTATTGGCTTACATTTGCCCGATGTTCGGACCGGCTTTAACAGTTTCTTTCTGGCAACAGG
>DATKHJ010000282.1:0-2170 GCA_035510335.1 Flavisolibacter sp. | reverse complement strand
GTTAAAGATAGCCTATGCGTCGGACAGCGTTACGTTGTTGCTTCAATTTGATGAACCACTAGATAGTGCATCGGCAGCGGTTACAAACAGGTATAATCTGCCGGGTTTTGTGGTTACTTCTGCTACGCCGATGCCACCGTTGTTTCAAACGGTTCAACTTAAGATTTCTTCGCCTTTGCAACCTGGTACAGTTCATACCATTATGGCAACTGCTGTTACCGACTGCAAGGGCAACGCCATTGGCGCCTACAACAAAACACAAATTGGCCTGCCGCAGCTACCACTTCCAGGCGATGTAGTGGTGAATGAAATTCTATTCAACCCGCCTTCCGGCGGAAATGATTATGTAGAGTTTTACAACAGGAGCAACAAGGTAATTGATGCCTCGCAGCTATATGTGGCCAACAGGGGAAGCAGCCGAGCGGTGGCTTCGTTAAAAAGGCTTTCGGAACATCCGCACTACCTTTTTCCCGGCGATTACCTTGTGGTTACAGAAGATGCAGACTGGCTAAAGCGAACCTACCACGCAAAGAACGAAGAGGCAATTTTGCAGCTTTCATCGCTGCCTTCTTTTCCCGATGACAAAGGAACGGTTGTGTTGCTTCACCTCAACGGCGATGTTATTGATGAAGTAGCCTATGACGACGACTGGCATTTTGGATTGGTGGATAACAAAGACGGCGTGGCACTTGAGCGCATTGATCCATTAGCGGCTTCGCAGAATAAAAGCAACTGGCATTCGGCAGCATCCGGTGTTGGCTATGGCACACCGACCTACCAAAACTCGCAGTTTAAAATAGTGGAAGACATTCAGGCGATGATAGAGGTTTCGCCTAAAAGCTTTTCACCGGACAATGATGGGCGGGATGACATAGCTACCATCGCCTACAAGGTAGAAGAAGCCGGCTATGTTGCCAACGTCATCATCTTTGATGCAAGCGGACGAATGGTGCGGCATTTAGTAAAAAACGATTTGCTGCAATTAAAGGGAAGCTGGAACTGGGATGGGCTGGGCGAGAACAAGAACAAATTGCCTGTTGGTCATTACATCATCTTCACGGAAGTTTTCAATTTACAGGGAAAGAAGAAAAGCTTTAAAAATACCATTGCGCTGGTACGACCATTGTCTGAACCATGATTGTCTGAACCGGGATTTATAAGATTAAAATGATTGACAGGAAATAAAAGAGTCGTCCCTTACAGAACGACTCTTACTATATAAAGAAGCTATTATTTCTTCCTAATCCTCAAAATCCGCCCAATTCATGGTTCAGACAAAACTACACAAGCTCAATATCAAAATTCACCAGTTCCTGGAACTGCATCAGGCGCTTGTCAATGTCTTCTTTGGTAATTTCTTTCATTCTTTCCGGGCCAAACTTCTCTACGCAGAAAGAAGCTAGGGCAGAACCCACGATGATGGCCGTTTTCATGTTCTCGAACGACACATCTTTTGTGCGGGCAATATGGCCAATAAATCCACCGGCAAACGTATCGCCGGCGCCGGTTGGGTCAAACACATCTTCCAGCGGAAGGGCAGGCGCATAAAACACCTGGTCGTTGTTAAACAGCAGCGCACCGTGTTCACCTTTTTTGATAATCAGGTATTGCGGGCCCATGGCCATGATTTTTTTGGCCGCCTTCACCAGCGAAAACTCGCCACTTAGCTGTCTTGCTTCGGCATCGTTCACCATCAGCACATCCACCATCGTCAGCACTTCCTTCAGGTCGTCCAGCGCAATTTCCATCCAAAAGTTCATCGTGTCCAGCACTATCAGTTTCGGACGTTCACGTAACTGCTCAATCACACTTTTCTGCAGCTTCGGCATCAGGTTGCCTAGCATTAAAAACTCGGCGCCCTGGTAGCTTTCCGGGATTTGTGGGTTAAAATCGGCCAGCACATTCAGGTCGGTAACCAGCGTATCACGGGTATTCATATCCATGTGATAGCGGCCACTCCAGAAAAACGATTTTTTGTCCTTTACTACTTCCACACCATCCAGTTCAACCCCGCGGCTGCGCAGTCCGGCCATTTCCTCTTCCGGAAAATCGTTTCCGACGATTGAAACCTGCTGCACAGGCTTTATAAAATTGCTGGCAGCATAGGCCACATACGTTGCAGATCCGCCCACAATGCGGTCTGTTTTTCCAAAGGGTGTTTCAATAGCAT
>DATKHJ010000281.1:0-3094 GCA_035510335.1 Flavisolibacter sp. | reverse complement strand
TTTTCAAAGGTAGTTGAGTAGTTTTTAGTATTCAAAAGGGTTTGGATTAAAATATTGGTTGTAGACAGCATTGGGTGTTTTTCCCTTCAGCGAGCCATGTCTTCGTTTTTCGTTGTACCACTGGTAATAACGGTCAATCATCATTTGTGCGTGGTAAATCGAATCAAACTCAAAGCGGTCGATCACTTCACGCTGGAGATTTGAGTGCAGGGCTTCAATGTAAGCGTTGTCTTCCGGCGTGGCCACATGTGAGAACTCCTGTAAAACACCTTTCTCTTTCAAACACTGTCGTACAACTCCAGCGATAAACTGTGAGCCATTGTCGTTACGAAGGCTCATGCCTTCGGCTTTGTAGTCCAACAGCAGCAGGGATAACATCACCAGCACATCGCCTTTTTTGATACTTGCCTTCAGCATGTGGATAAGCACCTTGCGTGAATAAATGTCCATCACAGTTAAAAGAAAAACATTTCTGCGCCACCCATGCACATGAACATATTTGATGTCCATGGACAAGTATTGCAGAGGCTTTTCCGCGCCAGGTGTTCTAAAGCGAATAAAGTTCCGCTTGAACGGCTCCGGTCTGATTCTTCCGCCGTAGAGCAGTTTATGTTCCTTCATCAGACGATAAACCTTCTTGTGGTTGATGATCCAGCCCAGGTCTTTTAACTCACCGGTCATGTTTCGATACCCATAGCAACAAAACTCCTGGTGAAGTGTTTTTTCGATATCGTGTAGTACAACCACATTTTCTAAAACCGCCCCCTTATGATTCACACTGTGAGTGCTTGGCTTTACACCTCTTTTCCCTGCTGACCTTTTATAATAAAAACTGCTGCGACTAACTGCTGACCAATGAAGTAGTTTACTAGTACAAACGCCTTTGTTCACATACAACTTTATCATAGCGATCGCTTCGGAAAAGGGACAGCTGTTTTTTTTAAAAGTTCAGTTTTAAATTCCAATTCCAGGGCCTGGTTACCGATGATCTTTTTAAGCCTTGCATTTTCTTCCTGCAACGCCTTTACTTCCGGATCGATCTTGTGATAGTGTGGCTTTAATGAAGTGACACCACTACTGTTGAATCCATTCTTCCACCGAAGAAAAACACTGTGGGAAAGATTGTGTTTGCGTAATGTCTGCGTAATGCCGTGTTGGTCGGCTTCCTGAATAATTTGCAGCTTCTGTTCTACAGAAAACTTGCGTCTTGCCTTTGACATATTCCTAAATTTAAGTGACTAAATTGATTCGATAATTTAGTCCAGTCATTTAGGGGGCTAAGACAATCGAACCAAAGGAATGTAACCTCCTCAACCTGAACTTTCTCTACTTGGTCTTTAAGCTGATTAAAGTAAGATTTGAATTGTCCTAATGCGATACTCATTGAACTATTTTTCACAAGGTTTCAGTCTCTCACCGATTGCTGCTAACACCTAAATATACGCAAGTTAACTTATGTTGCAATCTTCTCACAAGATGGCTATTGGACTGATTTTCATACAAGTGCACTTGCGTTTATTTTGTTGCTAACGCAAATTTGTTGCCCTTAAGTTTGAAAATGCAACAAAGAAAACGCAGCTTATTATAACCCAATGCTATCCAACGGGCTTTGCACCTGGGTAATATTTTTGACACTCACTTGCGGATATCTAACGGTAGTTTTGATACCTTACAGTTTGAGCGGAATGTCCAGTAGGAGTAACGTACACGAACTACCTTCGTTATTGGATAGGCTCCTGACCCAAAGGGACTCTTCCCTTTTATCCCATTTATTCTGGCAGTGGCCTATCTATCTACCAGCTTTTTTCTCGTGGCAAGCTGTTTGAAACTGCCTGACAAAAGGAAAAGCAACCCCGTGCAGGGACAAAGGCTTTGCACTACCATTCTTTTGTGAATAGAATGTGAACCATAGCGAGATCAAAAAGGCTGGCCAAAACGTAGTCCGCCACGATTAGAACGTCCTGTTCGAGTTTCATATGGCGCACCTATTACAGCCTATTCTGCGAGCAAGTAGTTGCCAATTTTACTTATGGCTTAGGGCTTAATTCGAACCGACCTGTTCAATAAAACATACGCAGGAGTTTACATCCATCTAGTGCTTAAAGTCTCTTGGGAAAATAGATTAAGCATAGCTTGCTCATAAACGGGGAGGATTTTGCGTCTGCTGTGTGTAGTAAACCCGCTGGGACTCAAACCCGGAGCCCTGCAGGCCCCTCTGCTTGTAAGGCAGATGCGCTGTTTGTAAAGAACTGCAGTTGCGAAGGTTGGGATCGAACCACAAGCCTGCACAGGTCCCCCAAAATACTGATTGCAGTTTGAATCTGCTCGGTACCTCATGTTTCGACACGGGTTCGACTCCGGTCGGCTCCACTTAGGCTGGGTTGCCATCTTTTAAATAGTTCAGGCGTTTCCATTTGGCATTCTATATATTAAAACAAAGTATTATCTTAGCTGCAAATTAACATTAGCAGTTAGTTTTGGTTTATCGGCCTGCTGTTCTCAGTAGGCTTCCTTATTTGGGCCCGCTGTTTGTGGACCAAGGAGATATGAGTGATTTTGAGGTGAAGGGGGATTCAGCGGACGGTGCCTTACGGTTCAGGTTTCATAAGATATACACCACGAAAGGAGTGATCTATTTTGTCTCCGTGACAGGGCGGTTTATTGAGCCGCACTACTTCCATATGGAAGAAAGGGATAGGACCTGGAAAATAGTAAAAGCGCCCAAACCGCCTGAGTGGATATTTCCCTATGAAGAACGGCTGGCAGCGGCGATAAACGAGCGTCAGTGAAATCGTTTCACCCAAAAGGTGCTCGCTATTTGCAAGAGCGCAGGGGCTGTTTATTTTTGCTTCCGAAAATAATTTAGCCCATGTGGTTAAAAGCATTCGGCCTCTGTTTTTACAGGGGTTTCTTTTATTGCCATGCCACTCATTATCAGTTAGCTTTGCTTAAATAACCCAAGTTGCTAGTTAAAACAAAGAGCATCGGATAAGTAATAATTTTGAGTTACCACACTTAAAATTATCAGCCGATGCTCAGAGAGGATAAAATTATAGCTCTTTATTGTATTGTGGATGATTTATTAAAGGCTGTC
>DATKHJ010000280.1:0-2050 GCA_035510335.1 Flavisolibacter sp. | reverse complement strand
TCATCACGTGTTCCGATTTATCCATGACAGCCCTTGCCGCACTGATTGGATTTTTAATGGTGGTAACACCGGCCACTGAACCGGCCTTCAACGTTTTGCCATCCATAATGGAAGCATCGAGTTCGTTGCGACCGTTGTGCGTAAACACGGCGCCTTTGCCGGCATTAAAAAGCGGTGAATTTTCCAGCACATGAATGGTTGTTTCCACCGCGTCTATGCTGCTTTTCCCCGACTGCAACACGGCATATCCTTTTGTTAGCGCTTCCGTGAGGGCTGCTTTGTAGGCCGCTTCTTTTTCCGGCGTCATCTTCGATTTTAAAATGGTGCCGGCACCGCCATGAATCACCATCACGTATTTTTTCTGCTGTGCTGTAGCCGTCTGCACACCCAGCACAAACGTTGCCAGGCAAAGAAGAAAATGTATTCGTTTCATGTTGTTATTGTTCTTTTTTTTGTAAAGTACCGTTATCTATCCACCACCAGTAACGCTTACCGCCGGTGGCTTCGCCCATTGAAAAATTAGCCACGTTAAAATAGCCATTCCCGCTTTCCGATGCTTGTATTTCGTAAACATACAGCGCCTTTTCATTTTGCTTCCATTGCACGGTTTGTCCTGCCAGCAATTGTTCCGGTGCTTTGCTTTTATCCGTCGCAATAAAATACGCATAGCTGTAAGGCCGGGTGCCAGAAGAAAGCCCAAACACTTTCGCCTTGCCGTCTTTGTCAATGCAAACAGCTGTGCGTTCGTCCACCGCAATGGCGTTAGCAGCCACCTGCCAATCTATAAGAATACGTGCCAAAAAAACAACTGAACGGCCCTCGCGGGTTCGTGCAAGATAATGCTGATCGGTGATGACAGTTTGCAGGTAAGACGCTTTTAAAAAATCGTTGTTGTATAGCGTAAGGTTTGCGTGATAAGGGTTTTGCAAGGCATCGGCAGAAACAACGCTGCCGTTCTCACCACTGTAATAAAAACCGCCAAGGATAGCACAACCGGCGCTTGTGCCGCCAACCGGAACTTTCTTGTCCCGCAGCAGATAGTTTATGGCCGCTTCCGTTTTTGTGCCCCGCCAATACTTCATGTAGTTCGCCTGGTCGCCGCCGGCAATAAACAACATTTCGGCATTGCGGATAATGGTAGCCACGGTATCGTTGTTGGCCAGTTCGCGACTGTCAATCTTCAGCGTTTCCACCGAATTAATTTTTCCGAGTTTACTGATGTATGGATTGTAAGCATTGGTGCCGCTGGCACGAATCACCACCACATCACCGCCGCCGCTGCGGGCTATCATCCATTGAAAAGCGGCATCCACATCTGTACTGCCGCCCATGAGAACGGTACCGCTTTCAGTAGTCGTCTTTACATCGGCGGCATCGCCAACAATTCCCAATGAGCCAGGCCGGTGTGAAATGGTTTGTAACGATGGCGGATTTTCGCTGCTGCCTGTTTGGGTTGGAATCGTGGTTTTGCTGCAATCGGAAAATAGACTGATGACCAGTAAAGAGAAAAGCCAATTGGTGTATTTCATCTGCGCCTGTTAAGTAAATGCAGCAACCATCTTTTTCAAAAGATGGTTGCTGCATTTTTCGTATGCTTAATAGTTTGGATTTTGAACCGTGTTCTTGTTAATCTGCACCTCGGTTGCCGGAATCGGGAAACTGTATTGTGCCTGCGACGGATTCAGCAGCACGGAACCCGATGCATTCACGGCATCTTCCGCCGGACGCTGAACAGGCAGATTGCGACGGCGCAGATCGTAAAAGCGATGGCCTTCAAACGCCAATTCCTTAAACCGCTCGGTCATGATGGCGGTAATGAGCGTTGGTTTATCCGCAAAGGTTTGCGCTGTGTAGCCGTTGATGCGGGCAGCCCGCAGCGTATTTAAATCGCCTGCGGCATCTCCTGTACTTTCAGCTCTTGCTTCTGCTCTTATCAGGTACATTTCGCCGGTGCGGAATAGCTTGATATCAGCAAGGCCCGGAGACGTTGGATTGCCACCGATGTATTTGTTGACAAGGTATTGCGATTTGGTGCCGGTGCGGGTAGGAT
>DATKHJ010000279.1:0-3203 GCA_035510335.1 Flavisolibacter sp. | reverse complement strand
GATGGTGAGTTTGTCCGTAACTTTTGAATTGACGGAAAGCGCTACGGAATTTCTTTTGTAACCCGTGTTTGGTGTGATCCACGTGTTGTTTACGTTGGTAAACGAAAAGCGGGCACTGGTGCGGTCCGTACCACCATCGATGGTAACGGTATTGGTCAACGTTTTTCCCGTTTCAAAAAAACCTTTCACACCCTGCGAACCGGCAAACGGCACCCACGGCGTACGCTCCTTTGCTTGCGCTTGTGTTACCGGGTCGTATTGGTAAAACGACTGTCCATCAAAGCGGGGACCGTAAGCGGAAGAAGTACCGGATGTGCTGGCACCATCCGGTCCTGCGCCAAACGAATAATGTGCCGCGCCGTTCAATCCCTGTCCGTATTCATACTGCAGATCGGGCCAGCGGTTCACGCTTTCAAATGCGGCGTTTGAATTGAGGGTTACGCCAATGCCTTTTCCTTTCCGAGAACCCGATTTGGTGGTAATAATGATGGCACCGTTGGCCGCCCGTTGGCCATACAGCGCAGCCGCGCCGGGACCTTTTAATACGGTGATGTTTTCGATGTCTTCGGGATTGATGTCATCCATGCTGCTGCCATAATCCACCGGCATGTTATCGCTGCCCGTGCCATACACCGCACCGCTCTCACCAGATCGTCGTCCTGACCCGCTGTTGATGATGACACCATCAATCACAATCAGGGCTTCGTTGTCGCCGGTAAGGTTGCTCTCGCCACGCAAAATAACTTTTGAGCCACCCATTGGTCCCGCATTGGAACGCAATAAGTTTAAGCCCGCCACTTTTCCCGACAAGGCATCCTTCCAGTTGTTAGAAAGCGCATCGGTGAGTTGCTCCCCTTTCAGTGTTGTGGTGGCGTAACCAAGTGCTTTTTCTTCCCGCTTGATGCCAAGGGCAGTAACAACAACGTTTTCCATTGAAGCAGTAGTTGGCTTCAATGTAATGTTGAGTGTTTTCGGGTTGATGGTTGGCAGTACGTTGCTCAGCACCTGGGGTTGATAACCGACAGATGTAAACGTGATAGTGTAGGTCTTGCCTACAGTTAGGTTCTTAAGCGTGAAGTTGCCGTTTCCGCCACTGATTGCACTGCTTCGCTGGTTGCCTGCAACTGCTACGATGGAAACGCCTTCAAGCGAAAGACCTTCCTCTGTTTTTATGCTTCCATTGATTTCACTGCTACCCGGTTGAGCAGACAGTTGTTGAATCATGAGCAGGCAAAGGCCTGTCAGCCATAGCAGGAGGCTATGGAATTTTTGGTTCCTGTATTTCATCTTTTTAATTGATTGCAGTCTGGAGTAGCAGCGCAGCCGTTTGAGTTTAGCGACAATAAACAAGATGTGTATTGTTCACGCCATTGGTCTTTCAGGATATTGAGTGCTATGTTTTTTGCTGCACCAAAATTGATCGTCCCGTGTGAAGGAAATATTACCGGCGGATTATGCAATTGTTAATGGAAACCGGAATACACATGTTCTGCACAAAAACAAAAAACCCCTGTAGAAACAGAGGTCGGCTACTGCCAGTGCGTGCTGGGCAAAAAGTAGAAGCCGCAATGTATAAGAGAATGTATCTCCGTATTGCATTGATTGCAAACATTACAATTTATTAATCGATGGGAGGAAACAAGTAAAGAATTGATGACAGTCTCTATCACTCAATGGCTCTCCATCATTTTGTTTCAAAGAATAGCGACGTCTTGTTAACAGGAACCTGTTTTTTTTGCTAACACTTTTCTACATCAACTAGGCCCATTGGTAGCCGCTATCATAATATTCCCTTGTTTTCACAAGGCAAAATTTACTCAAAAGCAGCGCCTGTTGTTAAGCATACGAGCTATTTTATCCTTAGGGACGGCAGGAAAACCGATAGCCGCTTATGAGCCCGGCGGAATTGCCTTTCTAAGACTTCGGTGTGGCGGATAAATTGAAGCAAAACACAAAAATAAAACGTTCGGATTGGCGCAGGATGATTTAATCAAGTTGACAGAACGATTGGAAAAGTAACCTTTCGTCCATTATCACCCATGGAAATGGTTCCATCGGGAGGCCGTTTCACAAACTAATTAGGAGTGTTAGTGTTTCAAAAGGTGTCTTTACTACGGGCCCCGAGGACAGAAACTGGTAAAAAGCGCCATAATGACTTTGCCAGCCGAGGGCTTTCGTGTAAACTCGGCAGCGAAATCAAACAACTAACTATTTCAGGAGACAGCAGAAGGAATGATCACAATGTGCCTTCTTACAAAGTGGAGGGCATCGTTGTCAAGTAATTGATTTTAAAAGAGAAGTTGCAGCGATAGGAAATAATTCCATTGTCGCAGAAATTAGCAATAAAAAACTGGCGTCCTTCATTACTATTTCAGTTACATCAAAACAAGGTATGGTTGTTCAAATTTCTAAAGGTAAACGAATGGAAGGGCAAAGCTTCAGTCATCGTTCAACCGCGATTCAACGTCGAGGTAGAAGGGCAAGCTTTCTTTTGTTTCGTTTAGCGTTTGCATGTGTTTTTGTTGCAAACAATGCTGCATCGCCTCCAGGTAACTTACCTGCTTACAGCGGTGCGGTTCAACCGGGCCGGAATCAAGCATAAGATCACCCAAAACCATTGTAAGGCGCATGGGCAGAAGAGAAGATTCCTTGCTGTTTGAACCAAGGGGCCCCTTTTTTCGTTTATCCAATCAGTTCCCAAACGACGAAAAACGCCACACTTTTTCAGATTAGTGATTTCTCTATTGTTTGCGGCGTTGATACTAAGCGAACTAACAGGTTTTTGCACAACCCCGGCTTTTTCTGTTAGGGAACGGTAGATAAATCGTGGGCAACTCTCCATTGAACAGAGTATCAAGCGATTGCGTTTCATCAGCTGCTGTTTCACCTCGTCGGTGGCACGGAATTGACCCACCCCTTTGTATGCCACAACGAAAAGAGAAGAAGCCGGCGGACAGGCCTGCTGTCAAAGTCAACCGTCTCGCACGGCAGGCAGGTGCTGCCAAACGCCAGCCGCGCACACAATCGCCAGCGGATGTCGTGGGCAAGAGGGAGCGTGAGAAGTACGCCTGGATCAACGAAAAATGGCGGCGCCACTTTAACCACAAGCGAAAAACAACCATCCCGCACCGCCTGCCTCCCATGCTGGCGTCCTCGCTTGCGGAACCTTTCAACGACGCGGAATGGCAGTTTGAGATCAAATG
>DATKHJ010000278.1:0-2395 GCA_035510335.1 Flavisolibacter sp. | reverse complement strand
CGCAAATAGGTTAAGTACGCCAGCAGCAGCGAAAAGCCAAGAATGAAGATAGACGCCATGACGAAGGAAAACACCATCATCCCCAGCGTCAGTTCCTCCTCCTGCCTTGTATCTCCAACCGATATTTTGAACTTAGGATTGGTGAACAGGGTAAAGGAAAGTGTATAATAGGCGCCAAGAATAAGAAGACCAATCACCGACGGCTGAACAAACTGCATGGTTTTGTGTTTGCCGGCAAACAACCGGTAAAACATGTTCAGGGTAACGTAGTAAAAAAGCGTAAAAAACAAAATGCTGAACGCCTGGCTTACCAGGTAATAAATGCTAAGAATCTTCTCCCAGTTGGGCGTTTTGTTCATGGCCGGCGATACGTACATGGCAAGCAGGCCAACAAACATGAAAAACATATAAATGGCCAGCGTTACCCAAAACACCCGGCCAAAGCTGAAGCGTCGTTTGTTCATCAATGAAGTCACTTTCATAACACGGAAATCAAAAAAACAAAGACACGGATGTTACTCCGTGTCTTTTACAAAATAAGCAATTAGTTGTTGCCAATGCCAATGCCTCCACCAGAAGACTGCGAAGCTCTTTTGGCTTCTTCTTCCGCAGCCGTTGTTCTTTGTTTAGCGGCTTTTACCGTAGTGCTGCCAAAGCGCAGCGACAGATTTAATTTAAACTGCTGCGCTTCCCAGCGGGCAATCACATTTGTTTTTTGTCCGGCAAAGTCAGAGGTAGCGTTAAAGCGGAAGGTGCGGAACACGTCACTAAAAGAAGCCTTCACTGTACCGTTGCCGGCAAAAATCTGCTTTTGCAAACCCAGGTCAACAAAGCCAAACGCTTTTGACTTGAACGTACCTTGCTGAACCGTAGGCGCAATGTATAAACCGGTTACTTCTGCCGTCCATGTTTTGGCAAAGCGAAAGCTGTTTTGCACATAAGCCGTAGCGCCAAATGCATTTACATCAATAACACGGCCTTCGCCAAAATCGGCCCTGTTCATGGAGTAGTTGGCGCTCAGGTTGGCAAACATGCTGTATGCTTTGTACTGAACCGGGTAGCTCACATTCAGGCTGATAATATCCTGCTTGGCCAGGTTGCGGTTAATGATGAACGACTTTGATTTATCGGCCGTATCAAAAATTTGCGTAAACAGGTCAGACACGTGGCTGTAACCCAGCTTGGTAGTTAAGCGGTACTTGAAAATGTTTGTCAGCTCAAAGCTGTTGGTAAACTGCGGACGCAGGTTGATGTTTCCTTTCTGGTACGTGTACTCATCCAGCTTCATTTCAAAAGGGTTCAGGTTTTGGTAAGCCGGACGGTCAATGCGGCGGCTATAGCTCACACTCCACTGGTTCATGGGGTTTTTGTTGAACGTAACTGCCGCACTGGGAAAAAAGTTGGTATAGTTGCGGTCAAAGTCGGAGTTCTGCGGCACGTAGGTGCTGCCAATCTTTTGCTCACCGGTTGACTCACCTTCTGTTACCGTGTTCTCTACACGCAAGCCTGCCTGTATTAAAATGCCGGGAAAGGCTCTGTTCCAGTTGGCATAAAGGGCATTGATGTTTTCTTTGTACAGAAACAGGTTTCTCAGGTCCAGGCTTCTTGCGCCATTTACATCATAACGGCTGAAATCATTGTCCGTATTAATGAAGGAAACCTTACCACCGAGGCCTAGTTTACCGCCTTTAAAGTTCTGCTCGTAATCTACTTTGGCAGAAGTAATGTCAATGGTAGAAGGCGCAAACATTTCTACAATTACCGACCGGATAAACGCACCGTTAGGTGTGTAATAGAAGTTGGGCTGGTACTGGTCGTTGCGGCTTTTGTAAGTGCCCCTGTCTGCGTTCAGCATCAGCGTTCTTCCATCGGTGCCGTTGTAGTTATAATTCAGGTTTACGTTGTAGTTATCACGTTTCAGGTTGCTGGTGTTATTGGCTACCAGCACCCGGTCAACAACGCCGGTTTTTACATACGTAATTGGCGTGCGGCTGTTCATAGCTACCTGCGGATCGGCAATCGTTCCGTTAACAAGTACACCGAACGAAGATTTGCTGTTCAGCGTATAATCGGCGCCAACCTTTACATTATGACTCAGGTTGTCATTTACCATCACACCCTGTTGGTCAAAAAGCGTATCCAGCACGGTGCGGTACAAATCAAGCCTGTTCTGGCTCAGTCCTTTGGCAAAGCTGTACGTACCATACAGGTTAATGGCTTTGTTGCGGTAGTTTAAATTCAAACCGGCATTGTATTTCGCATAAACACCCACGGCATAACCGGCGTTTACCGAACCGTTGGTTCCAAACGCTTTGTTCTTTTTCAGGCGAATGTTGATGATACCGGCATTACCCGCTGCTTCGTATTTAGCAGAAGGGTTGGTAATGATTTCTAT
>DATKHJ010000277.1:0-4759 GCA_035510335.1 Flavisolibacter sp. | reverse complement strand
CCTTGGTACCAACGCCTTCAAAACTACCGGGACGGGTACGCGGTTTCCAGATGCCGGCTCGAAGCGCATCCACCTTGCCGGTTTTAGCCAGTCGTGTGGCGGTTTCCAACACTTGTTCTTCGGTTTCGGCGCTGCATGGCCCCGAAATAATGAGCGGACGTTTTTCCCAAACTTCCTGCACTGTTTTTTTTGCGATTTCCATTGTTTGCATGGTATAAAAATTTTTATGTTACCGGCTTTTGAATATCTGTTTAGCGTCTGTTGCGTCGCACTCTTGTACGTTCTGGAATTCTATTCAGCAAGGATAGAACACAGAAAAAGCAGATGGTTATGATGAACTCGGATAAATCATAATCATCTTGAGAATCTGCGTTCTCCTATTTTATTATTCGTTTTATTTTGTTCGCATCTTCAATCAGCTCTTTCAAATAATCGTAATTCTCCTTCTCCAAACACGCCTTAAATTTTCGCAACTGGCTGATGTGTTCATTCAGCACATCCAATACGTTTTCGCGGTTTTCTTTAAAAATGGGCACCCACATGCTTGGATTGCTTTTTGCCAGTCGCACTGTGCTTTCAAAACCGCCGCTCGCCAACTCGAAAATGGCTTCTTCTTCTTTTTCTTTTTGCAGCACCGTGTTGGCCAAAGCAAATGAGGTGATGTGTGAAATATGACTCACATAGGCCACATGCACGTCATGGTCGTGTGCATTCATGTAAACGAGATGCATGCCTAACCCGCGGTAAAGTCTTTCTACCACTTCCATAACGTCAGCATCGCTTTCTTCCTTGTTGCAGATCACGGTTGCCTTGCCTTCAAAAGCGCCTTTCACCGCTGCTTCCGGGCCGCTGTACTCTGTTCCCCACATAGGATGCGTGGCTACAAAGCGACCGCGTTTTGCATGATCACCAATCGCTTCCAGTACGGCAGTTTTGGTAGAACCCACATCCATCACCACCTGATCTTTCACGCTGTCTAAAACCGATGGAACCAATTGTACCAATGCATTCACCGGCGTAGCAAGAACGATCAATTGCGAAGCGGCAATTGCTTCTTCCACTTCACGAACTTCATCTACCAAACCCAACTCAAGTGCCTTCTGTTGGTGCATTGCATTTGCATCCACACCAATGATTTTTGATGCAATGCCTTGCTCTTTCAGGGCCAGCGCCATAGAACCGCCAATCAATCCAATACCAACAATTGTAACCACCATAACTATTGCGCTAAACTTGTTTTAATTCGATTAATGGCGCCTTCAAAATTGCCGGTGGTGCTGCACAAGCTCACACGGATATAACCGTTGCCTTCACTACCGAATATGCCACCGGGTGTGATGAAGACTTTTGCTTCGTGCAGAATTTTATCGCTTAGCTCATAGCCGTCTTTGTATTCACCCGGAATTCTTGCCCACACAAACAATCCCGCCTGCGAAGTGGAATATTGGCAACCCAGAAGGTCTAATAATTCAAACGCTTTTTGCCTGCGCTGGCTGTACTGTTCATTCAGGTGTTTGTGCCAGCCTTCGTCAAGCGACAAGGCTTTTGCAGCCGCTAACTGCGCCGGCAAAAACATGCCGCTATCCATGTTGCTTTTAAAACGCAGCACTTCTTCAATGCGTTCTTTTGCGCCGCAAAGCATGCCTATTCTCCAGCCGGCCATGTTGTGCGATTTGCTCAACGAGTTCAATTCAACCGCTACTTCTTTTGCACCGTCAACCGACAAAAGACTCATTGGCTCTTCGTTTAAAATAAAGCTGTACGGGTTGTCGTGGCAGATCAAGATGTTGTGCTTTTTTCCAAAAGCCACCAGCTTTTGAAACAATTCTTTTGTTGGCAATTGACCGGTGGGCATGTGCGGATAGTTCACCCACATCAGTTTTACGTTGGAAAGATTTGTTTTTTCCAGTGTGGCAAAATCAGGTTGCCAGTCATTTGCTTCGGTTAGATTATATTCTACGCATTTGCCGCCGGCCAGCATTACGGCACTGCGGTAAGTGGGATAACCAGGATTGGGAATCAGCACTTCGTCGCCTTCGTTCAGGTAGGTCATGCAAATGTGCATGATGCCTTCTTTGGAGCCGATAAGCGGAAGAATTTCTGTAGCGGCATCAAGCTGCACGCCGTACCATTTGGCGTACCAGGCGGCAATGGCTTCCCGTAGGGTTACCACTCCTTTGTAGTTTTGATAACCGTGAACAGTGGGCTTGCCGGTTTCGTTTTGCAAGGTATCAATGACCTTGGCGGCCGGCGCCATATCGGGACTGCCGATACCGAGGTTGATAACTGCAGCACCTTCTTTGTTCATCCCTTCAATCTCCCGCAACTTTTGCGAAAAATAGTATTCGCCAATACCGTTTAATCTATTTGCAAGCTGGATCTTCATTTCTTCTGCCCGTTTTTGTAAACACCGTAAATTTTTGTTTGTTCTGTTACCGGTTTAATTTCTTCCATCACCTGGTGAAATTGCTCCAGCGAATCAAATTCCATATCTGCATGAAAGTTGTACTTCCAGTTGCTGCCCGGAATAGGAAAGCTTTGCAGCTTGCTTAGGTTAATACCACCTTCCGCAATGCGGGTGAGCACTTTGGCAAGACTGCCCCTTGAATGATCGGTATGAAAACTAATGGAGGCCTTGTCGGCGGTTTCAACCGGAAGTTTTTCCCGCTTCAGTATTAAAAACCGTGTGTAGTTGTTCTTTTCAGTGTGAATGTTTTCCGAGAGGATTTCGAGATCAAACAAGTCTGCCGCCAGCTTGCCGGCAATGCCTGCAATGTGCTTGCTGCGGCGTTGATGAATATGTTTTGCACTCAGCGCCGTGTCTTCCGTTTCTACCAGCTTCCAGTTGTATTGGGTAAGAAAGGTCATACACTGCAGCAGCGCCATGGGGTGCGAATGCACTTCCTGCACATCTTCCAGCTTTACGCCGGGGTTTACCAGCAGGTGCTGTTTAATGGGCAGGTACACTTCGCCGATAATGGTAAGACCGGATTTGTGCAGCAGGTTGTAGTTGGCAAGAATGCTTCCGGCAATGGAATTTTCGATGGCCATCACGCTGGCATCGGTGGCTTTACTTTTGGTGCTTTCTACCACTTCGCGAAAGGTGGCGCAAGGCAGAATTTGAATTCCTTTCCCGAAAAATTGCTGTGCGGCTATCTGGTGAAAGCTGCCTTCGAAGCCTTGTATAGAAACTGTGTCGGCCATAAAAAAAACAAAAGTCCCGGCTTTTGTGCCGGGACCTCTTTATTGAATTTCGTTGTTTACAAACGTTCAACAAAAGCAATCCCGGCTCCCTGTAAAATAGAAGTAAAAATAAAACCAGCGGTATGCTTTTGTAATTGTCATCTGCCAACAAATATAAAAATGCTTTCTGTTGAAAAAAATATTTTTTGAAAGATTATATGACGGCCAAGACGGCAATCGGCAAACGTGAATCGGCAATGGTGCCGTGAATCGTGAATCGCCAAACGTGAATAAAAGACTCAAAAGGAACAGCCTACCAAAATGATAGGCTGTTCCTTTTATTACGATTCATTGCCGTTTCTCGATTACCGATTCACGTCCTTATCTTCTCACCGAATCGGCTTCGTTCATGCGAATGCGGCGGCCTTTGTATTTCTTGCCATCAATGGCCGACATCATTTTTTTAGCGGCGCCTTTGTCCACTTCTACCCAACTGTTCATTTCCTTCATATCAATGCGACCCAGAACATCTTTACTCAAATCGCTCATGTCTAAAATAAACTGCAGGAAACTGGCTTTGTAAAACCCGTCTTTCGTACCGAGGTTTACAAACAGCCGTGTGGTGTTGCCATTGCCACCACCAAACTCACGTCCTTTGGTATCGCGGCGGCGGTCGCCGGAACGGTCGCCACGGCTATCCTGTCCACGCCTGTCGTCGCGGCGGTCGCGAAGGTTCAGGTCTTCGGCATTCTCGTAATATTTCAGAAAGCGGTCAAACTCCAGCGCTGCTACCCTTTTCAGTACTTCTTCTTTGCTTATATCGGCAAACTTCTCGGCCAGCATGGGGATGTAGGTTTCGTAATCGCCATGGCTAATGTCGGTTGCCAGCAATTTATCCATAAAGTAGAAAAACTGCTTGCGGCAAACGTCTTTGCCCGATGGTACTTCCAGCTTGTGAAAAGGCACCTGCACCATGCGTTCGATATCCCGGATGCGGTACGATTCCCGCACATGCACAATGGAGATACAAACACCGGTTTTGCCGGCACGGCCTGTACGACCACTCCGGTGGGTATATACTTCAATATCGTCGGGAAGTTCGTAGTTAATAACATGGGTAATGCCCGATACATCAATACCGCGGGCTGCCACGTCGGTGGCAATCAGCAGTTGCAAGGTTTTGTCGCGGAATTCATCCATCACCTTATTCCGCTGCTGCTGGGTCAAATCGCCGTGAAGCGCATCAATATCATACCCTTCTCTTGTCAGTTTTTCGGCAATGCCTTGGGCATCGGCCTTGGTACGGGTAAAGATGATGCCGTACATGCCCGGATTGAAATCAATCAGCCGTTTTAGCACTTCGTAGCGGTGATGTGCCGCGGTTACCACAAACTGGTGGTCAACAAGTTTGTTGGCCGTATTCTTCTTGCCAACGGTAATTTCTACCGGCTCCTTCATGTAGCGCTTGCTCACGTTGCGGATTTCCGGCGGCATGGTGGCGCTGAAGAGCCAGGTGCTTTCCCGCTTGGGGGTATTCTGTAAAATAAATTCAATGTCTTCCTGGAAGCCCATGTTC
>DATKHJ010000276.1:0-2647 GCA_035510335.1 Flavisolibacter sp. | reverse complement strand
AGACAGGTTTTATTATTCCCAGTCGAACGGATTGTCCTTCATCAAAGCCTTCGTGCGGATAGGCGGCATCAACCAATTTGCTGGTGTAAATCGCAGCGCCAAGTGTTTGGTAAAGTTCCAAATGTGAGCTGACAAAATCAGCATGCGGATGCGTTTCCATCACACCAACGATCGTTGCTTCGTTCTGCGCAGCGAAATCGAGGTAGGGTTGTACATCACGGGCCGGGTCAATGAGGATGATTTTCTGCTCACATTCGCTGAGTATTGCGTAACTATAATGCGACAGGTTTTTGTCTTCGAATTGTTGAATCTTCATGTTTCAAAATTTCTATTGTAAAAGAAGCGATGTTTTGGAAAACAATCCGTGACCTGGGTCACGGTTATTTGGCGAACTTTTTAGCCTTTTACAACTGCATTTTTTCTTTACCGCAAGACCTTGCGGTACACTTCCGTATTGTAATCATCGCCGCCATCGGTTCGTTGAAAAAGCCTGCCTTCTTCATCAAAAAAGAACGTGGTAGGGATGGCCTGAACATTGAACAGGGCAGGTAAATTTTCTGCCGGATAATAAATGGGCAGGGAGAGTTGCTGCCGTTTTGCAAATGCTTTTGCCTTGTCAAAATTATCATCCAGCGAAAGCAGAACAAACGCCACTTTGTTCTTATCGACAGATTTTGCCAACTTTTCAATGGATGGCATCTCCCTGCGGCAGGGCGGACACCAGGAGGCCCACAGGTTGACAAACACCTTTTTGCCTTTCAGGCCTTGCAGGTTAATGGTTTTTCCATTCACATCCTGCACGGTAAACGACGGCAGTATTGTACTGTTTTCATCAGCGGTTGGTGCCGCCGCAGCATTGCTGTCAACATTGATCTGTTGCTGCATGGTTGTATCTGCGCTTTGTTCGTTTGCGCCGTCGTTCGAACAAGCTGTCAGTGCCCCAGCCCAAAGTGTTATTCCTATCAAAAATGGTTTCATGTTGTTTGTAATTCGGTTTGCCAAAAGCGTTTATAAGAGTGCTTTTAGTTGGTTAATAAAATGGGAGCTGTTGTAGTTGGCAAGGCCTTCCTCTTTAAAAACTACGTTGCCTTCTTTGTTCAGGATAACCGTTGTGGGCAGGGTGCCGCTGTAGACTTCAGAAGGCACATTGCCAGCCCGTGTTACCATCGGCATGGCGTAGCCTTTTTTAATAAGGAAATCGACAGCCTTTCCTGCATTTTCATCTTCATTGATAAAAAGAAAAACAATTCGCTCATCGTCACGAAACTGGTTGTACAGTTCATTCAGCGACGGCATTTCCGCGATACAGGGCGGGCACCAGGTTGCCCAAAAGTTGATGAACACCACCTTACCTTTTAAATCTTCGGTGGAAACAACGGCACCTTTCTCATCACGAAACGAAAAAGCGTTGTCTTCCATAGCCTGGGTTGCAGCCGATGCTTCTTTTTTAATCTCAGCTTTGAACAAGCCAACGGCCATCAGTTGTTGCAACACCCATCCCTTTGCAGTTGGATTAAAGATCAGCAGCAGGAAGGTGCCATAAAACAAAATATTGCCACCGATTCGTAACCACTTCTTTTTGCCGGTTTGTTTATCATTTATAATATTCATTTCTCCGGGATTCTTATTGAGCATTTTTTGTACCTCTTTTTTCCCCGCTGCCTTTTACCAATGGAAGAGGCATTGGTTATAGCATCAATTTTGAAAGCAAGAGCACTAGTGCGGCAGCCTATCCCGCAAATAGCCATACACCCACGTACCGGCAACAGCACTCAATAACACCACGACAATCACCAAAAATCCGGAGCCGATCTGGGCAAACAAGGGTCCGGGACAAGCGCCGGTCATGGCCCAGCCGAGACCAAAGATCAAACCGCCGTAGATCTGTCCTTTGTTAAATTTCTTCGGGTGAAACTCGATGGCCTCACCATAGATGGTTTTCACCTTGTATTTTTTGATCAGCCATACGGAGATCATTCCCACAACAATCGCGGTTCCAATCACCCCATACATGTGAAAGCTTTGCAGGCGAAACATTTCCTGGATACGAAACCAGGAGATGATCTCGGCTTTGGTAAAGGCAATGCCAAAGAGAATACCAACGGCTGCATACTTCAGGTTGTGATACCATTTGTGCTGCAGGTGCGATTCGTTGACGCAAACAGTGTCCAGTGCCCTTGCTTCGTAGTCCAGGTCTTCAAGCTGCTTTTCAGTAGTCTCTCGCAGCGGTATTTTATTTAAAACGCCAGCCATAGTTGTTCTTGTTTTACAGGTTTAGAATAAAGGGAAGGATCACATTGGCCATCAGGAAACCGCCGGCCATAAAGGCGGCTGTAGCGATCATGGACGGTACCTGCAGGTTGCTGATGCCCATGATGGAATGACCGCTGGTACAGCCTCCCGCATAGCGGGCACCAAAGCCTACGAGAAAGCCACCGCCGACAAGCATGATCAGTCCACGAAGAGAAAGCAGGCTTTCCAGACTAAACAGCTCTTTTGGTAACACGTTCGATGTGTCCGCAATACCATAACCCTTCAGCTCAGAAAGCAACGCTGGCGCCACTTGCACGGGTTCGGGGTTTGCCAGGAATTGTGCTGCCAGGAAACCGCCAATCAAAATGCCGGCAACAAAAAACAGGTTCCAGAC
>DATKHJ010000275.1:0-2063 GCA_035510335.1 Flavisolibacter sp. | reverse complement strand
GTCAAGGTACTGCACCAGCGAATCCATCTTCACCAGGTTTTGCAGGTTGCGTGTTACGCCTTGTTTACGTTTGGTATCTACCACAATCTCCAGTGGCATCACCCCGCCAAAGTTTTGCTCAAAAAATCTCAGGTCGGTGTAAATCTGGTCGTCCTTCGGTACATCATCTACAATATAACCAACGCTTTTCAGGCGCAGTATTCCCAGTACCGAAAAAACCAGCACTACCGCGGTAACGCCGTAAATTAACTTCCTGTGGTTGAGCGACCATTTCTCCAAACGGCCCAACCAGCGGTGCAGGCGAGGGCTGTTCAGGTAAGCCATGTGCCGCGGCTTTGGATCGGGCAGCATGCTTAAAACGGCCGGAATAAGAAACAGCGAAATGAAAAACAAAGCAAGAATATTGGTACCGGCAACAATGCCAAATTCTTTCAGAATGGCGCTTCTCGTTAGTCCAAATACGGCAAAGCCAATGGCTGCTGTAATGTTGCAAAACAAGGTTACAATCCCCATCTTGCTAACCATGTCTATCATGGCTTCCCGCTTGTTGCCGGTTTCGCGGTAACTCGTGTGAAATTTGTTCAGGAAATAAATACAATTGGGAATGCCGATCACCACAATCAGCGGCGGAATTAACGCCGTAAGAATGGATAGTTTGTAACCCATTAACTGCAAAAAGCCAACGCTCCACACAACGCCAATTCCCACCACCGCCAGCGATAATAACATGGCGCTAACAGAGCGAAAGAAAAACAGCAAAATAAGCGCCGACAGCAACACAGAGCCAATCAGGAAATAACGCATTTCGTTTTTAATCCGGTCGGAAAGAATGGTGCGAATCAATGGCAGGCCGCTCATGCGCAAATCAACTTTGTGCTTGGCTTCAAAGGCATTCGTTACCGCCAGCACACTATCAATAATGGCCGTTCTTTCCGATGAATTAAACAGGTTATTATCCGTAGTAACAGCCATCAGCCAACTGTTGCTTTCTGCATTAAACAAAAGGCCTTTGTAGAAGGGAATATTCAAAAAAATGGCTTTGCCGCTGTCAATCTGTTGTTGCGTTAAAATGGTGTCTTTAAAAATGGGCAGCGCCTGCAACCGCTCCGATTCTTCCGCCCTTTGCAAATTAACTGCGGCCGGTACCGAGAGAATGCTTTCCATGCCGCGAATCTTTTTCAGGTCGCGTTGCAACTGCATGTAAGCGTTGAAAAAAGAAGCTTCGAAAAACCGGTCGGTTTGAACGCCAACCACCATTAAGCCGCCGCTTTCGCCAAACACTTTTTTAAAGCGTTCGTAAGCCAGGTATTTTGGATTGTCGGTAGGAATAGCCCGGGCAAACTCGTACCCCAGTTTTACCTGGCTGGCGTGCCAGCCAAAGAAAGCCGTTAAGACCAGCAGTAAAGCAAACAGTCCATACTTATAACGCAGAATTCCAATGGCCAGCGATTTCCACATGCGGGTTGGGTTTGAAGGCGCAAAGAAAAGAAATGATCAGCGAAGAGAAAGCGGAAAGAAAACGGGTGGCAGCGTTCTGCTTTTATCTCCTTGCTGCCGTGTTGAACAGCTTTTCCTGCCCTATTTATTTTAAGAAGATGCTATCATTTTCAGCAGCAGCCCCTCTTTCGGCGTATCTTGTAGGTTTGCCAACAAGTAAAAAAGCAAGGAAGAAAACGCATGATTGCAAAGACAAAAGGAATTGTTTTACGGTCGGTAAAGTACGGCGAAACCTCGCTGGTGGTAACCATTTTTACGGAAACATTCGGGCTGCAATCGTACCTCGTCAACGGGGTTCGGCAAGCCAGCAAAAAAGGAGCGTCAAAGGCTTCGCTGTTTCAGCCCGCGGCTATATTGGAACTGGTAGCTTACCACAACGAATTCAACAAACTACAACGCTTACGTGAATACCGGTGGGATTTTCTTTACCAGCACGTGTTATCCGACGTACACAAAAACGCCGTTGCCCTGTTTATGATTGAGTTGTTAAGCAAATGCCTGAAACAACCCGAAGCGGCCCCGGACTTATTTTATTTTACCGAAGATGCGTTGCACCATTTGGATAC
>DATKHJ010000274.1:0-4465 GCA_035510335.1 Flavisolibacter sp. | reverse complement strand
TTTTTCGTTGGGCTTGCGGGCCACTGTTCGGCTGTCGATAAATTCAATGGAAGGCAGTTTTACATCGCCAAACCGTTCAGTCAGTTCTGCCAGGCCGTATTTGTCTGTCTTGGCATTAAAATAGGTTTCCAGGCAAGGCGTAGCGCTGCCCAGCAATACTTTAGAGCGTGTTAACGAAGCCATGTAAATGGCGGCATCCCGACCATGGTAACGCGGCGCCGGGTCTTGCTGCTTGTATGATGAGTCGTGTTCTTCATCGCAAATAATCAGCCCCAGATCCTGGTAGGGCAGAAACAGCGAACTTCTTGCACCCAGCACAATTTTCATCTCGCCGGTTTTCACTTTGTTCCAGATCTCCACCCGTTCGTTCTGGCTAAACTTGGAATGATAAATACCAATGTACCCGCCAAAATGTTTTTGCAAGCGGCGAATGATTTGCGAGGTCAGTGCAATTTCGGGCAGCATGTACAACACTTGCTGTCCGTGCCGAATGAATTGCTCAATAAGCTTTACATACACATGCGTTTTTCCGCTGGACGTAACGCCGTGCAACAGGCAAACCTGTTTGGTTTCAAAACATTGCTGCACTTGTTGCAATGCTTCGGCCTGTGCGCCGCTCAGCGAAAAATCGATGTTCACATCTTTGGGCGCATAGCGAATGCGGTCAACGCTTCGTTTTTCAATGCGCAGGATTTCTTTTTCCACCAGGCCTTTTAACTGCGCATCGGTAGCATTTGCCTTCTTCAGCAGGTCGGCTTTTGTTACTTCGCCCTGCGTTTTCATCAGGTGCAGGTAAGCCAGCAGCAATTCCATTTGTTTGGGAGCACGGCCCCAGTTGTTTAGCAGCGCCGAAAGTTTGTCTTCATCGTGGTACTCGTTGTTGAGCAGCACAA
Organism: Flavisolibacter sp.; assembly: GCA_035510335.1. GTDB lineage: Bacteria > Bacteroidota > Bacteroidia > Chitinophagales > Chitinophagaceae > Flavisolibacter. Next base: position 3,572 of record DATKHJ010000274.1, on the reverse strand, counting down.
AGCTTTCTTTTTTTGCCGTGAAGGTTTGCTTCAGCGACTCCCACACAAAACAGACTTTTTTTCCAATCAGCCGGTTTACAATGGGATACACATGCGTTACATCAAGTATTTGCTGCACCTCGTTCAGGCGAAGTTCGTGCTTCATGTGCAGGGCTTCGGCCACAAGGTATTCGTCGTTATCGAGGCTGGAAAAATCGTCGCCGTATTCTTCGTTGAAGATGAGCACCGTTTCGCTTGACAGCTTGAAATGCGCCGGGAGCGCTGCCGCCATTACCTCGCCTTCTGTGCACATGTAGTAGTCGGCCATCCACTCCCACAGTTGCAGTTGGTAGGGATGAATCACCGGCTCGGGATCGAGCAGGTTTAAAATATCTTTTGCTTCAAAACTGAGGGGTTCTTCGGCATGAATGCGCTTGACCACGCCGGCATATTTTTTATTCTTACCCAGGTTCACCTCCACGCGGCAGCCTACGGAAATCCCGGCCAGCATTTCATCGGGTATGTGCCAGGTATAGTTTTTCGGAAGCGCCAGCGGTATAATAACTTCTGCAAACATGAAGGGTGTAAAAATAAGCGCTGGCCTGCATTTTAGCGGAGAGAGATTTTTTATGGACCATGGGCCGGTGCTACTATTTAGCTTCGGTTGCGTCGCACTCTTGTACGGTTGGGAAGGCTATTGGGCAGGTTACTGCTGGTACAGAATTGTGTTGAGGAGTAGAAGATAAGTGTACGGGGAGTAGCGTATATTTAGGTGTTAGCGGCAAGCAGGCGTCTACAGCAACCAAACCTAACCCACAGCAAAGATGATAGACAACATTGAACTAGCTCAAATTAGCAGCAATAAGCTTGAAATACATTATTGGCTGGCTGACAATTCGCACTTAATGGACGCCAATGTTGAGAATAAATGCAACTATGAAGTTTTGGGCATAATAAAGGAAGTTGCTAAAAATCTTTCAATTGAAGTAATCATTGAGACTGAACCATTAGGCGAAGGTGGACTACGGAAATGGTTGCGTATAACTGCAAAAGAAGAGGATAAAAAAGGGACAATTACTTCTGCAATAATCATCGCAATCGTAACTACATTATTAGTTTCTCCAATTGGCAAGTTCTCTGAAACGGTGATTGAAAAAATGTTTGAGGACACAGAACTTCAAGACTTACAAAAAGAGAAGCTCAGGCTGGAAATTCAAAAGCTCAAACAAGAAACATCATTCAATGCAGAAAATTTAGAAAACGACATCGCTATCAAGAAGAAGAAATCTAATTTTTATGAGAGCTTGGATAAATATCCGAAGGTTGACAAAGTTTCATTCGCTATAGTCGATGACAGAAAAGAAGAAATTGTAAAATCAAGGGCTGTACTCAAATCCGAATTTGGGGAGTTTATTTTAGCAACTGATGACCTAGAACCATTGGAAGTGGAAGATGCGGTCATTGAGATAATTGCACCGGTTCTCAAAAAGGGAAACTACAAATGGATTGGCTTTTATCAAGGTGGTGCTATTGCATTCAACATGAAATCTAATGAATTCAAAACTTTAGTTCAAAGTGGAAACGTAGAATTCAAAAATGGTTCATCTATCAATTGTCACTTACAAATCAAACGTAAGATTGATAATGAAGGTCGCATACTCAATGTTGGCTACGACGTAACAAGAGTAAACGAGTATTTCGAAAACGAAAACCCAATTGAAACAAAGGAAGGAAAGCACCACAGACAACTGAAAGAGGCAAAAAAGAAACAATTGAAACTATTCGGACACACATCAGATGACAATAGCTCCGAATAATACACACATGCCTGCTGCCAACAGCGGTTTCCTGAATTCTATGGTATTTCTTGCCGTTGTTGGTGTTGAGGCGCGGCAAGGTGCAATGCCCACCAACAACAGTAGCGAGTCGCCCCGTTTAACACAGCCTTTTCTTTTCTTTCTCCGCGAGTCTCCTGCAAGGGACTCGCGGAGAGTGCACACCGCAAGTCCTCCGTCACCCATAGCTCATGGCGAAGAGAGACTCGCGGCGAAAGCAAAACCTACTTTTCAGAATGACATTGGTGCCATAACAATGAAAAAATTGCGAACATCAAGCTGCCGTTTTATTTAACGGTCATTTGGTTAAGGTCATATACAGCCACTATCACATCTTTTACCGGCAGTACCCCGGTTTCTTTGGGATCGTAGATATTGTGAAATATAATATGGTAGTTGCCATTTTTATAGGACAGCTTCCTTTTACCGGCATCATAACTTTCTGTATACCCCTTTTGTTTCAGTTCGGTACGCATGGCGCGGTAATCTTTGGTTGCAATGTCGGTAACAAAGCCCGTTACATCGTTGCCTTTACTATACACTAAAATCTTAAGACCGCTACCCTCATAGTGGCTGATTTTGATGCCGTCCGACATTTCTGTTTTTTCAGCAGCGTATTCCAATTGTTTAAGCCTGGTATTGGCTTCGTTAAAAGGGATATCCAGGTTGTAAACCAGGTCTGCAAGTAAGGCAGGCAGCCTGGGAAAAAAGGGGTAAGGATTAGGAGAAAACCGCAGGCCGATTTTGCTGCCATCCTCATCTCTCATTTCCAGTTCCAATTGTGTTTCCGATAAAGAAATTACCTGGTAGTCTTGGGTGTAAGCCTCATCTGTTCCCTGGAAAGTGATCTGCAGTTTTTTTGCAGACTCATCATAGCGCCAGCTTGCTTTGTCTGCATCGCCATCTTCCACCTGAACCAACACCCCGCCGTCACGGAAATGCATACAACTATTTGCCATGGAGCCTTCGAGTTTGGAGTTCCATTTTCCTTTGCTTTCAGAAAACGATGCCAGTTTCCAGAATTTTTTTAAAGCGGTCTTTGCATCAGTTTGCGATATTCCAGAAATTGAAGAGAGCAGCAGGATTGCAGTGAGAATTTTTTTCATTGGGGCTGATTAGACTTCGAATATAATACGCCGATACTTGTAATGCAACATCTTTATGTCTGACCATTTCCGATTTGCTTTTGACAAATGTTTGTTTATCTTTCTCCGCAAGTTCTCCGCCACCCACAGATCATAGCGAAGAGAAACCCGCAGAGAAAAAATTGGTCATTCGCTTTTAGTTTCAGTTTTCGTTCTTCTATCTGGCATTCGTTCCAGGGTAACAGCTCGTTACTCCTGCGCCATTGCAAATGCGTTAATAGTAGCGGTAAAGTATTCTTCCTCTCTACACCCTGCTCTCCTTTCACTCCTAAAAAAGGGCCAGGCTACAGGCCTCCTTCAGCAGGAACGATCATTCTAATTTTCGCAATAAAAAAAGAAACAAGCCATTGCCTGAAGGGCATCACGTCGTTAATGAGGCAGAGGCTTTCCTACTTGCAGGCTTTGTAAAAAACAGCCTGGCCGGTAGTCGGGCCGGCAGCCTGCTTTACGTGTCCCATCATAAATACACCGGGAAAGCCCCGGAAATATCATCAAACCATGACCAAAAGGGAACAAATCTTCCCCAGCCTTTGTCAAAGTCTGCGGAAAAGGAAACAAGGTTTTGCCGGAAAAGAACAAAAGAACCGCCAAACTTTACACCGTCAGGTACGGG
>DATKHJ010000273.1:0-7407 GCA_035510335.1 Flavisolibacter sp. | reverse complement strand
TTGGGGCTTTGATCGCAGAGCTATGTCATCTCACCGGCTCACAAGCCAATCTGCTTATCCTTTGTGGAATGGTCGGCTTTCTAACAGGCGTAACCCGTACGCCGTTTACCTCGGCTATTCTGGTACTGGAGATGACCGACCGGCACAGTGTTATTTTTTATTTGTTGGTTGCGGCACTTCTGTCAAATATGGCTGCCGTGTTACTGGATAAACATTCTTTTTATGAACATTTAAAAGATGAATACATCCCACAAGCAGGGGAGCGGTAGCTTCCCTAACAGGTTTTGTCACCAGAAACCCTGTTGGCCTGTCTTATAGCTAATCAGCATCCATGCGATAAACAAACCTCGACCTTTTCGTCCGGTTCAAATTCCCGAAAGGTTTCTGCAAGGCTGCACGCTAATTTGAAAACTACCTTTCTCCTAAATAGCAATCGACAAGTCTGCCGATGAGTAACTTCCGGGACCGGATCATTTTCAAATTTCAGAAGAGATGGGTTAATCGTGTTGGTATCATTGCCGGTTTGTTCCTTGTGTTGCGTTTGTTTCAAAGGGGGTTATTAATCGCATAGCGTTAAGGAAAGCATGCACCCCGACCAGGCTTGATGATAGGGTCATCACAACAGAAAGTCCATCGCTCCTGCTTTTCAATGGGCGTGGTATGGGATTCGCAACGTACCTTTTCGAATAGGTGGGATCTTTTTGTCGGTGAAAATTGATCGATTATGGTATTTGCTGTTGCCGTAGTGATTGTCCTTCTTTTTGTTTGCTGGGGCGTGATTTCTCCGGATCGTCTGGCAAGCACGTCGGCTGCCATTTTAAATCTTACGACTGAAAAATTTGGCTGGTTTTACTTGTTGGCAACGTTTGGTTTTTTGATTTTCTCCGTCTTCCTTGCTTTTAGCAAGTTTGGAATGGTGAAATTGGGGGCTGACGACGACCGGCCGGAATATTCGAACAGAAGCTGGTTCGCGATGTTGTTCAGCGCCGGCATGGGCATCGGGCTGGTATTCTGGGGTGCCGCAGAGCCGCTGAGTCACTATATTAACCCGCCACAGGATGCTTCTCCGCAAACTGCAGAAGCCGCAAGGCTGGCCATGCGGTACTCTTTTTTTCACTGGGGGCTGCATGCCTGGGCAATCTACACGGTCATAGGACTGGCAATTGCCTATTTCACTTTCCGAAAAGGCCGTTCAGGACTTATCAGCAGTGTTTTTTATCCGCTGATCGGTGATCGGGTAAACGGACCGCTTGGCAAGGCCATCGATATCCTGGCCATCATTGCGACTATTTTTGGTGTGGCCACTTCGCTGGGATTGGGCACCCTGCAGATCAATGGTGGTCTTCATCAACTTCTCCATCTTCCCAACAATTTCAGTGTTCAGCTTACGATTATTTTGGTTGTTACCGTTTTGTACCTGCTCTCTGCCACAACTGGTTTGGATAAGGGCATCAAAATTCTGAGTAATGCTAATTTGGGAATTGCGGCTCTTTTGCTGGTGTTCGTCCTGTTTGCTGGCCCCACGGCTTTTATCTTCGACGTTTTTACAACAACGATTGGAAGCTACTTGCAGAATCTTGTTCAGATGAGTTTAACATTGACGCCTTTCAGCCAGGGAAACTGGATAAAAAACTGGACACTCTTCTACTGGGCCTGGTGGATTGCCTGGGCGCCTTTTGTGGGTATGTTCATTGCCCGGGTATCAAAAGGGCGGACCATTAAAGAATTTGTGTTAGGCGTGCTACTGGTGCCAAGCGTTTTTGGCTTTTTGTGGTTTGCTGTTTTCGGGGGCACGGCTTTAAACCTGGAACTATTTCACAACGGCAAAATCGCCGAAGCAGCACAAACTGATGTAACGTCTGCTTTGTTCAACACCTTGCAGCAATTGCCTATCGGCGGGATCTTAACCATTATTGCTACGCTCCTGATTATTACCTTTTTTATCACATCCGCTGATTCGGCAACCTTCGTGTTAGGAATGCTATCATCCAAGGGCATTCCCAATCCAAAAACAAAAGTAAAACTCGTGTGGGGTATTTTGCAATCCTCAATAGCAGCCGTGCTGTTATTAAGTGGCGGACTGCAAGGGCTCCAGACAGCCTCCATTATTGCAGCCTTACCTTTTTCAATCATTATGGTCTTGATGTGCTATTCCCTTTATTCCTCTTTGCAGGAAGACTTAGACAAGGCGGGACCGCATGTAAAAAACACAGAGAAGGAAAACCCGTCGCAAAATTAACGCGTTCTATAAACGGCCGGTCGTTACAACTTCAAAATGGCCTGCCTCTTCTGTGCGAAGCCTCCTGCAACCAGAAAAGCCTGTATTAACCGCCATGTTTTTTAACCCAAAGTTCTTGCACAACCACCATAAGTATCGCCACGATGGGCGTTGCCAATACCAGTCCCCAGCCGCCTGTTAGTACCCCCATAAAAAGCTGCGCAACAATGATAAGTGCAGGGGGAAGTGAGATCAAGCGCTTTTGAATTTGCGGAGTAATGACATTGCTTTCCAGTACCTGTACCAGTATATATAGCCCAGCAACCAGTAGTGCAATTGTAGGGCTTTGCAGCAGCCCGACGAGCACGGCCGGGATTAAGGCGATCAACGGGCCGAAGTTGGGAATAAAGTTTAAGATGCCTGCCATGATGCCCAAGGTAAATGCCATCGGTACACCAATAATCAGGAGTCCGACAATGGTGAGCGTTGTTACAATCAGCATCGAAAATATCTTTCCTTTCAGCCACTTTGTAAGCGTCATGCCCACGTTGTTAACCACGCCTTCTGCTTTGGTTTTTGCATCAGGGGAAAAAAGGGCAAGGAATCCATTGACATAACTTTTGGGAGAGGCCGTAAAGAACAGTCCCAGGAACAAAATGATATAGGCATCCCCTAAAATTCCAAAGGTGCTCCTGAAAAATGATTTTACGGTAGAGGAGGCCTTTTGCATATTTCCGTCTGACTTTATCTCATCGAGCACTTTTTGTCCAATAGATGACTGACCCAGCCATTGCTCTGCTTTTTCAATAGTTGACGGAAGGGTTTCCGATAGTTGTTGCACCTGCTGACCAAGCCTGGTGCCTGCGAGCCAAAAGAAAAGAACCACGAACATCAGCGAACCAACAATTCCGAGTGGTAAACTCCATTTGGCCGGCAGATGGAACGTACGCTGCAGCAGCCCGCTAAGTCCGTTAAAATAAAGGGCAATCAGTGCGCCGGCCAATATCAAAAGAAGTACGTTGAAAGTAGCCTTCGCAATCCACAACAGAACAGCAACGATGGCAACGAGCAGTAGCTTTTTCTGGAAGCTCAACGTTTGCTGGTCTTTTCCCTGTGGCATGTGGTGGAATGATTACGCTTTCACGCCAGCCATTGATCGGCATTCTTCCGCACATTTGAAACAGGTTTCTGCACATTCCTTGCAGTGCTGATTTTCGTGTTTGGCACATTCATCCCCGCACGCCTGGCAAATGTCCGCACAAATCCGGCAGAGCTGTTCAGCTGTTTGTCCACCCATGCTCATCACCTGTGCTGCTGCGTAACAAATCGACGCACATTCCCTATCCAGTTGAATACAGCGTGTCATCATTTTTACGTGTTCTTCCTGCAGGCATGCTGAAGCACAGTGGTTACAGATCGCTGCGCAACGAAGGCAGGCTTCGATACAACGTTGATACTGATGATAGTTTGCGGCCATAAGATCTGATTTAAGGCTGTGAAATTTATTATCCAGCCACAAAGAACAAGCCGCGATGGGTCGTTCATCAACTTTTCTAATGGAGATCTAATGGGCTGTTGGTGGAACGCATGCAGGTGCAGTCGTAAATGTTCCGTCATGGCATTGATGCTCGCTAACTGGTGGATGCCTATCGGGCTGCTGGCTAACGACCGCTTACTGTCTTCGATGGACTACTCTAAAGGTCCCCAAGGTAGTGGTGTAACAGGCGGAGTGTTAACGCACTGCGTACGGCCGCTCTACCAGCCGTGCACAGCGATCCGTTTATTGCAATTCCCTGGTTCCTGGTTTTTCATAGGTGTTCAGGGTTTGACGATTGGTCAACCGACCGACAGTTTGCCTTCGGGAGCAGATAAAACATTTGCAGGCCTTACTAATCAGAAGCGACTCGGCCAAACGTCTTTCGTATTGCAGGACCTCCGTTTCAACTTACGGACGCGTAGCCGTCAGGCCACTGGAATTGTCCATCACCTTACTGATCATCTCCAAGGCGATGCATCCGCTTGCGGTATCCACCGGAGTAATGTAAGCCTTCGGGCAGAAGCGGATTAATCCAGTGATGATGTTCTCCCTGGCTGTGTTGTTGCTTGCAATATTGAGTGGGCTGCAAAGGACATCACTTTGGCTTAGGAAACGCAGTGGAAAAACAAACCAAGTAATATGGAAGAAATCGCTGAATTCATGACCCGGTTCCTGAGTAATGCTGTGGAAATCATTGCAGCAGTCGTGATCGGGATTGCGCTGATCAAGTTTCTGATCAAATATTCGAAACATTTACTGAATCCGAATGATGGGGTGTCGAACCAGACTTTGCGGATACATTTTGGGAGCTCCCTGACCATTGCGCTGGAACTGCTGCTGGCTGCGGATATTCTTGCAACGGCGATTGCTCCAACATGGGATGAAATCGGAAAACTAGCGGCTATCGCGGTGCTTCGAACGGCGTTAAACTATTTCCTGGAAAGAGAATTGAAACACAACGAGGAGCAGGCTTTGTCCAGCGGAAACCAACAGTCGAAAAAAAATGGTTGATCGCCAGTTTTAAATTAGCACAGGCTGTTCTGCCTGATGGCGTAACATTTTTTTCAAAGCAATGGTTTGGTAATTGCAGGAATAGCGACAGGGGCTGTGAAAGGGGCCAACAATCGTATCAACTCAAATTGGATAACATGAACGCAATTTTACTTAATTCCAGGCTGACTGCAGTGCTGCTTCTGGTAACAGGAATCTGTTTTACTGCTTGCGGAAGCCGTAGCGACGAAGAAATCAAAAAAGACATTAGCAGCAGGTTGGCAGGGAATGCAGCCGGCGGTTTGCATTATGCAAACGTTCAGGCGGATGTGAAGGAAGGTGTTGTAACCCTCACCGGTCAGTGTGAAGGTGAAAATTGTGTTGATAGCCTTTCTACCCGCTTAAATGAAGTGGATGGGGTAAAGGAAGTAAAGAACAACGTCACCATGGCGGACATGCAAACGGATTATACCTTGCGTACATCGGTGCAAGCCATCATCAGTAAATACCAGGGCGTGCAGGCAGACGTTGCTGGTGGCGTGGTGGTCTTACGGGGTACCATTGCTAGAGATCAGGTTCAGCCATTAATGAATGAGCTAAGTACATTGAAAGCAAAGAAGCTGGACAATCAACTGGCCATTCAATAGAAAAGCGGACGCGTGTTCGTCAACGAATGAAAGACACAAACATTCATTCGGAAACCTATTTTTTCTGTTTAATTGGTTGCCAAAATACCCTGTTACAGGACTTGTACCAGCCAAACAGCTTGATGGATGAAGAACATATTCTTTGATAGCTGGGAAAGCATTATTCGTACGGCCATCATTACAGTGATGGCCTATCTGCTGCTGATTTTTCTGCTTCGGGTATCCGGAAAGCGCACCCTGTCAAAAATGAATGCGTTTGACTTTATTGTCACGATTGCATTAGGTTCTACACTGGCAACCGTATTGCTGAATAAAAACGTGGCGTTGGCTGACGGCGTGTTAGCTTTCTTCCTTTTAATCTTTCTTCAGTATGCGATTACCTACCTGGCAGCCCGGTCAAAGCGTGTCTCCCAGCTGGTAAAATCCACGCCAACGCTCTTGGTCTACAAAGGGAGAATGCTGCAGGAATTCATGTTAAAGGAGAGAATCAACGAAGATGAGATACATGCCATTGTCCGCGAAAAAGGATTCAGTACCGTCGCTGCAGTAGACGCTGTTGTGTTGGAAACAGATGGCAGCTTAACGGTTATTAAAAAAGCTGACGATCTGCAGGCATCATCGCTTTCAAGGGTGGAAAAGCCAGGTTCTTTGGCTTAACTATGTTTAGTTTTTAGCTCATTAATAGTTTCCGTTAACCGTGTGATCATCTGCTTCAGTTCTTCCACTTCCTTTGCGCCGGCAAGGGGTGCGTCTTTTTCTTCCGCATCACGGCCTATAAAAAATGTCGCCAGCGTTGCGGTTACATACCCGAACACGGCGTACCCGAAAACAGCCAACACGAAGGCCAGTGAACGGCCTTCTGATGTGAGCGGCCAGGCTTCACTTCCGGCCGTTATGACCCGCATGGCCGTCCACCACAAAGCCATTCCATAACTTTCAAAACCAGGATTACCTTTCTCAATGGCATACATGCCGGCAGCACCACCAAACGTGACCAATAACGCCAGTGCCAACACATAAGCAAAACCCCGTCGTTTCATGGTGGCGCCAAGACTTTTCATGGTTCGGTTGAGTGACGAAACCACGCGAATCAGCCGGACACCACGAAGCACCCGAAGGATACGAACCAGCCGGAACACCCGGAGCGCGGGTATCAACAAAGAAACAGCGGTGAGCCAATTGGCCTTCAGGTACCTCGCCTTATTCGGTGCCAGCAAAAACTTCAATAAAAAATCAATGATAAAGATGCCCCAGATGACCAGGCTGAATTGCTGCAGCAAGGGCGTTAAGCCCCAAACCAGTCCCATCACAAGCAAAGCAAGCCAGACAAAACCCAGGAAGATCATGGGGCCTTCCAATAAATTTTGGACTGCATTTAGCAGCTTTTTTCTTTCAGTCTGTCCTCCTTTGCGCATGATGTTCCTTTTGATATGAGTGATCACCTTTACGTTGAACCCGGCCGCTTTTCTCCCATTTTCTTTTCAACCATGGCCAGCAAATTCCGAATGGCAGGATGATTTCTTTGTGCCTGCAACTGCAGCAACAAGTGTTGCATTTCTTTCTGGATAAAGCGATCCTCTTTTCCATAATCCCAAACCGGGAGCAAACAGCTTTGAAACAGGTCTTCAAACGACGCTTCTTTTGTAATGATTCTTACCGTTCCATCCTGGTCTTTCATAACGTTGTCTGGAAAATGTAGCAGGCGGTAAGCCAGTAAGGAAGCGAGTGCCCTCATGCTTTGTACGGCCGTACCCGGATCGTTGATTCCAGGACTAAGCGCTTTGACGGCTACTTCCGTTAGTTGCCTGAATCCGTAGTAAAAATTATGATCGATCGTTTCTTCGCTGTTGATAGAAAGGTGCGCAAGTATCTTTTCTTGTAACTCATTCGGGACTTCCCCGCCAGATACGTCAATCAGCATCACCGGTGAGCCTTCCAGCAAATAACTCCCGCACGGGTAAAGAAAAGACAACACGCCGTTAGATTTTTGTGCAAGCGCCAACAAAGCATCTTTC
>DATKHJ010000272.1:0-11846 GCA_035510335.1 Flavisolibacter sp. | reverse complement strand
AGACAGTAATAATCCCGGTCGAAATAGAAGGCGCCAAAACCGGCCTTCCGACCCTGGGTTGGGTTCCACCTCGCCATACCTTCCAGCGAATACATGCGGCTGCCATCGGTAGATAAGGTGTTGCCATTTGCCTCGGTAAACGGCGTACCACCGTTCGCTGCAAAATCACCAAAGTTCTCGGTAACAATAAACTTGCTAGGCGGAACAGCGTTTTGCACGGCGTTGTAATAGTTCTGCAGATTGGTTGCCGTCTGAATGCCGCCTGTTCCCTGCGAGTAAGCCTGGCGAATGAAATAGTCAGCGTATTCACCTGTAGCAGCAGGAGGCACCAGCGAGAAGAAATCGATGATCAACAATTTGCTGGGGTCTTTTCCTTTTGGACCAAAATACTGGCCGATGTATTGCACCAATTTGGTAAAGTTGTTACCCTGAATCCAGTCGCCGTCAGGCTCGTAGTCCAGGTCAACGCCATCCAACCCTGCATCCAGCACCTGGTCAATGAGGTGTTGCGCATAAACGGCAATACCGGCATCGTTTCGGTTTTGCGTTAAATCGTACTTGGTTCCATCTCTCAATGTAATCACATGGTTCATACGCACAATAGTGGGCACAACAAAGCGGGTTCCTTTTTTCTCCTGCACATGTTTCATGTCGGCATAAGCCACCGGCGCATAACCCGGCTTGGCAGGGTCGTTACCCGGAATGCCCATCCAAAGCGATACAATGTCCATGCTGTCGGGCAGTCCCATAATGCGTTCGCCCCAGGAGGCAGGATCTTTATAACCCGTTGAACCGGCAATGGGTGCATAAGCAGCGTACCAGCCAAAGCAAAGCGTGTGCTTCGTTTTTTTGTAAGCCCGCAGGTTTTCATAATACTGCTCGTCGTAGGTAAATGGCTTTTGAATCTCCAAAGGTTTTTCCTTCAGGCAGCCGGCAAGCGAAAGCAGCGATGCAAGAAATATCAGGAATAGTAAGCGATTTATTTTCATAATAATGAAAGTTTCGTTGTAAAGAATTATCTGCGATCCCACCACAAACGTGTACCACCGCCATCAGGACCACCCAACAGTGCAACACCGCTCAACACACCTGCCCTGTTGTTGTTGTATTCCGATTGCGGATAAGGAATGCGGCGAACCTGCTTGGCCGGGTCGATGGTTCCATTGCTGTTGTTGTTTACAACCGGAAAGAGTTTTGGGTTACCGGTGCGCCGGAACTCGGCCCAGCCTTCCGGCCCGTCGGGATAAAGCGCAATCCATTTTTGTGTGATGATTCGCTCAAGATTAGTGTCGAAATTATCGGCTGCATTCCAGGCAATTCTGATGGTGCTTGGCGCTGCAATGTTGTTACCCGATTGCCCGCTGTTATCAGTAAACGCAATGGGTGTTAGCGTGTTGTTAGCGGCATACGTAGCAGCATCGCTTGCCTGTAAACCATTTTCAAGGAAAGACATAGTAATGCCTTCGTTGTACAGGCTTTGTGCTGAGCCGCCCATGCTCCAGCCCCGCAAGGCACCTTCTGCCCGAAGGAAGTAGGATTCGGCCGCCGTTATCCAGACAATTGGAGTTGTACTCTGATTCATGTTTAAATTGGAAATTTTAGAGCCAGTGTAAGGAGTCCAGTTAGTAGTAACAATACCCTGGCGAACACCATGAAAATTTCCATCATCAGCTCTTGTAAAGTAAGCAGAGCGGCGTGGGTCTGCATAGCCATTCATGTAAGCATCCATCGAAGCACTCATGCGGGCTTCACCGGCATTGAATGAATAAGCGATTTCCTGAAGGGGATGATAATAGGTGAAATTTGCAGCACGTTGCAGAGCAGCTCGTTCGTTCGTATTTGAAATAACGCCAAATGGGTTTTGAATTGACTTTTCTGCTTCTGTTTTTGCCAGGCCCGGATTCGCATTGACAATCCGCATGGCCAACCGAAGCCTCAGCGTGTTGGCAAATTTGATCCAGTTAACAACATTGCCATTGTAAACAAAGTCATAGTTCCTTAGCAATGCCGTGTTGGGATTTCCTTGTGCAAAAACGGTTAAAACGTCAATGGATGTGCCCAACTCCTCAAAGAACTTATTGTAAACATCCTGAACTGAGTTATAGCTTTCCTGTAATCTTCCTGTTTGGAAATCAATATAAGGGATTGGGCCATACGCATCAGCCACACGATGCATGCCTTGCACCTTTACGATAGTACCCAAGGCCGCTATTTCTGGTAAACCTTGCCGATCTGCAGCTTGCTTAAGAGAATACCAACCTGGCATTACTGACGCAAAACCGGATGTGAATGTTCGTTCGATCCAACCCGGGATGAATGCATATGAACCATTATGCATACCACCAAACCACGTACCCGTAGGAGCAATATAGCCTGAGTATAGATCGCTGGTCAGTCCCTGTGCAACCTGATAGTCACTAGTCAGATTAATGCCATCTCTAAATAAGACTACATTGCGTTGCATCTGCGCAAAGAAAGATCCTGTTCTCAGGTTGTCTGTGTCCATCATTTCTTCTGTTGCCTCGTGCTGGTTTGTATTCAGGTCTTCAAAATTGCGGGTGCATGCCGAAGCAATGACCATGAAAACTATTACAAGTGCCATAGGATTGATCCGAAACTTTATTTTATCTGCCATCATAAAAAAGTAATTAAGTAATCAGAAATTCAGTTTTACGGAGAAACCTAATGACCGCAAGCTCGGCATCATAAAATAGTCAATGCCTTGGAAATAGGTTCGTGTATTTGCAGTTACCTCGGGGTCAAAAGGTGCACTGTTGTATAATAGCAGGAGGTTGCGGCCAACCAGCGAAACATTGGCGCTTTTTACAAACCGGACAAACTTTCCTACAGGAATATCGTAACCCAACGATATTTCTGCTATCCTTGCGTTTGTGGCACTGTAAACATACCTTGAAGCAATACCACCGGATGCACCGGAACCTACAACCTGGTAATATTCTTTTGCAGGTATAGGTCTGCCATTCACAATAGCACCGCCGGCATCGCGGGCATCAGCTGATGCTTTTGATACGCCAAAAGCATCCATCATAGCTTGTGTGTTGGAAACAACAACTCCCCCTATTCTGGCTGTTGCAAGAATATTAAGGTTTATCCCTTTCCATCGGAAAGTATTTCCCCAACCGATATTATGTCTTGGATTGCTGTTACCAGCATAAACTAACCTATTGTTATCTGCTACAACTGTTTGTGAGCTTGGGTCAACATAAATAGCACCATGTTCGTCCACACGAAGTGTGTTTACATAAATATCGCCCATTGATCCGCCTTCTTTTAATACCATCCTGTAACTACCGGTACCTGACATATTCAATTCGCTAAGAGATTCTACCTCACCGGTCAAAGGGTTTTTCCAATCTTTCAGCATTTCAACAATCTTGTTCCGGTTGGCCGCATAGGTTGCATAAGTGCTCCAATTAAGGCCGCCAAATTGTTTTGTGTATCGCAACGATGCTTCTATTCCTTTGTTGTCAACACGACCTGCGTTAACAAAAATTGATAAAAATCCCACGGTTGATGACCGCGTGGGCTGAAAGGTTTGGTTGTAAGTGCGAGAAGTATAAACAGTGGCATCGAGACGCAACGCTCCGTTGAAGAAGGCAGCATTGATACCGGCTTCCCAAGATTTGGTTAGTTCAGGCTTTAACCCAGGGTTAGGCATTATTTCTCCTGAGACAGGCAGGCCATTTGTACCAGCAATTGGGCGAGTTAGATTTGTCAGACCAAAAGGAGGCTCGTTACCAACTTCTGAGTAAGATGCCCTTATTTTAAGGTAGGATATTTCGTTTGTACGAATTGGAAGCAAATCGGTAAGCACGCCAGAAAGTCCAATGGATGGATAGAAGAACGATTGTCCGCTTGCCCCTGCCAAAGTTGATGCCCAATCGTTTCGGGCTGTTATATCAAGAAATACGGCATCCTTATATCCCCACTGGGTAGTACCAAACAGCGATTGCTTTTGACTTGTCTGGCCACGCTGAAATATACTTGCGTTTGCAGACCGATCAAGATTCTCGAATGTATAAAGATTGGCGGTACCAAGCAGTCTGCCGGATATTTCGTCATGGCTATTTCTTATGTCTTCAATGGCACCTCCAATGTTGGCTGTTACACTGAAATCCCGGTTGAAGGAGTAATTGATATTCGCCAGTCCTTCAGCGTAGATCTGCCGGTTATTGAATGCTGCATTACCATAAAATCCATACTCAGAAGCAAAGAGTTGGTTCGTAGATGCTGCAAACTTCCTTTGATTTCTTTCGTTTGATTTATCCAACTTCGCTCTTCCTGACAAATTAAGCCATTTAGCAAGGTTGTACCGCAAGGACACGGTTGTCATATAACGCTCTTTGTTATTTTGGAAAAGGTTTCGTTCTGCAACCCAATACGGGTTTTGCATCATCAGCCCATTGTCACCATAAGGCCAGAACTGTGTCATTAAGTTTCGCGATGGATTGTGTCTTTCGAAAGCTTTCACCCTACCAAAATCATCCCCAGGGGGAAATAGGTACACCGCAATCAGTGGGTTAAAGTACTGTCCCTGTGATATCATGTTTTGCTCATTCACCAATCCGGCCATGAAACTGATGTCCAGATTCATTTTATCATTCAGGAAAGTAGAGGTATTCCGGGCGGTAAAATTGTACCGTTTAAAATCGTTGTTGGGAATAATCCCTGTTGCCGAAACATTACCAAGCGACAGATATGTTTGACTTTTATCAGTACCGGTTGACAGGGATACTGAATTGGTGTTGTTAATTCCAGTTTGGAAAAAATCCCGGGGGCGGAAGCTTGAAGGCGTTGTAAGTTTATCGCCCCAACTATAATAACTACCCACTTCAGTTTGACCATAGGTATTTTGAAACTTCGGTAAAATGAGCGGATCCGTAAATGATGTAGTACTCACGACACTTACATCCGTACGGTTTCTGCGCCCTTTTTTGGTATTGATGATAATAACACCATTGGCTGCCGAGCCGCCATACAAAGCCGCTGCCGCAGGGCCGCTTAAAACAGACACGCTTTCGATGTCTTCAGGATTAATATTGGACACAAAATCACCTGTCTGTCCTGCCCCTGAAAAGATATCTTCAGCTTGTCCCCGAATGTTGTTTGGCATGGGAATACCATCTACGACATACAGTGCATTATTATTTCCGAACAAAGACTTTGTCCCCCGCATTACCACACGGGAAGAACTACCGGTACCGGCAGCCGACGTATTGATAGTAGCACCGGCTACTTTGCCCACAAGGCTGTTCACGAAGTTGCCGTTGTTTACATCCGAAATGTCGTCGCCTTTTATTTCCTGTACATTATAGGTTAGTGATTTTGCCCGCTTGGAGATACCCAAGGCAGTGATCACCACCAGATCTCCTTCCTGCACCTGGCGTTGCAACACAATGTTGATGTTTGTTCGTCCTCTAACCGGAACCTCCAGCGTTGTGTAACCAACATAGGTTATCACCAGCACCTGATCTGGTTCTGCATTAATGGTAAACCGGCCGTTGGCATTTGTAGTAGTGGAAACAGTGGTTCCTTTTACAACCACCGTCGCCCCTTCCAGCACGGCGCTGTCCGACCCCGTGACGGTGCCGGTAACCTGAAGAAAGGTTGGTTCGCTAACCGTCTGACCTTCTGAAACAGTCAACGGCGATACAGCCGGTGCAGCTTTTTTCTTGATAAAGATGGTTTTGTTGTTGATCTCGTAATCGATCGGCTGGTCGCGGAACGTAAGATCCAGGAACTGCGTCAGCGGCATGTTCTTTACCGTAAGAGAAACAGGCATCGTGTTGCGCAGCAGCTCTTTGTTGGCAAACACGTTGTACCCCGTTTGCTTTTCTACGGCTTCAAACACGGCGTTGATAGATACTTTCTTGCCGGAGAAGCTAATTGTTTGCGAAAGGCCTTTTGCGTTTGCACTGAACAAGCCCAGTACAAGAAACAAGACAGTTAATTTCATAATCAACAGCATTTTGGTGCGTAACCGAAATGGCTGTGGCGGTTTTCGTCTCAGACTGTGTGTTAAAAGAGAAGGCACAGTCACGCCATCACGGCTACAAAGAGCAGTTTTTAGCATAAATTCGCACAGGTTTGGTTTAAAAATGAAGTTTTGCTACACTCGAAATTTTAGCTTGAATTGAACCTTGCCGCCCGGATGGCCGTCCGTTGGCGGCTTTGTTTTTCAATTGCTATTTCTAAGAAATTTTTATTTGTTCATCGTTATCAGGGCAATACAATCAGCTTTCTTCCTTCCATACGGAAATTCACTTCCGACAGCTTCAGCCCTTTCAGCACATCTTCCAGGTTGAGGTCTCTGCCCATGGTTCCCACAAACTCTGTTTGCGGTACACCTTTTTCATACACAACAGTGATATCGTACCAGCGCTCCAACTGCCGCAACACTTCCTGCAGACTTGCGCCATTAAAATCAAAGACACCGTTTTTCCAGGCCATTACTTTTTTCAGGTTAACGCCTTTGATGCGTTTTATTTTTTTATTGCCTGCCACCTGCGCCTGTTCGCCGGGACTTAATAATTCTTTTTGATTGCCGTTCCTGATTTGCACAGCACCTTCCAGTAAAGTGGTATTGATGGAGGTTTCGTTGGCGTATGCATTGATGTTGAAATGAGTGCCTAAAACAACCACTTCCATCTCTTCGTTCACTTTTACTTTGAATGGTTTCTCGCGGTTTTTGGCAACTTCAAAATAAACCTCCCCGGTTACTTCCACTTGCCTGTCCGCACCAACAAAAGCAGTAGGATAGCGAAGCGAAGAAGCCGCATTCAGCCAGGCTTTTGTACCATCGGGTAACACCAGCTGAAACTGCCGGCCGTTTGGCGTTGACATCGTGTTGAACGAGATGTTGTTGGCGTTTTTGGACTTGTAGATAAGCTGCCCGTTGTTCAATACGATTTCCGATCCGTTCTCCGTCGCCACAACACCGTTGCCGGCACTGTCCAGCACAATTGTTCTTCCATCAGCAAGGGTGAGAATTGCACCGTCTTTTCCCGGTACTATTTTCTCCGGCAATGGTGCTGAAACAATCCCCGTGTTTGCTATAGGTCCTTCTGCTTTTTTCGAAAACAAATTCAATCCCAACGTAACGCATAAAACAATGATGGCTGCCGCTGCGGTCCACTGCAGTACCGACTGCAAACGAATTGTTTTTGCACGGTCCTTCTTATTCCCTATCTCGTCCTCCACCAATGTTTTTAACCTGTCAACAACCACCGGGTAATCGGCTGCCGTAGCGGTGCTGGCTGCCAGCTGGCTGTCCATATAGGTTTCCAACTGCATTACATATTCGGGCTCGTTTAATAGCTCCTTCAGCTTTTCTATATCATCCGCGGTAGCCTGTTCCGATATATACCTTTCAATGAGTTCCTGGAATTTCTGTTGCTGCATGCAAAGTGTCCGGACAATGTTTTATAACAACTGCCAACTATAAAGACGCAGAAAAAAGAAAAGCAATCACCTTTTGGCGAAAAATTTTTTTAAAAAAGTTCGGAAAGAAGAAAAAACAGGAGAAGGAAAACCATTTCGTTGCGCAGATAGGTGCGCAGAAAGACAAGCGATTCAATGATATGTTTGTTAACCGCACTTTTGGAAATATTCAGGTGCGTGGCAATTTCATCGTAGGTTTTACCATCGAAACGGCTCATGGTAAAAACCTGGCGGCGGCGTTCCGGCAACTGGCTGATACCCCGTTGAACGGTGTCGGATAATTGCCGGTATTCGAGCTGGCTGCAGGGATTGAGGGCCGTTTGCAATTCGTCTTTCTCGGCTTCTTCAAACTTCATCATCTTTTCCCGGAAAGCAGAAATAGTGCGGTTGCGGGTAAGCACAAAAAGGTAACCGCGAAAGTTTTGCAGGGAGGGCAGTTCGTCTCGGTGGTTCCAGATATTTAAAAAAATGTCCTGTGTAATTTCTTCGGCCCGGGAAGCATTTTTTAAATACGTAAGAACATGCGCATAAACAGCGGCGCCGTAACCATCAACCAACATGGAAAAAGCCCGCTGATCACCATCTGCCACCAGCCGAAGCACTTCAGGTTCATTATGTAAGCCAACGCAGTCCAATCAATCGTTAATAAGCAGTAACCGTAAGAAAATTGTGAAGCTAATGTATGAAAAAGGATTTTGAGGAATGTATTTGCTTCCAATAAAATTCTCATAGCTTATCTAACAACCACAAAAACTTGTTGCATTACCCTTGCCTTTGCCAGGGAAAGTCACTCTTAGAATTGATGGAATAAAAGCAATGAATTCTGCGCCTTGTAGCATTTCAACTAAGCGCAAGAACTAATACGTTCGGGAAGAAGGTTTTGATGTATAGGATCAGGCACTATTCGCCGCAGCTCCCTGCGACAACGCAAAATTTACAATCAGGAATTCCGGCTCGTTGTCTGCATAGCGCAGCGATTCTTCGTTTTCTTTGAGCAGGTCTCTTTTCAGCTTGCTGATGTACCCGGGCTTGGAGATGTTTTCTCGTTCAACTAAAGCAGAGGCAATAAAATCATTGCCCATATACATAACTAATTCCATAGGATTGTGCCGCAAAGCACTAAAATAAAACGAATGTGAAAGCCTGTTTTCGCCAAAGCTTGCCGTTTCATCGGCAAAGGCAAAAACCTGGGCTGTCTAAACGCTTGTCACTAACGAGAAGCCAATTTTCTTAATAGATACCCTTGTTTGGCGTAGCAGCCATGTTAAACTCCACTGCTCTCCCATCGCGGCCATTACTGCTAAAGGTTTTAAAGCGAACAATTCCTTTGTGCGGGAATGGCGCTGTGTATAGCTTACTATCAACCGTTGGTTCGGAGCCGTCGGTTGTGTAACGGATAACCGTACCAGGAAACTGAACGTTGACCATAACCTTACCGTTAACAGTACTTGCGCCAACCGTTGGAAGCCGGTACTGAAAGCCGCCGGCGTAATGATCAAGCCGCGGCAATTCGCGTTTGCCCAGTACATTCACAAACTTCGACCAGCTACCCCTGTACAAAGCAGCTGCTTTTGCTGAGTCTTTTTCTTCGGCCCATGCCGGACTTTGCGCCCATGCTCTTTCGGCCAGCGCCAGTAGTTTAGGCAGCAGCATGTACTCCATTTGATGTGGACTCTTCACCGTTTCGCTCCACAGTAAACCCTGTATGCCGGGAATGTTTTGCCGTCCGGCTTCCGAAAGACGTTCCTTGTTCTTAAAGTAATCCAGCGTTACGCTGTTCCCATTTACATCTTCGGTAGAGTTTTTATAATAATCAAACGGAATGAAATAAAAAGGCTTGTCCACATCTACATAACCACCCCAATAGTAACCCGGTTCGTCAAACGCTTTCTGGTAAGCCAGGTCAAAATACATGTTGCTGACCGGCGATAACACCACTTTGTAACCAGCGTTTGCAAGGCGGTAAGGCAGGTCTTCTGCACCCCATCCAATTACGTTGTTCCAAACATCAACCTGCACGTTTTCGTTTTTAAAATCAGGATTGGGGATAGCGTATGTTTTCCCATCACGCTTTGTGTTGCGCATAGCAATTTCTTCCCAGCCATAGAGGTACAATCCTTTTTTCTTCAGCATAGTGTTGATGTTTCCAAAGAAATAATACCAGAGGTCGTCAATTGTTTTTACGCTACTGCTTTGCTTCATCAGCCGATGTACTTCAGGCGAACCTGCCCACACTCCTTTTGGCACTTCGTCGCCGCCAAAATGAATGGTAGCCAACGGTGCGCCGGCGTCTTTGTACATGGCGCTTAATTCATCCACCACCTTCTCTAAAAATGTGTAGGTAGAAGGCAAGGCTACATCCATCACGTTGCGGTACCAGCGTTGCACGGAGCGATATTTTGATGAATCGAGCGGATGATACAACAGGTATTTTTCTGCTTCTGCTTTTTTTCCTTCTTTCATCAACCGGTTGTACCGGGCCGTCATGGAAGCAATGGCTGCACGGGCATGACCCGGCGTTTCAATTTCGGGTATTACGGCAATGTGACGTTCATTGGCGTATTTCAGAATTTCAATAAAATCGGCTTTCGAATAATAGCCCGAACCGTGCGAAAGATCGGGACCGGAACCAAATGAAGGGTGAAGAAATGCATCGTCTTTCGTTGTGTGCCCTCTTCGTCCGCCAACTTCGGTTAACTCTGGCAATCCTGGAATTTCAATGCGCCAGCCTTCATCATCGTTAAAATGAAAATGCAAGACATTCAGTTTGTAAAGCGACATCAGGTCAAGCACCTTCAACACCTGTTGCTTTGGCTGAAAGTTGCGGGCCACATCCATCATAAAAGCCCGGTGGCCAAACCGTGCCGAATCGACTACCGCAACCGCCGGAATGTTGATGGACGTTTGCGTGCCTTTGTAGGCATCTGGCGGCAGCAATGTTTTTAATGATTGAATGCCGTAAAAAATACCGCGGTTTGTGCCCGAAGAAATCTCTATTTTTTCGCTATTAACCGTTAACTGGTAGCCATCGCTGGCAGACGCATTCTTGCGAAGAAAAATTGGCGTTCCTTTTCCAGTGGTTACGTTGCCTACTAATTTCGTCAACTCATTTTTCAGGTAAGAAATTTCGTTTTGCAATCCATCCTTTTCATCAGCTACAATGGTGAAATTACTGGTGAGTGTCAGTTGCCCGCCAGTCTCTTTGTAGGATGCAGGTGTAGGAAAAATTTTGGTGAGAGAAGCAGTTGGAATATCGGCGATGATCTTGTTTTGCTCGTAGATCTTTTGCGGCGTAACAAACGTTGTTTTGTCGGATGCATACCGCAAATATTGCTTCAGCTCTGTAGATGGTTTTATGGTGTAGTTGGCAAGCAGCGTTCCTTTCTCCGGCGCTTCATCCCATACAAGGTAAAGTCCGGCCGGTGCATCGGAAATGCTGATGGCCCAGGCGCCTGCCACAAAGGAAACCCGCAACGGTTGGTTAGCGGCGAGCCCTTTAAAATTCTTTGCCGGCGAAAGACGGTAAAAGTCGCCGTTGATGTGTTCTATCGTCATTCCGCCGGTAACAGAGGCCGCTTTAATCATGCGTGGAAAATTGAAGTACAGACTCCAGCCTGCCGCCGGAAAGGTTCCGCTTTTGCTGGTAATGGTAAAGGCCGAAACAAATTCAGTTTTGCCTTTGTAGCCGTTTTCAACCACTTCCCACTGCACGGATAAATTTGCAAGATCATACTTACCGGTACTGTTTTGCTGCGAATAACCCATCACCGCACAAAGCAGAAAACCAAAAAGAAAAGTACACTTCATTCTTTACTGTTTACGGATTGAAAATAAAGAGAAAAGCCGTCCATTTGAATGGGCGGCCTGTTATAATGTTTGCTAAAATTCTTTCGTTGCCGGGTCGTAATCGTTTACGCTTACTTCGGCTTTTTGCCCGATGCTTTGTGAATGGCATCCACCAAACCGCTGGCCGGCATATCGTTGCTAAGTTCCCAAAACATAATACCGTTCAATCCTTTTTCAACAACATAAGTTACTTTTTCAGCCAAAGAAGAAGGATCATCGAAGGTTACAAAAAGTCCTTTGGCTTTGTTGTACAGGTAGGGCGCTTTGGCTTCACTGTCCCAAAAAGATTCATAGCCGCTTTGCTTGCTGTACTGCGCAGGAAAATCTTTAAAACCAACTGAGCGTTTGAATTTGCCGGACTGGTACAAACCATTGTTGCCTTCGGCAACGCCTTCCCATTCGCGGGCATAAAACGCTGCGCCAATCACAATTTTATCAGCAGGAACGCCTTTTTTGATAAGCGCCTGGATAGCATTGTCAGCCGATTCTTTTTGCTGCGATGTGGAGTACAAGGCGGTATGATGACCGGTGGTTGTAGA
>DATKHJ010000271.1:0-16427 GCA_035510335.1 Flavisolibacter sp. | reverse complement strand
CATTTTTTCCAGTACAGGGTTCAGCGATTTGGCAATGCCTGCGCCCAGTTCGCCGGCTGGCGGGTGGTAACTGATCACCACTTCCAGTTCGGTTCCCTGTCCACCCAAAGCTTCGCGGAATGTTACTTTACCGGCGTTGTTCACCGTTGAATTAGGAATGGACTGCCAGCCAATGAGGTAGCCTTCTTCTTCTTTTACAATTTCTGCGTTCCACTTAATGCGGCCAATGCCACCCGGAATATCGGCTTCCCAATGTGAATGTTTGGAATCGATTTCGGTTACACTTGCCAGGTGTTTCATAAACAGCGGCAGGTTTTCCAGCTTGCGCCAGAAAGCATACACTTCATCTTTTGGCTTGTTTACAATCAGCCCTGTGCGAATGTTGATAGCCTGCGTATGGCTTACACCTTTTGTTTTGCCCAAGGCAGAATACATAGGGCAGTTGCCGCTAACGCCGCGGTACAACAAAGCGCCGCCAAGCACTGTGCGAATCAAACCTTTGATGGGATGTTTGGTTAAATTATTCAGTCCCGAAGAAAGCAGGAACGCACCTAGGCCTACACTTACAAGACGTTCAGTTTGTCCTACATTAATTGCCCCGCTGCCGCCGGAATTTGGTTGCAGTTCGCTGTCTGCATGCCAGCTACCATAGTTTTCTGTATTTGCCATGTTATTGGTTTTAAAAAATGATGAATCGCCTTGTGGCTTTGCAGAAATTTTGCAATTATTATGCCCTTGGGTTTATCAACAGGCAATGGACAACTGCCAACGGACAAAGAAAAACCCCGGCGATTTTCGCCAGGGTTTTCGGTATTGTTTGGGCAAGTTTTACCTCTTTGCTTATTGCTTGGTGCCAACTGCCAATTCAGCTTGTGCTACTTGTGTTCTACCCGGGTATTCTTCCAAGGCTTTTTCCAGGCAGTCCATCGCATCGTTCAAGTCTTTCAGGTTAAGTACATACGCAAGACGCACTTCATCTTTCCCCAATCCCGGCGTACCGTAAAAACCGGTGGCCGGCGCCAGCATCACTGTTTGATTGTTGTGGGAAAACGACTCCAGCAACCATTGACAAAAACGGTCGGAATCATCAATGGGAAGTTTTGCCATGGCGTAAAATGCACCGCCAGGGTTCGGACAAAAAACACCAGGCATTGCGTTCAATCTTTTTACCAATAAATCCCTTCGTGCAATATATTCTGCTTTGGGTTTGTCGAAGTAAGAAGCGGGAAGATCAACGGCGGCTTCGCCCATGATTTGCGCCAGTCCGGGCGGACTTAATCTTGCCTGCGCAAACTTCATGGCTGCTTCGTACACTGCTTTGTTCTTGGTAACAAAAGCGCCCAATCTTGCACCACAGGCGCTGTAACGTTTGCTGATGGTGTCCATCAACACAACGTGGTTGTCCATGCCTTCGAGGTGCATGGCGCTGATGTAATCGCCGGAGTAGGAGAACTCGCGGTAAGCTTCATCGGAAAAAAGGTAAAGATTGTGCTTCAGGCAGATTGTTTTCAGGTCTTCCATTTCCTGGCGGCTGTACAAATAGCCGGTAGGGTTGTTGGGACTGCAAACAATGATTGCTTTTGTATTAGGCGTAATAACTTTTTCAAATTCGGCAATGGGTGGCAATGCAAAACCCGTTTCAATTTGCGACGTGATGGGTACGACTTTCACACCGGCCTGCACGGCAAAGCCGTTGTAATTTGCATAGAAAGGTTCGGGAATGATCACTTCGTCACCGGGATTCAGGCAACAGAAAAAGCCGAACATAATGGCTTCCGATCCGCCGGTGGTAATCATTATCTGGTCGTGGCTTACGTTGATGCCAACCGATTTGTAGTAGCTCACTAATTTTCTGCGATAACTTTCGTTGCCTGCGCTGTGGCTGTATTCCAGCACCGGGATGTCTGCTTGTCGCACCGCATCTAATATAGAAGGCGGTGTTTCAATATCCGGCTGACCGATGTTGAGATGAAAAACCTTCGTGCCTTTTTTCTTGGCGGCTTCGGCATAGGGTACCAGCTTACGAATTGGCGAAGCCGGCATTTCCTGTCCACGTTGACTGATTTGTAGCATGCGGCAAAAGTAAGGAGGTTTGGAGTTTGGAGTTTGGAGTTTGGAGTTTGGAGTTTGGAGTTTGGAGTTTGGAGTTTGGAGTTTGGAGTTTGGAGTTTGGAGTTTGGAGTTTGGAGTTTGGAGTTTGGAGACAAACTTTCTAAGATAGAAAAGGATTGTGCTTTTAATATTGGCTCCATCGGAGCCACACCTTGGTAGAAAATAGGCGATCATTTTCCTTCGGCCCCGTAGGTGTCGAACTACGTTAGAAAGATTGTCTTTTTACGGAGAGCTTAACGAAGCAAATTGCGAAGCAGGTACACTTTTTCTCTCGCTGTAATGAAAAGGTCTTTTCTTTCTGCACCGCCCCAGCAGCAATTGGCTGGAACTGTTGGAAACTGGATCAAGGCAAGGCGCTTTCCTTCACTATTTAAAACAATAATTCCATCCTTGTTGCAGAGATAAACATTCCCGTGCGGATCGCATTTAATGCCATCGCTGTTTTCTTCTGCCAAAATCCGTTTGAACTGAAGCGTTTCCAAATCATACACCGAAATGAATTTTTCAAACGGCTTGTTGGAACAGATGTAAAGCTCTTTTCCATCGGGTGTAATGCAAACGCCGTTGGGGTATTGATATTTATCGCAAATGATTTTCAACTCACCGCCGTCATAGCAATACACGTTCGCCGCTGGCTGAAAGCCTTCCGGGTTCAACTTCCCCTCTTTCAAACCATACGGCGGATCGGAAAAAAAGATGCGGCCTTTCTTATCAACAATAATATCGTTCGGACTGTTGAGCGGTTTGCCATTGTACTGTGTAATGAATGGTTGCAAAATTTGTCCATCCCATTTTGCTACGCTGTGGCTACCATGGCGACAAACCAGCAATGTGCCTTCGCTATCATAAGCCAATGCATTCGATCCAACCTGGTCGGGTTTTAAATCTTTATCGCCTGGATTTTCGGTACCGCTGGCCGCAATGCAAACTTGCTTTTGCTGACCGGGAACCAACTTGTAAACCGTATTTGCGGTTATATCACTGAACAAATAAAACCCTTCGCTGTTCCAAACCGGTCCTTCCGTGAACTGGCAATCATTGGCCAGGATTTCTATTTCGAAATCAATGTTCAGAAACTGCTGAATGGCTTCGTCGTATATGGTTAATGAAGGGTTCATGTTATTTGATAAGTGCCTGCATTTTCTTCAGCACTTTTTCCAAATCTATTCCTTTTCCTAAAACAGGTTTGAATAAATCGCCTTCTGTTTTCACCCGGTCGAAGATGTTGAAGGCATTCCATGTTTTTGGTGTCAGACCATGTTTCAATTCGCTCCAGTCTAGTGGCGTTGAAACAGGCACGCCAGGTTTTGGACGAATGGAATAAGGCGCAGCGGCTGTTTGTGTTTCTTTGTTTTGCAAAAAATCAAGGTAGATCTTTCCTTTGCGTTTGGCCGGATTTCTCTCAACACTGGTAAGGTCCGGCATTTCTGCGTTCACCAGGTTTACGACTAACTCTGCCAGGTTTTTCGATTGTTCAAAATCGTATTTCGCAGCCAGCGGAATGTAAATATGAATGCCCGATGAACCAGATGTTTTGACACAACAATCAGCGCCGATAGCGTCCAACACTTTCTTCACAGTCAATGCCACATCTATCACTTCATCAAAAGTATTTGTTGTATCCGGATCGAGATCAATCAGGCACCAATCCGGCTTCAGGTAATGTTGTTTTCGTCCATGCCAGGGATTGATTTCAATGCAGCCAAGATTGGCCATGTAGATCAACGTAGCTTCATTGCTCACCACCAAATATTCAACCGTTACATCCGTCGATTCGCTGTATTCTTCAAAGGTTTCCATCCACTCCGGCACTTTGCCGCGAACATCTTTTTGAAAGAAGTTTTTTTCTTCAATACCGTTGGGATGACGGTTCATTGATTGCGGCCGGTCGATAAGATAGGGCAAGATGTACGGCGCCATCTGCAGGTAATAATTCACCACATCACCTTTGCGAAAGCCTTCTTTCGGCCAGTAAATTTTTTGAAGGTTGGTGAGCTTTACTTCATGGCCGTCTAATTGAATAACCTGCTCACCCTCGCTGCCTGCATCTGCTTGTTTGCCGGATGTTTTTGAATTTGCCCGTTTTTGTCGCGGCTTCGCCGACGATTTTTTTGCTGCTGCTTTTTTTGTAGCGGTCTTCTTGCCTGCGCTTTTTAGTTTGGCCATGGTTGTTGCTTTTTCGAATGTTACGTCGGCTGCTTTTTTATCTACCCGCAGTCCCATGAAGATGGGATGCCTTGCCATGCGTTCGCTGGTCCACTCCGTGAATTTTATTTCGCAAACCAGCTTTGGTTTTACCCACGTGGCGGGCATGTTGGTTTTGGGTGTTTGGGCAAACGGAGAGCCGCTTGTTTTAAGCGGTTGCAGTTTGTTGTATATGGCTTCCAGTGTTTTTGTGTTGAAGCCACTGCCTGTATGACCAATGTAAACCAGTTCGTCGCCATCGTAAACACCCAGGAGAAGTGAGCCGAAAAACTTTCTTGTTTTGCGTGGTTCTGTATAGCCGGCAATCACCACTTCCTGCCGTTGGTTCACTTTTATTTTTACCCAGTTCTCTGTTCGTGCCCCAACCTCGTAAACACTGTCGGCTTTTTTGGCCATAATGCCTTCGAGGCCCTGCTTCAAGGCTACTTTGAAAAAGTCTTTTCCCTTGCCAACTACATGGTCGCTGTATTTGATTATGTCGTGGTCTGCCGGCAATAGTTCTTTCAGTAATGCTTTGCGTTCGATCAGCGGAAGACTGGTGACATCTTTCCCATTCAGCCACAGGATATCAAAAATGAAGAACTGCAAATGCGATGGTGTGTTTTTCCAGTTTTGCAAAAGCTGAAAATTGGCAAGGCCCTGTTCATCAACCGCAACAATTTCTCCATCAAAAACGGCTTTAAGTTTCATCGCTTGCAAGGCCTTTGCAACAGGTGCATATTTTTCGGTGAACGGCTTTAAATTTCTTGACACAAGACTAATATCTTTGCCGTTGCAATACGCCACCGCACGGTAACCATCCCACTTGATTTCGAAGATCCAGTCGTTGCTGTCAAATGGCTCGTTAATGAGTGTTGCCAGCATGGGAACAACGTTCTGCGGAAGGGAAGATTTGGAGCCGTTTGGCGTTTGGGGTTTTGTATTTGGGGTTGGTGCAAGCGCCGTTTTGTTTTTAGCAGGTATAAGTTTGTTTTGAACGCTCTTCTTAGTCTTATTCTCAACCTCATTCTCACCCTTCTTCCCATGCGCTTCAGGATGGTTGGGTTCAACACCATTAGCATATGCAACCTGCGGAATGGTCCTTCCGCTTTTTACAGAGCGTTCATTTTGTGTTACATCTTCGTCACTGCTGAATGCATCGCCTTTTTTGATTAACAGCCATGTTTTTTCTCCCTTACCGCGCATCTTCATTAACGTGAATTGGCCAGCCAGTTTTTTACCATGTAAAGTGAAACTGATCCTTCCTTTCTGCAAAGCCTGCAATAAAATAGTTTCCTGTTCCTTGCGGGTTAAATCATCTGCATCAGCTAATTCATACGTGCCTTCGTCCCAAACAATCACGGTGCCGCCACCGTATGCGCCTTCGGGAATTACGCCTTCAAAATTGCGGTAGTCAAACGGGTGATCTTCCACCATCATCGCCAGGCGTTTGTCGGCGGGATTAAGCGAAGGTCCTTTTGGTACCGCCCAGCTTTTGAGTACACCTTCCATCTCTAAACGGAAATCGTAATGCACATGCGAGGCATCATGCTTTTGCACAACAAAACGCAAGGCACCCTTTGAACGCTTTTCTTTTCCCCCCGGCTCATCCGTTTTTTTGAAGTCGCGTTTTTTGTTGTATTGCGAAAGACTCATGTAAAAGAGAAAAGAAAAATCAGTGCCATTGGTTAAACAGTTTGAAATGCAGGGACGTTTGTGGTTGGCGTGACGTGGTGAGATGTTTTTGCGGAGGCAGTCTTAATAGGGTGGCACAGATATTCCATTTCTTGAAGAAATGGAATATCTATCATCAGTTCTTTCGTAAATACGAAGACTAGTTGAATGTTTTTTTAAGGAAGGGAAAAGAATAATAGTGTTTCATGCACCTACACAACCACAAACCATCAAGCTCTTTTCTTCTTGCTTTCTAAACTTTGCTTCAGCACTTCCATCAGGTCTTTGATGGTTGCTGTATCACGTTTTGGTTCGGCAATGCGAATGTCTTTGCCCGCTGCTTTTGCTTTGATCACTTTTTTGAGCTCAGCAATGTAGGTGTCTTTAAATGCTGCAGGGTTAAATGTTTCCGTTAACTGGTTAATGAGTTTTGTAGCGAGCTGTATTTCTTTTGGGGAGATTCTTTCCGTACCTGTTTTTACATCGGGTACTTCTTTCACTTCTTCGTGGTAACGAAGCTGGTTCAGTAACATTACACCGTCATAGTTTTTTAAAATGCAAATGTGTGCACGGTTGCGCAGCATAAATTCGGCAAGGCCGACGGTCTTTGTTTCATCCAGCGCTTTTAGCAACAGCTTGTACGATTTTTCCGAGCCCTTTGCCGGAACAATGTAGTAAGGCTTCTCGTAGTAAATGGGATCAATCTCGTCTTCCTTTACAAACTGGATAATGTCGATTGTTTTGGCAATGTCGGGCCTTGCTTTTTCAAAGTCCTCATTGGTAACAATCACATATTTTCCTTTGGCGTATTGATAGCCTTTCACAATGTCTTTGTACGGTATCTCTTCGCCTGTCTTCGAATCGATGCGGGCATATTTAATCGGCGCCATGTCGTCTTTCGACAGCATGTCAAAATCAATGTTATCATCCTGCACGGCGCTTTGCAATTTCACCGGGATATTAACCAGACCAAAGCTGATGGCTCCCGACCAGATAGACCTTGCTGCTTTTGCCATAACACAGATTTAAGAAGCTGGAAAATAAGTGTTGCCCGGACGATAAGAGTTGTGGCGGAACCAGGCCGTAACTGTGCTCCATGCCGTTTGCCACCACGACATTTTTTGCGTTGAGCGGGTTTCAAAATATTTCGCTTCCTGGATTTTTACTTTAACCAGTGCCAATGTTCCGCTGGCGAGTTTCTTTTGTTCTTCGGGCAAATCAACAAATGCATTCATCTCTTCCGGATCGGTTACAACAAAACCTTTCCCAAACACCTGCAGAAAATAGCCAGCGCCTTTTTTATAGAAGTCAAGCTTTGCGGGAAACTCCTGTTCAAATTCCGTCAGCTTCTGACTGGGCTTTTGAACAAAGAACCATACAAACCCATAGTCGTCCACTTTAATGGTAGAAACAATGGATGTGGGAAGCTTCAGAACTGCTTCGCTTTCGTTGTAAAAAATCGCACTGCCAATCTCCCCGATGCGTTCCTGTAGAAAATTGAGTTGCTGATTTGCGTCCATAAGTTTTGTTTTTGGTGAGTAATCACAGAGTTACGCTGGTAAATAATCCAAATAAAGTACCATAATGAAAACGGCCCCTGCTTAGCGGCAATTGAAAAGGTGTTGTACAAAGGCGTTTTCTGTTTTCTGCTGATAGCTAACCAACTAAGCGTCAATTGCGGAAATGCAGTTCTGTCCGCTGTTTTCAAACTGCCGTTTGTATCTATTGTTCGGCCTGCCTTTGTGTAGAAAACTCTACAAACAAAATTTTGCAGGTTGATGCAGACAGCGTTTTGCTGGCATATTATTTTATACCTGTCACTATCATTAATAAAACATCTAAAACCTTTAACGTATGCCACGTACTACAGCATCAAAGTCGGCGACCACCAAACGTGCAGGAGCCACCGCTCAAAAGAGCGACGAGACCATGTTGAAAGAATTATTTCTGGAAGAACTGAAGGATATTTACTGGGCGGAAAAACACCTGACGAAGGCCCTTCCAAAGTTGGCAAAAGCAGCCACTTCGCAAGAGCTGAGCAATGCCTTTCAGCAGCACCTGACACAAACAGAAGGACAGATTGGCCGCATTGAGGAAGTGTTTGAAATCTTAGGACAAACAGCCCGTGCGAAGAAGTGCGAAGCAATGGACGGACTGGTAAAAGAAGCGCAAGGTTTGCTGGAAGAATTACCAAAAGGAACCATGGTACGTGATGCAGGATTGATCATCGCTGCGCAGAAAGTAGAGCACTACGAAATTGCAGCGTACGGCAGCCTGGTGCAACTGGCAAAAACAATGGGCGAAAATGAAATTGCAGAGATTCTGAACCAGACATTGGAAGAAGAAAAACAAACCGACCAGTTGCTGACCGAGTTGGCCGTTAGCGGTATCAACATCGCAGCAGAAGGCGAGCCGGAAGAATAAGCGTAGCGTACCGGTAAAAACAAACGAAACCTAAAACAACCGTGAGCAGCCAGGCCTTTTGGTCTGGCTTTTTCATTAGCTTAACTGTAAAAACAGTTATGGACACAAATCCTTCCGGCCTTTCAACCGTTGACAGGGCTTTGGGCATGCGCAATAAAAAACGCGGCTTCAAAACTTGGTTCGAACGCATGGCCATCAATGTTACCAAAGTCACCGGTTCCTCAACTGCCTTTCTCGTGGCCTTGCTTATCATTCTTGCCTGGGGAGTAACCGGTCCGGTCTTTCACTTTTCCGACACGTGGCAGCTCGTCATTAATACAGGTACAACCATCGTTACGTTTTTAATGGTGTTCATCATTCAACAATCGCAGAACAAAGACTCGCTTGCCATTCAGTTAAAGCTAAACGAGTTGATTGCGGCAGAGGAGAGGGCCAGTAACCGGTTGATTGTGGTGGAGGATTTAACGCAGGATGAACTGGAAGTTTTAAAGAAGTTCTACGTACGGCTTTCGCAATTGGCGAGGGAGGGAAACGATCTGCACAGTTCGCATTCAGTAGATGAAGCGGAGGATGTGCATCAACATAAAAAACATATTCGTCAGCGGGAACATCCAAAAAAGTAAATCATGGAAAAACTGGCAGAGCTATCGCACAAGGAAATGCTGAAGATTGACAAGGATTACGAGCAGGCGGCAAAAATGGCTGACCTGGTGTATGTGAGCGACCAGGATGCAGGCATTCTTCGCCAGAAAAAAGGAAGCGGTTTTTCTTATACCTACAAAGACGCACCTGTTACTGATGAAAAAACATTGGAGAGAATTAAAAAGCTGGTGATTCCGCCGGCGTGGACGGGTGTGTGGATTTGTAAAAAAGACAATGGCCACATCCAGGCAACCGGGTACGATGTAAAAGGCCGCAAACAATATCGTTATCACCCACACTGGAACGTGTTGCGCAACGAAACAAAATTTCACCGCCTGTATGAGTTTGGAAAAATCCTTCCGTCCATTCGACTCAAAGTAGAAGAAGACCTGGCGAAGAAAGAACTAAGCGAAGAAAAAGTATTGGCGACGGTGATTAGTTTAATGGAGCGAACGTTTATCCGGATTGGCAACGATGGTTACGAAAAGTTGTATGGCTCTTACGGACTAACAACATTAAAAGATAGTCACGTAAAAGTTGCCGGTAGCACCGTGCAGTTTTCGTTTAAGGGAAAGAAAGGCGTTTACCACAACATCACGCTAAAAAACCCAAAGCTTGCAAAGCTGGTGAAGCAATGCCGCGATATTCCGGGCAAGGAATTGTTCCAGTATTTTGATGCTGATGGGGGCAGGCATTCCATTGATTCGGGCATGGTAAACCAGTACATTAAAGAAGCCAGCGGCGGGGATTTTACCGCAAAAGATTTTCGCACTTGGGCGGGCACTTTGCACATTCTGCAATGCTTTTGCTCGCAGGACAATCCCGAAACAGATGCCGATTGCAAAAAAAATATTGTGGCGGCACTGGATGAAGTAAGCCACAAATTGGGCAATACCCGAACCGTTTGCAAAAAGTACTATGTGCATCCGGGCATTATTAAACTGTACGAAGAACGTTCGCTTGACAAATACCTCAAGCAACTGGATGAAATAGAAAAAGATGATCACCTTACCGGGCTTACATCCGAAGAACGGGTGCTCATGAAAATTTTAAAGCAGCTGATGTAAATAAAAAATGGCAGTTGCTCAGCAACCGCCATTTCTCTACAGGATTTTTTTGCTGTTTATCTTTTCCTTGCTGCGCTTTTTTTGGCCGCTCCTTTTTTAGAAGCCGATTTCTTTGTAGCACTTTTCTTTGTTGCTGTTTTTTTCGTTGCGCCTTTCTTAGTTGCTCCCTTCTTGCTTGCCGTTCTTTTTGTGGTTGCCTTTTTTGTAGCTGTCTTTTTTGCCGCTGTTTTTTTGCTGGCTGCTTT
This sequence comes from Flavisolibacter sp., assembly GCA_035510335.1. Taxonomy (GTDB): domain Bacteria; phylum Bacteroidota; class Bacteroidia; order Chitinophagales; family Chitinophagaceae; genus Flavisolibacter. Next base: position 6,079 of record DATKHJ010000271.1, on the reverse strand, counting down.
TTTGGTTGCGCCTTTTTTACTGGCGCTTTTTTTCGACGGTACTTTTGCTCCTTCTTTGCGGGCTTCCGACAGCCCAATTGCAATGGCTTGTTTGCGGGAAGTTACTTTTTTACCACTGCGTCCACTTTTCAACGTGCCTTCTTTTCTTTCGTGCATAGCGGCTTTTACTTTTTTGCCGGCACCTTTCGAATACTTTGCCATAAGTTGAATTTTGGGTTAGAGAATAATAAAGGCGCATAAAATCTGTACCACGAAAAGCATTTTTTCTACTGGTCTGATTTTTTACTCAACAGTATCAAAATCACGTTATGGATAAAATAGCAAATATTTTAAATGATTTAATCCGCATTAACCACGACAGGGTGGTGGGCTATGAAAAAGCAATTGAAGAATTGAAAGACGAAGATGCCGACCTGAAAACCTTGTTTCAGCGTTACATTACCGAAAGCCGCCAGTATGCGCAGGAGTTAACGCAAGAAGTATCTCGACTTGGCAGCAACCCGGCCGAAGGCACGACCAACTCCGGTAAAATTTACCGTGTATGGATGGATCTGAAAGCCGCCATTTCCGGCAAGGACCGTAAAACCATTTTGGACAATTGCGAGTTTGGTGAAGACGCTGCGCAGAAAGCTTACGACCTTGCGCTCAACTCCGATGTTGAACTGGAGCCTTCGATGCGTGACCTTATTGTACGCCAAAAAGCAACCCTGAAAGTTGGCCACGATGAGGTAAAGCGCCTGCGTGACCTGCATGCAGCCAACAAATAAGTTTTGCCCCAATAAAGAGTCTTTGCAAATGAAAGGGCTCTTTATTGGGGAAATCTGTACTCAGCAGCACCGATTTTACGGCCGATTCAGCCTGAAAAAAACTGGCAGGCTATTTTCTGTTTATACCGCAGTACTTTTTCTTGTAGGCGAGTCCGAACCCTTTTGAAGCAAAAATCCTGTGCGGCAGTGGTTCCGCCGGGAGCTAACCTATTCAAAACCCTTCTAAACCAAATTTCGGATGCTCACCATCAAGTCCCTCCACACGAACGCTTGCTTTGATGCCTGGATCAATTGCGAAAGCCTGTTAGCCGATCTTCAATCCATCAAACAATTTCTCTCCAAACAAGTTGTCAAAGTTGTTGACGAATGTGCTTACATCTGCCTGGGCACTTTTCATGCGTTAAAGACAGGCTCCGTCAACAGCAAAAACATGGCGCTGCTTTGCGTGGGCATTTGCGAAGAATGCGCTGAAGTTTGCGAACGCCAGAACGGGGCCGTGTTTGAAGAATGCGCAAAGGTTTGCCGGGAATGCGCCAACAAACTAAGCGACTTTACCTTAGCTGCATAAGCTCTCTCCTGAACAATAGTTTTCAAACTTGCACTGCAAAGAGGATGGTCGGGTTCTCTTTTCCCTGCAGTGAAATTTGTCGTTTCTCTACTCATCTGTAATTTCATAGCTAAGAACAAATACGCTTGAAGAACAAACTGAAATTGGCCTGGCGGATATTAAGGCGAACAGGGGAGAATTTTTCGGAGGACAATTGCATGAAGCTGGCGGCCTCGTTGAGCTACTACACCATCTTTGCCATGGCGCCGTTGCTCATTATCATCATCTCCATTGTTGGAAGCATTTTTGGCCGCGACGCCGTGCAGGGAACCGTTTATACCGAGCTGCGCGGTTTGGTAGGCAGCCAGGCAGCCTTGCAAATACAGGAGATTATTGCCAACCTGCAAAACTCGCACAATACTACTATCGGAACCATCATTGGTATCATTATCCTGGTAGTAGGTGCTACCGGGCTTTTTATGGAAATTCAAAGCTCCATTAATTTCATCTGGTCGGTAAAAGCAAAGCCCAAAAAAAGCTGGCTGAAATATTTAATTAACCGCGGGCTGTCATTTTTACTGGTGCTTACGCTTGGCTTTCTGCTGGTGCTTACATTAATTGCCGATACGCTGCTGAACGTTTTAGGTGATCAGCTCAATGATTTTTTTCCCAACGCCACGGTTTATCTCCTTAACACGTTAAACCTTGCATTGCTGCTGATCACCATCACCAGCCTGTTTATGGTGATTTACAAAGTGCTGCCCGATGCCATTATCTCGTGGCGGGATGCACTGGTGGGTTCTTTATTTACCGCTTTGCTGTTTCTTGGCGGTCGTTACCTCATCAATCTTTACCTGGGTAAATCAGGCCTTGGTGTAACGTATGGAGCGGCAGCATCCATCATCATTATTCTTAGCTGGGTGTATTATTCGTCAGTCATCCTTTATTTCGGTGCAGAATTTACACGGGCCTTTGCCCTGGAAAGCGGACACGGCATCAAGCCCAAAACCACGGCTGTTTTTATTTTAAAACAGGAAGCAAAAGAAATCCCTCTTTCCCGCTTAAACCTTTGACCGTATTCGGTTCCAGCGAAGAAATGGCATAGAATTCCTTGGATTTATTAAAAAGGAGTTTTATGTACACACATGCAGATAGAACAACACTAAACCAGACACGCAATTTTCAAAAGCATCCCAATCTTATCCTGGGACTGGTATCGTTCATCACTTTTATTATTGCCATTGGCCTGCGGGCAAACCGCCAAAACGAAGTAGGCGATATTTTGCTGATTGGTGCATTTGCTATGGGCGCCATTCACTGGGTATGGGCCGTAATGGATGTGCTGAAGGAATACCGCACTGATAAAAAAAGCGAGAACCGCAATCTTATTTGGGTAATATTGGTTTGTGCCGTGCCTCCTGTTGGCGGCATGGTTTACTATGCGTTTAACAAAAACCTGAAAATGTAATTCTTGTGGTGAGTAGTCAATGATGAATGGTGAGCTCTGTATTCACTATTCATCATTGACTACTTAATCCTTTACCGAATCTCTTTATTGAACGGGAAAGCTAATGGTAAACGTTGTGCCCTGTTTTAGTACGCTGCTAACATCAATGTTGGCTTTGTGCGATTGCAGGATATTTAACGTGGCCGCAAGGCCCAATCCCATCCCGTTTCTTTTGGATGTAAAATAAGGCTCAAACAGGCGTGAGATATTCTCTTCGGGAATACCGCAGCCGTTGTCTTTAATCACAACGGTATGCAGGTTTTTCTGTGTGTCGATGCTGATGAACAAAACACCTTCACCTGGCTCCATGGCCTCAACAGCATTAATAACAATATTCAGAAAAGCAATCTTGAGTTTTTCCTTGTTGGCCATGATATAGCAAGGGTGCTTGCTGTATTTCAGGTCCATGTTAATGCGCTGCAGCGTAATGCGATCCAATGCTTCGGCAATAGCCTCATCCATGATGCTTTGCAGGCTATATTTTTCAAACGTCAGTTCGGTAGGACGGGCTGTGTCCAAAAGCTCGGTGATGATATCGCCAATGCGTTTGCTGTTGCGTTGAATAATGTCCAGGAACAACGTGTTTTCGTCCTGTTCATCGGTGGTATGCGCCAGCTGTTCAACCGACATGTTGATGTTGTTCAGCGGGTTTCGCACTTCATGCGCCAGCGTACGTACAAGGCGACCGGTAGCACCAAGCTTTTCTACCATCAGGTTTGCTTTCTCCGCCCGGCGCAAATTGGTAATGTCATGAAGTAAACCTTGGTAGTACATGCCGTCTTTATCGGCCGTAATGGTGGTAGAAAAAATACAGGTTCTGCGATCGCCATCCTTTGTGACCAGTTCAATTTCCACATCGTTCACCTGTCCTTCGGTTTCCATCACGCTGCGAAGCAGGCGTTGATCGCCTTCGTCTTCAATAAGATCGTACACGCAAAGGTTGCCAATCTCTTCTTTGCTATATCCCAATAGGCTTGATGTAGCCGGGTTGCAATCTTTAAAACAGAGGTCCTTGTCGGAGATAAACACCGCATCCTTCGACAGTTCAAACATACTGCGGTATTTTGTTTCATTGGCTCGCAGGGCTTTCAGGTACGAAGTACGTTCTAGCGAGTAGCGAATGCAACGTTCCAGTTTTTCGGTGGTGAGTTCTGTTTTAATCAGGTAATCGGTGGCACCCATTTGCATGGCTTCAATATCCACTGTTTTATTTCCCTTACCGGTTAGCAAAACAATGGGTTCCTCGGCGCCAATGCGTACGGCTTCTTTCAAAAAGTCCAAACCGGTTTTTGCACCAAGGCGATAGTCCACAAAATAAATATCGTAGCTGCGTTTTTGCAGGTGATCAACGGCATCGTTGAACTTGTAGCTCCAGTCTATTTTTAACTGGTATTCCTGGATGCCTTTTAAATATTCCGATGTGATGAAGAAATCATCTTCATCATCATCAATGATCAGTACACGAACAACCGGGGTAGGAGATACCGCCATAGTATTTTACATCTATTTACCGGGAAGTGCGATTGCAAACACACACCCTGAGTTCTTTAATTGGTTTACTACTAACCGGCCGCCAAAAGGTTGCAATAGCAATGCAATACTATTGGTTCTGCGTTCGGCTTCCTGCATCCAGGCGGCATGCGGCGTAAGGTTCGTATGAAACTGAACCAGGAAACAGGATCTTGTTTCCTGGTCCTTTTCTTTTGAACAGGTAATGTGAAGGAACAGTTTCGCATCGCCCCTGTTGGCCACAATCAGTTGCAGCAATTGTGCAAATGCCTTTTCCAGTGCCTCTTCGCTAATCTGAAGGTGCGCCAGCTCGCCGCAACGAAGAATAATGCTGCTTCTTTCGGCCGGCGAAAGTTGCTGAATTGCCTTCTGGAGTACGGCGCCGGCATTGGCATACACGGCTAAACTATGCAGGGGCGCAGGTCTGGCCATTGCGGGCCTGTTCATTCTTGGGTCTGGGGCGGACATTTTACAACGCTTACTGATTATTAAATTCCTGGTACTGCTTCATTTTATTGTACAATGTCTTCCGGTCGATGTTTAACAGCTTGGCCGCTTTGCTCTTGTTGAAGTTTACTTTCTTCAATGCTTTCAGAATCATCTCGTATTCTGCATCAATGCTGGCGCCTTTTAAGGTTGTTTCGGAAAGCGAACGTTGTGGTTCGTCTTCCTCAATAGCTACCGGCATTGGCTGCGCCTGCGAATAGGAGTTGGTCACCGTTTCAATCTGCGGTCCTTTTTCAAACTGCAGTTTGTTGAAGTTGGAAATTTCAAAAGGCAATGCGGTTGGCTCAATCTCTTCTCCATCGGTTAAAAGCGTGGCCCTCTTGATAACGTTGCGCAGTTCGCGAAGGTTACCGTACCATACATAGTTGCGGAAGATGGTTTCCACTTCGGGACTTAAACGCCTTACATTTTTACCCAGCTCCTGGTTGGTTAACTCCAGGAAGTGGTTGGCAAAAAGCAGGATGTCGTCCGGACGCTGGCGCAGTGGTGGAATATCGATGCTGAATTCATTAAAGCGGTGATACAAATCTTCGCGGAACTTTCCTTTGCGTACTGCATCCCACAAACGTTCGTTGGAGGCGATGATGATGCGAACATCCAGTTCAATGTCTTTCAATCCGCCCACGCGGCGCATTTTTCGCTCCTGCACAACCCGCAGCAACGATACCTGTATGTCGTAAGAAAGGTTGGCAATTTCATCGAGGAAGATGGTGCCGGCGTTGGCCATTTCCAGGCTACCAATTTTTTGGTTGAGGGCACCGGTAAACGAGCCTTTTTCGTGACCAAACAATTCACTACCGGCCAGTTCTTTTGAGAGGGCACCGCAGTCGATGGCTACAAACGGTTTGTTTTTACGCTTGCTGCGCTTATGAATTTCCTGCGCAATGGCTTCTTTACCACTACCGCTTTCGCCGTGAATGATGACCGTATAATTGGTTGGCGCAACAAGGTCTATTTGCTGAATGAGTTGTTTAAAAACGGTGGAGTCGCCAAAAATATAATCGCCGGAGTGGATGATATTTGGCTTGTTGCTGTCTCCGGCTGCCGGTGCTTCGGTTCTTGGGCGGGATACGGTAGCCGAAGAAGTAGCCGCGGCCGGTCTTTCCTGGCGGGCCGGTTCTCTTTCATCCCTTGGCGCTTCCAGTGCTTTGCGGATGGTAACCAAAATTTCGTCGGGGAAAAGCGGCTTGGTGATGTAATCAAATGCGCCCATTTTCATTACTTCTACAGCAATTTTAATAT
>DATKHJ010000270.1:0-4520 GCA_035510335.1 Flavisolibacter sp. | reverse complement strand
CATCCACACCGGGTAGAAAAGGTCGTAACGCTGGCCACCAAATACGAATGGAATACAGCAATTGCTGCCAGGGAAACGGCCATGTTACAACCCGGTAAAATGGAAGCAAAGATTCCGCAGTTTGCTGCACAACTGCAGCAGCGCCATTCTCCGGGTAACTGGAAAACAGTGGTAACAAAAACAGCAGACATGCTGAACAGGATGGGAGAGGAGCCGCCGCTAAAACCAGCAGATTTCGGACGCATCAATGCAGAGGTTTTACTACTGCTTGGCGACAGGGACAAGATGGTGACGCTGGATGAAACGGTCAATGTAATGAAGGCATTGCCCAATGCACAACTGGGCGTTTTGCCCGGCGCGCCGCACCCGCTGGAAGGCGCCGATGCAAACCTGGTTGCTTTCCTGGTAAAAAGGTTTTTGGGCTAGGCTTTTGAGGAAGAAACGATTCTTCTTCCTGAAAAAATAAAGCAAACGTCAACTTCAAAAAAAGATACAGGCTGCAAAAATTACATTAGCGGCAGGTGTGTTTACAAATTTTACCGTTCATTTGTGCTTATGCGAAATCATGTGTTTATACTCTCGGCTGCTATTCTTTTTTTAGGGTTAACTACGGCCGCACAAACACTTCCTGTACCACGTAACATCCAGGTTGCTTATCAAAAAGGAACAAGATCGCAGGATGGAAGCCCCGGCAAGGCCTATTGGCAGAATACGGCCGATTACACATTACGCATCAACTTCAATCCTGAAACAAGACTGGTGAGCGGCACCGTTGATATTGCTTACACCAATAACAGTCCCGACACGTTGCGCCAAATCTGGTTTAAGCTTTATCCTAATCTTTACAAAGCAGGAACGCCCAGAGAGTCTGCCATTTCTCCCCGGGATTTAGGCGAAGGTGTCAGCATCGATTCGATGTGGGTGAACGACCAGCTTGTGAACAAAGCCAGCATCGGCATTAACGGAACAAACATGACGCTGAACCGCCAGCTTGTTCCCGCAAAAAGCAACATCCGTTTTCGCATCAATTATCATTACACGCTAAACAAAGGTTCACACATCCGCACAGGCGAGGTGGAGCCCAACGCTCACTTCATTGCCTACTTTTTTCCAAGAGTAGCCGTGTACGATGACATTGATGGCTGGAACCGTATTCCTTACAACGGCCGCCAGGAGTTTTACAACGATTTCTGCAACTTTTCTGCTTACATCACCGTACCCAAAAACTTTTTGGTGTGGGCTACCGGCGATTTGCAAAACTGCAGCGAAGTGCTGAACGCAACCTATTGCCAGCGCATTGCGCAGGCAGAGAAAAACGATGCTATCATTAACGTAATTGACACGACTGACGACCGGCAAAACATCACCGCCAACAAACCGTTCAACACCTGGCATTATTTGGCTTCCAACGTAATTGATTTTGCCTTTGCTACCAGCGATCATTACATGTGGCAATCTTCGTCGTTAGTGGTAGATCCGAAAACCGGAAGAAGAACAAGAGTCGATGCCGTGTTCAATCCAAAGCACAAAGATTATTTCTGGGTGGCGCCGGATGCCCGGAAAACAGTAGAAGGCATGAGTTATGTGTTTCCGAAATGGCCTTTCCCGTATTCGCACATGACGGTGTTTGATGGACTGGACCAGATGGAATATCCCATGATGGCAAACGACAACCCCGTGCACTCACGAGAGGAAAGCATAACGTTAACCGATCATGAAGTGTTTCACATGATGTTCCCGTTTTATGTGGGCACCAACGAAACAAAATATGCGTGGATGGATGAAGGATGGGCGACAATCGGCGAATGGATTCTTTCTTCGTACATCGATTCAAGCATTGTGGATGATTACGGTGTAATGCCCACCGAACGCCACCTTGGAACAGAAGCTGATCTGCCCATTATGTCGCTGTCAACCGAAAACAATGCGTCATATTTTACCAATGCTTATCCCGAACCAGCCATGGGTTATCTGTTTGTCAAAGATTTGCTGGGCGATTCGCTTTTCACCAAAGCACTGCACCACTACATTGCGCAATGGAATGGCAAACATCCCATCCCGTTTGATTTTTTCAATGCCATGAATACAGGCTCGGGTAAAAACCTGAACTGGTTTTGGAAACGCTGGTTTTTTGAAAGCGGCTTTGCCGATTTGGCCATTTCGTCAGTGGCGAAAAAAGGAAGCAGCTATAACATTGTTGTGACTTCCAAAGGCACAAAGCCGGTACCTGTTGATTTAACCATCAGCTTTGCCGACGGTTCTACCAGCAAGGTGCATCGCAGTATTGCCGTGTGGGAGAAAGGAAATTCCACTACAACCATTTCTATTCCGGCAAACAAAACCATTCGAAAAATTGTAGTAGGCAGCACCTGGGTTCCGGATGCAGACAAAAAGGATAATGTTTACACGGCGAAATAATGTATTGACAGCGCATCGTTCTATATCCTACTATCTCAATATCATAATATCCAAATCACGAACTTGACCAGCTCAAATTGCTGGAAGGCTTTTGCGCTTGATGTGTTTGATTTCAAATACCCGAAGCTTTTGTGGCGGCGATGCAATGGCTTTTAACAGCGTATCCATCATTTGCGAAAGTGTAACCAGCGACCGCTCTTCTGCTTTTTGCTTCCATGAGGGAACAATCCTGGCAATGCCGTAAAATGGCAGCAGCAAAACCGGCCACCAGTGTCCCGGCCCCAGCACATACCACGGACGAATAACCGTGCAAACCAGCCCTTTCAATTGAAGGTAAGCTTCGCCTTCGCGGCACACCAACTGGTGATTCTTTCCATTGCCCGACTCGAACATGGCAACGCTAACATAAATGAAGTGCGACACACCCGAATGCACTGCGGCATTGGCCGATGCGCTTACACTGCGTAGATGGCTTTGTTGCGAACTTTGTTTTTTGCGGGACGAAAGAAGTGAAGGTTCAGGGAGTTGAATATAGACTGCGCCTTTCGGTATCCATTGCTGAAAGGTGGTTGCATCGAAGGGATCAGCAATAATGGCTCTTGTGCCGGCGGGAAGTTTGGCCTCACTTCCTTTTGTTACCAGTGCTGTTACATCATGCCCTTGTTGCACCAGTCTTTTAATGATTCTCCGTCCAAGGTAACCGGTACCGCCGGTAATGAAGATGGCTGACATAAGTGTTGGATTTCGGCTTTGAAACTAAGAAAGTTTTTGACAAAGCTTCAATTTCAAACCGCCAGCACAAACTTTTCACTCCAAACCGTTTTCCCTACATTTGCCGCCTGTAAATAAATTTTTATATGGCAACTACATCAGATATCAGCCGGGGCATGATCATTAAGCTTGACGGCAGCCTTTACAAAATTGTGGAGTTTGGCGAAAACAAAACTGCCCGTGCTGCCGCCAAAGTGTGGGCAAAGCTGGCAGGTGTTGATAACAACCGTTCAATTGAAAAAACATGGAACAGTGGCGACTCTATTCACCCTGTGCGTGTGGAGAGAAAAGAATACCAGTTCTTATATAAAGATGATACCGGTTACAACTTCATGGATAATGAATCGTTTGAGCAGGTATCCATTGCTGAAAGCCTGATTGATGCTCCGCAGTTTCTTCGCGATGGCGATGCGGTTTCGGTACTGTTCAACACTGAAACAGAAACCCCAATGACCGTTGAGTTGCCTGATAAAGTGGTGATGAAGATTACCTACAGCGAACCAGGCCTGAGAGGCGATACAGCTACCCGTACGTTAAAGCCTGCCACTGTTGAAACCGGTGCAACGGTAATGGTCCCCCTGTTTGTAAACGAAGGCGACGTTATCCGCATCAACACCAAAACCGGTGAGTATGTGGAAAGAGTGAAAGAATAATTGTTCTTTCACTGGGATGTGTGAGATTGATGGATTAGTAAGATAAAATAGAAAAACATTGTAATAAAAAAGAGTCGTTCCAAATGGAGCGACTCTTTTTTATTTTATCCTAAACATCTTACCTATCCCCGTTCAGAGACGTTTAAAGCTACTTGCGTACGGCCCCACTTCTTTTCCCGGTTCAATGCGAATCCAGCCATTTTCGGCGCGGTAATAATATTTCCCGGTAAGGTTGTTTTTTAGTTCGTCTTCGGTAGCTTCCCTGTCTACCGTAACCGATCCCCAGCCTTTGTAATGAGCTTTTAGTGCCAACAACGTAAACGCCCCGCTTTCTGCAGTGGAGCCAACATCAAACCGAATGGTGCCGGTGATTTTTGTGGCCGTGCTGGCAAACTGGCTTTTCGCCATGAAGTAAGCTTCGCTGTTTCGGCCATCGTCAGTGATCTTAAAATATTTGCCGCTTTGCCAGGTATTTTCAAGATAACGTCCGTTGTAGGCATCTATCACCTGCGTAAAATTGGTGTAGCCGCTGGCCCATTCGCCAACCAGTTGTGCAGGAGAATACGTTCTTGGCAGGCTGATGTCGATGGTGTTTTGATCGTTGATGGCCCAGCCACAGGAGCAAAGTGCAGCGGCCAGCAGCACAGCAATCGGGAACAAGCGTTTCATCTTATTGAT
>DATKHJ010000269.1:0-8404 GCA_035510335.1 Flavisolibacter sp. | reverse complement strand
GTTTTTGGTTGTAAAACGTTTCTTCTTCCTGCAGGCCAATGGCCCTGCTTTTTTCCAGCGCTTCTTCGTTGCCGGCGGCGGCTATCAGTCGCACCTGTTCATCAAATTGCGGTGTGTGCCGGCCATCACCGCAAACGATTCTGTACACAATTTTTACAAGAAACCAATTCATAAAAATGCATTTGAATGGAAAGGGTTAATAGCTTTTAATATCCAGTCCGCCAAAGAGGCAGGTGCCTTCCAGGAAGATAACTTTCCCGGGTGCTGGCGAGGTTGCCGGCAGGCGTTTGTCTTCCACGCCGCCAAAGATGGAAACCACTTCGCTTTGTACTTCCCAATCGGGAGGGATAATCAGTTTTGTTCCGCCAAATACGTTCACACATTCAATCACAATCCGCCCGTTAAAATCGGCTTGCGACAGGTTGATTTCAGCACCGCCCATGACCGCTACTACCTCGCCGCCTTTAAAATTTTTGGAAAGCACATTTTTCTTCACGCCGCCAAATACTGCTGCTACATCAAGCACTTCGCCGTGACTGGCGGCTGTATTATCCCGGTAAGGCGCTACTTCCTGGGTATCGGTTGCCGGTGTTGTTTGCTGGTAAAACGAATTGTCGTCGCGGTTTCTTCCGCGACGACAAGAATGTCCTTTCGGACGAAAGATGATGAACAGGCCAGCCGCCATCAGCATAATGGGCCATAGGTAGGGGCGAAAGTTTACATCCGGCGAAATTTTGTCGTACAAAAAAATACCGCCGATGATCACGGGAAACAACCAGCCAATACCGCGAAAGCCATGCTTGATACCGCTGAACAGACCAACCGCAATTAAAAACAGCGGCCAGCTAAAGAACCAGGAAGGAAAGGCAACACCGCTTTCCCTTGCCAGGAATAAACCGCCGATGAGTAAAAGAAAGAGTCCTAACCAAATGCGGCTGCGTTCCGCATTCTTCCTGGTGCTTTTCCATCTTTCTTCTGTTTGCTTTTCCATTTCGTTGTTCATTGTGTAACTATTTGCAACAAAGAAACACCGCCACAGTTAGCAAGACAAGCCGGGTTAGGTAGGAACAAGTGCATTTGCCGGTAAAGACAGGTGTTTTCTCGGTAAAGAAATCTGTATCTGAACTTTCGCCGGTGTTTTATTGCCGTGTTGCAGTTTTTAGTTGCAAGCAGGCCGTCTTTCTTTCAAAACAAATTGGTTGAAGATGGTGCTAACTTTAGTTCTCATCTGAACATTACTCTCAATGCATTTCATTTGTCCCAAGTGCGAACGTCCGTTAACCAAAGCCAATAGCTGGCATTACTGTAAAAAGATTTCTTTCGAAGACTTATTCAAGGGGAAGCCACCGGAATTAATTGCTGTTTTTGATAAACTGCTGGCAGAAGTGACTTCATGGACAGGCGTTTCGGCAAGCGCCACCAAGGCATGCATTGTATTTATTGCGGAGAAAACATTTTTAGTGGTGAAAGTGATGAAAAGAGAATTGGATTTAAAGTTTGTTTTGCCGGAGGAAAGCGATGAATTTCCCATTTACAAAAAGCAGGCGTACGGTAAAAAGCTGGAGCATTATATCCGTCTGCAGGATGAGGAAGACCTGGACGGCGATGTTTTCAGGCTGTTAAAAGCGGCTTACCATTTCCAGGCAGCGCAAAATGGATGAGGCTTCGCTTTTACATTCTGCTTGATTAGCTTACATTAGTTCAAATTTCTAAACTGCTATGAACTTTTTGAACCTGACAATTGAGGAGTTGCACGAATTAGGCAAAGCAAAACACAAAGAGTACGCAGAGGGTGACCCCTTTCCCAATATTTATTTTGATAATTTTTTTAATGCGGAAATGCTAGACAAAGTACTCGCCGAATTCCCTGATTTAAGAAAAAAGCCTGACCTCGAATACCTTGAGCCAGGGCAGGTAAAAAGGGCCAGCCAGGGCGAATACCGTTTTGGAGAGTACACAAAAGCCTTTGCTCATTTTTTAAACTCGCAGCCTTTTTTAGAATTTTTGACACAGCTTACCGGCATCTGGACCATCTTGCCAGATCCGTATTTTGAAGGCGGTGGTTTCCACGAAATTCTTCCGGGCGGCTATTTAAAAATTCATGCTGACTTCAACAAACACCGCTGGAGTAAGTTGGACCGCCGTCTGAATGTTCTTATCTACCTGAACAAGGATTGGGAAGAGGAGTGGGGCGGAGACTTTGAGTTGTGGGATCGGGATATGCAGCAATGCCGAAAAAAACTAGCGCCTTTGTTCAACCGGTTGGCAGTGTTTTCTACAACGGATTTCTCCTTCCATGGGCACCCCGATCCGTTAAAATGCCCACCGGACAGAAGCCGCCGCTCGTTTGCGCTTTATTACTACACCAACGGCCGCCCCGAAGAGGAAATCAACTCCGGCCTGGAAGATCACTCAACTTTATTTAAAGGACGGCCTGGTGCTAACGATCAACTTACGGTTCCGAAAACAGCAAAAGACAGAATTCGCGAATTTGTGCCGCCTATACTTTGGAACGTGGCAAAAAAAGTAATCAAATAGGTTTCTTTCGCTCCAACTAAAAAGAGCAGCCAAAAGGTTGCTCTTTTTAGTTGGGTGCTTTTTATCTCATCTACCCCAAAATGGTTAGCCACTGAACGATTGTATTTGCCGTTCATCTGAATCACATGAGCATGTGATTGTCACCGGTTTCTCATACGCCTAGTTTTGTTGCTGTTTGAAACCATCCAACAATTGAACTGAATATGATGAAGGCGTTGAAAGCATTGATTGTTCCTCTCTGGATTATTACACTTGTTGCTGTTGCCTGCATGAAAAAAAGCGTACATGAAACTAATCACCCGGCAATGCAATACACCTACCTGAACGACCTGGAACTGGGCATGAGAGATTCTTATCACCTCGATATTGATGCCAACGGCACGCCTGATTTTACCTTTCACACGCAATTGGTTGGCGACCCAATTTACAAGCACGACCGCCGCCAGTTTTTAGTGGTTTCTAAAATTGAAACCAATTTGCTGAACGACAAGGACGACGAATCGCCGCAGCTGAAAAAAGGTGACCGCATTTCCATGTGGCACGTTGGTCATACGTGGTACCGGCTTTCTTCTATTTTGCTGGCTGAAAAAGTTGTTCCGTTAGAAGGTGAAGTAAGATGGGAGGGACGCTGGAAGAATGCCAATCACCACTACCTGCCGGTACAGGTAGTAAAAAATGGAAAGGTCTATCTCGGGTGGGTGGAAATCAGTTTTGATGCTGCTGCGCAGAAATTGACTCTGCACAAATCGGCGCTGTCAACCGAAAGCGGGAAGGACATCCGTGCCGGCTACTGATGTAATTTTTTTGTATTAGAAAAGCCCGGTACATGCCGGGCTTTTTGCTTGCTAGATTGTTATGCTCTTCCTTTTACCGGTCGGTTGCTTCGCCGGTACTTTCTTCTTCCATGCGGTCGCCGGAACCTCCGGAAAGATCATCGCGTCCGCTGCTGGTACCTGTGGCGCTGGCATCAATGACGTCTCTTGCAGGAATGCCAATCTGGTCGGCTACATTCATGCGTTCTTCCAACGACAATTCCGACATTTCGTTAAACTGCTGGCTTCTTTCCTGCCCGGTATTTTCTGCACTGCCTGTGCCTTGCTGTGTTTGCTGGTTTCTATCGTCTGCCATAATCTTTTCTTTTTACTGCACAACGTTAGTGCCACAGATGCAACAGGCCCCAACTTTCCCGGAAGGGTGTAACTTTACTAAGCGTTCTTTATTTACTCACCTTAAAACCAGCTATATGAATTACCTGCAACGTCTGGAGCATTGGGGCGATACGCATCACCCTAAATACCTCGACCTTTTACGTATGGCCTTGGGTGTGTTTCTTTGCCTGAAAGGAATTGAGTTTGCCCGCGACAACATGGTCTTAAATGAATTGATCAACCGGAATGTTCCTTTCCAGTCCTTCCTGCTCATTCTACTGGGGCATTATGTGATTTTTGCGCACATTATGGGAGGTTTTCTTTTAGCGGTAGGTTTGTTAACCCGCTTTGCCTGCCTTATTCAAATACCGATTTTACTTGGCGCCATCATTTTTATAAACGGGGAAATGACAGGTCATTTTTCAGAAGTTTTGTTATCGATCATTGTTCTTGGACTGCTGATCTATTTTCTTATTATCGGCAGCGGGCCGTGGTCACTTGACCGCAGTTTTGAAAAAGGAGCAGAGGAGAAATAGCAAGCGATTTCTTTGCTATGATAAAATCGAGTAAGTTTAGCTGGATAGCGGTAGCAACTGATGGCCTTAACTTTGTTATGATCTGGGAAAAAAGTCATGGTCGAAAAACAATCAGTCAACGGCAAGGATGTATGGATCAGGGTAGAACCATTTCATGTGCAGCGTGAAAATCCGAACATCATTCCTACGGAATATTTTACGGCAAGCTATTTTTTCAACGAGCCAACCGGCGAGGATGAAAGCGGCGAAAAAATAATGGAAGAAGGCGAAGCAAAATTGTTTGAGTCGCCGGTGGCTGCTCTTTCCTTTGCAAGAAAAAGCCTGGAAGCCCGCATTTAGAAATAAGTATTGCGAACGCCTTTTTCTTGTTTGATTTTTTGCCGGGCTCGTTTGGAACGATTTTTTCTTTACTGGAATTCCACAGGCGAACCGCAGATTGGGGTTTGTACTGTCAGCAATCATCACTTTAACCACTAGAAACAAACAACATGAACAATCCGACACTGCAACCCACTAAAACAAGAAAGGTGCTTATTATTGAAGACGAAGGCGACATGTGCTTATTGTTGAATATTTTACTCAACGGAAAGGAAATGGAGCTGGAGCATGTGAAAAACCTGGCGGCCGCTCAGGAATACCTGGCCCAGGAACAGCCTGCCGTTGTTATTCTTGATAACAAGCTTCCGGATGGCTTCGGGATCGACTTTATCAGCTTTATCAAGCAAAACTATCCGTCCATTAAAATTATCATGATCTCGGGTTACGATGCTTCGGCACAGGATGTGGCCTTGGAAAACGGTGCGGACATCTTCCTGGAAAAGCCGTTTACAAAAGATCAGCTTTACCAATCTATCAAAGGATTGATGAATTAAGTCGATGCAAGCAAAAAAATATCCGCTTTCAGTTACTGAAAGCGGATATTTTTTTTATGCCTGTTGCTGCATTTGAAATTGTTTTAGGCAATGAGTTCTTTTTCCATCACCATAAACGCCAGCGGTTGTTTTGGCAACCCAAACTTCGGATCATCCGGGAATGGTTGCCGTTCACCGGTATCTTTAAATCCTTTTCGCTGGTAGTAAGCAATCAGCGTATCGCGGCTGGTAATCACCGTCATCTTAATTTTATTGCAGCCCTGTGCTTTTGCATAATCTTCAGCAGCCCGCATCAGTTGAGCACCCAACCCCTTTCCCTGTAGTTCGGGTTTTACAGTGAGCATCCCTAAATACATTGCATCCTGTTGTTTTTCTAAATAAACGCAGCCTTTTAGTTCGTTTTCTTTGGCAACCAAAATTGTTGCTTCCGGCTTGTGCAGCATTTCTGCTAATGAGGCTTCGCTGGTGCGAATGCCATCCAGCAAATCGGCTTCGGTTGTCCATCCAATTTTGGAACTTTCACCACGGTAAGCGCTATTTACAAGACGGTTTAAATCCGGAATGTCAGCTTCTGTTGCCGGTCTTATTTTCATCCTGCGAATGTAAAAACGAAACACAGCAAACTGCTTTTAAATCGCCTCGTTTTTTGCAGGAAAGTTTTATGCTTGAGCGATTCTTAACGCTTGCAAAATACCGTCCGTCAGCACTGTGAAACAGTACATCAGCGTACAGATTGCAACTGCATCAGAGCACTAAAATTATAACCTCAGCCTTAACTCCAACCTCTTTCTCGTAGTTGATCAGCTGCCTAACCAACGGCAATACGGCATGTTTTTTTATTCCACACAACTGCTAATGCTGTATGCAAAAGCAGAGATGGTTTCAACATTTTTATTAAAACCTGAAATTTTATGCTGGCAATGAATTACCGCGGACCATTCAGGGTTCGCGCCGATAAGAACAAACCCGATCCCCGCATCCTTCACGAGAACGACGCCATCATCCGCGTTACCCGTTCCTGCATTTGTGGTTCCGACCTTCACCTCTACCACGGCATTGTGCCGGATACAAGAGTGGGAATGACGTTCGGACACGAGTTTACCGGTATTGTGGAAGAAGTAGGCCCCGGTGTGCAAAAATTAAAAGTAGGCGACCATGTAATGGTGCCCTTCAACATCGCCTGCGGCAGTTGTGTGTTTTGTAAACAGGAGTTGTATGGTAACTGCCACGAATCAAACTCACAGGCAACGGCAGTAGGTGGCATTTTTGGCTACTCTCATACAGCCGGCGGTTACGATGGCGGACAAGCCGAGTATGTACGTGTGCCCTATGCTGATATTGGCCCGACAATCATTCCCGCCGGTATGGACATTGACGATGCAGTGATGCTGACCGACGTAACGCCAACCGGTTACCAGGCGGCAGAAATGGGCGGCATTCAGCCGGGAGATACGGTGGTTGTTTTTGGTGCCGGACCGGTTGGAATTATGGCAGCACGTTGCGCATGGTTGTTTGGTGCCGGACGGGTGATTATTGTTGACCACCTGGAATACCGCCTGGAGTTTGCCCGCAACTATGCCAAATGCGAAGCCTACAACTTTAAGGAAATGGACGACCCGGTTGTGTTCTTTAAAAAGACAACCGACTGGCTGGGCGCCGATGTGTGTATTGATGCTGTTGGTTGCGAAGCAGCCGGCAATGCAGCGCAAACCTTACTTGGTCGTAAAATGCTGATGGTAGGTGGTTCGGCTACGGCCTTGCATTGGGCCATTAATTCGGTGAAGAAAGGCGGCATTGTTTCCATCGTAGGTGTGTATGGTCCGCTGGATGCGTTAGTGCCAATTGGCAACGTGGTAAACAAAGGCTTAACCATTCGGGCCAACCAGGCATCGGTGAAACGCCTGCTACCAAAACTCATCGATCATGTTATGGCCGGAAGGCTTGACCCGAAAGGATTGATTACGCACCGTGTTCCGCTTGAAGAAGTGGCCGAAGGTTACCACATCTTCTCTGCAAAACGTGACAATTGCATTAAACCCGTTTTAATTCCTCCGTCAGCCAGGGTGGCTGCCTAAAATAAATGTCTATGGAAAAGATTATTGATCCGGAAATGGATAGAAAGATCGCCAATGCACCAAAGGATATCCCGGGATGGGGGCACGATGTTGATCCGCAGAACAACCCTACCTACCCGATGAAAAAATACACGGGTGCCGATCATGAACGCATTCATTACGAAAAGCCGCCGCAGCAACCACAGACAGTGGAGATTTTGAAGTCAATAGAGCGGCCGGAGATCAGCCGTGTGTTTGGAACATCATCGCCACCCAGCGGCGTGAGTGGCGCTATTCGCCGGTTTGCGTTTAAATACAGTGAATCAACCTACATGCATTGGTTTCCGCTGGTGGTGGCCGATCGGGTGAACGTAGTGGAAGGCATTGTCGATGATTTTAAGAAAGGCATTGTGCCTAATTTGATTGGAGAGAGAGGTTGGGCTGCCGAATGGAAATACAACCGCAAAGGTGTGATTCAGAAAGTAGCTGTAACAGCAGCCGTGGCAACCGTTGCCATCATGTTGTTAAGCGGTAAAAAGAAACGCAGGCACGCCTGATAAGGTGCTTAAAGCAATCGCCTTTTGCCGTTATCATTTGCAGGACGGCAAAAGGCTATTTCATGTAACTAATGAAGATCGTGAGACTGTCGTTCCCGGCAGGTTTTAAACCATGCGAACTTCCCGGCCGGGTAAGAACAGCATCGCCGGCTTTCACCGGGAACGTTTTTCCGTTCATGCTCATTTCGCCCTGGCCTTCCAGGATGTAATAAATTTCATCTTTCTCCTGGAAGTGATAACCAATGGATGACCCGGGCCGCAGTACCCTTTTGCGGAAAACATATTGCAGATCACTCACTTTCGAAAAAAAAGAATAACCCGTGGTAAGCCCTCCGCCCTTGTGTGTGCCGGGTTCTTCTTTCGCAATGTCTTTTTCACTTTCAAGAACGTAGCCTTCGGTGCTTGTTTTTGCAAAACTCATGACGGCCAATGTGAGCAACACGCCGCAACAAAATGTATAGAGTGGAGCCAGCTTTTTCATACGCAATGCAGTTTGATGTGTGAAGATAACGCCTGCGAACAGCAACTGCATCCAGAGCAGGACAGCGCATGTTAATGTGCCGGGCCGCCATTTCAACACTTGCTGTTGCTTTTCCTTCAACTCATTCAGGTGCAACTTTTCTTTCTCTTTCCAAAGGTGCATGTTGCAAGAAAAATCATGGCGTTTAAAGGAAAACAAATCAGCAACCCGGTGAGTGG
>DATKHJ010000268.1:0-5152 GCA_035510335.1 Flavisolibacter sp. | reverse complement strand
TTCTATAACTCTTCTCTCGTACGTAAGGAATGCCAGCCTGCTGTAGTTCATATTCCAGTGCATCTTTATAAATTACCTCTTTAAATCCTGCACCCAGTTCCCTGTGCACTTCCATGCAAAGGCCAATGATTTTGTAAGATTCTTCCTTCAGTATGATTTCTGCCATGCTGTTGAAATTAGCAGAAAGAGCCGGCTTTTACAATTCGTGTAATTCGTGAAGTTATTCGTGTTTACAGCATGTCTTCCTGGCTGGCCCGCTTCAGCATTTCTTTTTCGTCGTCGGTGAGAGAGTTGTAGCCTTTTTGCGAAATCTTATCCAGGATTTCATCAATGCGCTGTTGCGTAATCATGTTGGCCCGCTTAAAGGGCTGCACTTTGCTGTTGTAATAAAGCGTTGTTTTGGGAGAATTGCCTTTTCCCGGTTTGTCGGGGTTAAACAAGTTGTTCACCCAGTCGAAAAAGTTGTTCATCCAGCCGCCCCAGTCGTTGCCACGCTGCATGGCGGAAATAAAGAAATAACCCATAGCCGCACCACCCAAATGCGCAATATGGCCGCCGGCATTGCCAAACGGAATGCTGGCAATATCAACAATCAGATAGATGATGGTGATAACCCAAAGCGGAATGCCCCCATTCAGCATGGGAAAAATGCGGTAACCCGGCGCCAGCGTGGTAGCGCCAATAGCAATGGCCATGACCGCTGCCGAAGCGCCAACCGCCTGCGATTGGGCTAAATCAGGCTTTAGAGCCGGAATAAAATTAAATGCAAGTGCATACACCAGGGCGCCGGCGAAGCCGCCATAGAGGTAAAGCGGAACCAGTTTTTTGTTGCCTGCCAGGTCCTGCAGAATGTTGCCAAAAACCCAGAGCCAGATCATGTTGCCGAGAATGTGCCAGATGCCGGCCGTGTCGTGCACAAACATATGGGTCACCAACGTCCAAGGACGGGTAATAAAAACGCTCATATCAGCAGGCAGGCTAAACCATTTAAACACCTGGTCGTTGAAGTAAACTACTCCCTGGTCTTTAAAGCTGAAATAGTAAATGACCTTAATAAATGCCAAGACGGCAAAAACAGTCAGGTTAATGGCGAGCAGCATGGTCAATGTATTCCCATCCTGGCCTATGGAGAGTTTTGATTGATTACGTTGTTGGTAGTAGCTCATAGAAAAACTTTCAGCAATTTATCTGCCACATTAATAAAACCGTCGACGGTCGCTTTTGTTCCAAATCAGTACCAAAATAAAGCCTGTGATAGCGCCACCCAGGTGTGCAAAATGCGCAATATTGTCGCCAGCAACATTGGCAATGCCACTAAACAAATCAATGGCCACATAGCCGATTGCAACCCATTTCGCTTTTATAGGAAAAGGTATAAAAAAGATGAACATTTCTGTATTGGGAAACAAGTAGGCAAAACCAACCATCACACCCATAACAGCTCCCGATGCACCCACAGTAAGCGAACCTCCTCCGGAGAGATATTGAATCAGCAAATGAAATACCGCAGCACCAATGCCGCAGGCGAGGTAAAAAAACAAAAACCGCTTCGGTCCCCAAACGTTTTCCAATACCCTTCCAAACATCCAAAGCGCAAACATGTTGAATAAAATATGCATCACACTCCCATGCGTAAACATGTGCGTTATAACCTGGTATGGTTTGAAAAAAGGATAATCAACCGGCCATAAACCAATTCTCGCCGTCAGCAAAATTTGATTATCCAAGACCAATTGCGCTAAAAACACCAACACATTTATAATGATCAGGTTTTTTACAACAGGTGGAAAAGCATCCGGTCTATAGTATCTGAAATCGCTCATTTGTTATCTGTTTAATTCTGACGGTAAAAGGCACCCCGCTGGCACATGCCTACGGTCTTCTTTTTAATTGCACCGCGTTTTCAATGTGGTGGGTATGCGGAAACATGTCAACCGGCTGCACTTTGGTAACGGCGTATTTTGCATCCAGCAAAGCTAAATCCCGGGCCTGCGTGGCCGGATTGCAGCTAACATAAACCACGGTTGGCGCTTCCATCTCCAGAATCTTTTCTACCAGCTTCTGGTGCATGCCGGCACGTGGCGGGTCGGTAATAATCACATCGGGCTTGCCATGGGTCTGAAAAAACTCGTCGTTGCAAACATCAATTACATCCCCGGCAAAAAACTGTGCGTGGCCAATGTTGTTGAGCAAGGCATTCTCCCTGGCATCCTGCACAGCGGCATCAATGGCTTCTACCCCAATGATTTTTTTGGCGCCGCCACTGCAAAAAATACCAATGCTGCCGGTACCGCAATAAAGATCGTACAGCACCTGCGACCCGTTCAGCTCCGCAAACTCCCGGGTAATCTGGTAAAGACGTTCGCCCTGTGCGGTATTGGTTTGAAAGAACGACTTGGGTCCGATCTTAAAACGAAAATCTTCCAGCTTTTCTTCCACGAAACCTTTGCCTTTGTAGGTAATGGGCTCCTGGTCAAAAAGCGAATCATTCCATTTCAGGTTGACGGTGTACAAAAGCGTGGTAATGCCCGGAAAATTTTTGTCAACAAAATCCAGCACTTCGTTGCGCTGCTTTTCATTGTCTTCTCCAAACACCACGTTCACCATCACCTCACCCGTGGTGCAAATGCGAAACTGCAGGTTGCGCAGCAGCCCTTTGTGTTCGCGGAAATCGTAAAAGCTATAGCCCTTTTGATGCGCAAACTCTCTTAATGAATTGCGCAATTCATTTTGCGGCTCCGGTTGAAGCCAGCATTTTTGAATATCAACGATCTTGTCAAAAAAACCCTTGGCGTGAAAGCCGAGTACCGCATTAAATGTTCGTTCCCGATCATTCTTATCAAACGAACCTGCAGGCAAATATTCTTTGGTGCTGAACGTAAACTCCAGCTTGTTGCGGTAAAATTTATCCTGCGCCGCACCAACTATCGGGAAAAACTCAGGCAGCTGAATTTTTCCAATACGGGTAAGGTTGTCAACTACCTGCTGGTGCTTGTACTGCAACTGTTTTTGGTAGGGCAGCATCTGCCACTGGCAACCGCCGCAAACGCCAAAATGCTGGCAAAACGGTTCGGCCCGTTCTTTTGAATACGCATGAAAACGCAACGGGTGGCCTTCCGCCCAGTCTTTTTTGCTTTTGCCAAGCCGCACATCCACCACATCGCCGGGCACGGCGCCTTCAATAAAAATCACTTTGCCATCCCGCCGGGCCAGCGACTTGCCTTCAGCTGCATAATTTTCGACCAGAACCTGTTCTAAAACAATGTTTTTTTTCTTCTTTCTCACCTCGGTAAAAGTACGGCCGAATCAGGTTCTGCCTGTTGGCGATGGAAAACTTCGGTTGATTTAACAAGAGCTTTGAGGAGAGAGGCTGGGATCGGAGATCAGATGTCGGAGGTAGGAAGAAAGAAGAGTACTGCACAAGGGGAAAAGCTTTTGCTTGCCGATTCTCATTTGCTGATTGCCGTCACTGACCGATGAAAACTCCTCCTTTAACAATTATGACAAGACAATGGCTTAGCTCTTAAGGCTTCAAACCTTAAATTTGCCGTCAAATCCAAGCAAGCCATGAAGTTTGAGAAAATTCATAATAAAGGACAGGCGCAGCTTTTTCAAAATCCTGTTTTGGAATTCTTTACCAAGGGACACCCGCTGGTTATCTGGGGTATGTACCTGCCATTTATCATTGGTCTTCCCATTTATGCCGGCCGCGAATTTGGATTTAGCACCGCAAAAATTGCAACCTGGTTTATTGGCGCCATGGCCTTCTGGTCGTTTTTTGAATACCTGGCACACCGCTATGCGTTTCACCTGAGCCCCAAAAGCGAAGGAGCCAAAAAGTTCGTGTACATCATGCACGGTAACCACCACCATTATCCCCGCGACCGTCAGCGCCTGTTTATGCCGCCACTGCCAAGCATTATCCTAGCGTCTGTACTGTTTGCTATACAATACCTCATTTTAAAAGAGAATGTTTACGTTTTCTTCCCTGGTTTTATTCTGGGCTACCTGCTTTATGCCTCTATGCACTATGCCATTCATGCCTGGAACCCGCCTTTTAAATGGATGAAGCCGCTGTGGAGAAACCATCACCTGCACCATTACAAGGATGAGGAAAAAGGTTTCGGCGTGAGCTCTACCATCTGGGATCATGTGTTTGGAACCATGTTTGACCTGAAAAAGGAAAAAGAAGACAAGGAGAAAGTGAAAGCGCTGATGTTTGAAAAACAAAAGCAAGCGGCCGGATAAGGTGTAAGCCATTAGCTGCAAGACTTTATAGACAGCCTGTTCTTACGAGCAGGCTGTTTCTTTTTTGGCCTGCGGCCCGAAGCTTAACCCTTGCTGCTTACTGCCTTACCTTTGCCGGCTTAAAGCTAGTAGCTAAAAGCTCACAACTTCTCTCAACTATGGGTCAGAAAAAATTAGTACGCTTTGCCGAACTGGAAACTTTTGCCAACGTTTTGCAGTACCCGGAAAACACGCAGGGCACCTGGAGCAAATTTTTTGGAAACAGCAACCCGCTGGTGCTAGAACTGGCCTGCGGCAAGGGCGAGTACACGGTTGGACTGGCCGATCTTTACAAAGGCAAAAACTTTATTGGCGTTGACAAAAAAGGCAACCGCCTGTGGGTAGGCGCCAAAAAAGCCATTAACCATCACCTGAACAACGTGGCTTTCCTGCGCATACAAATTGAACAAATTGAGCAGTATTTCGGCAACGAAGAAGTGGACGAAATCTGGATCACCTTTCCCGATCCGCAGCTGCGCACCTCCAAGGCAAAAAAGCGCCTGACGCATCCGCGTTTTCTGCGCAGCTATTACCAGATACTGAAGCCAACGGGTAGAATTCATTTAAAAACCGACAGTCCGGACCTGTACAATTTTACCAAAAAAGTGATTGGCATGTACGGCTGTACACTTCACCACGACTTGGCGGATATTTATGCCGAGCCGGGCATTCCACCGGAACTGCACATTAAAACCCATTACGAATCGCTTGACATTGCGCAAAGCAAACGGGTACACTACCTCTGTTTTTCGCTGCCCGAACGTTTGCCTTCGCGGGAAATGGACGCAACCTTACAGCAAATACTGAAAGATGAAGCGGGAATGGATTGAAGGCGAAGATTATTACGTGAATGAAAACGGATTGG
>DATKHJ010000267.1:0-8656 GCA_035510335.1 Flavisolibacter sp. | reverse complement strand
TGATTCGGCAGAACTCCGGAAATTGAAAACGGCTGTCTTTAACTGGTATGAGAAAGGGGTTAAGTTCGACTCTGTTTTTAACCTGCAAACGGACGACCGCATGTACTGCTCCGAAATGGTAAAAAAAGGACTGGAACGATCTACTAACAACCGCATTTCTGTGCCAACGGTTCACCCCACGGCAAACGAAGCCATCTTTGCTGCCACACGCCTTCCGCTGTCGGCGGCTGCCATACAGAAATTGGACATCGTACCAATTGATCACCTGTACATGAACCCGGCTTGCCGTTTGGTTCAACGTTATGAATTTAATCCTGCCAAATGAGTAATGGAATTGTTATATACACCGACGGCTCCTCCCGCGGAAATCCTGGCCCCGGCGGCTATGGAGCGATACTAATGTACGGAGAGAAGCGCAAAGAACTTTCGGCGGGCTACCGCAAAACCACCAATAACCGCATGGAGTTATTGGGTGTCATTGCCGCACTGGAAGCATTAAAAAAGCCGGGCCTACAAATAACCATTTACACCGACAGCCAGTACATTGTAAAGGCCATTAACGAACGCTGGCTAAACAAATGGCTGGCCACCAATTTTGCCGGCGGTAAAAAGAACAAAGATTTGTGGGTGCGGTTTTACAATTTGTACAAGCAGCACCAGGTCAAATTTGTGTGGGTGAAAGGCCACGCCGACAACCCTTACAACAACCGTTGTGATGTGCTGGCAACAACGGCGGCCGATGGCAGGAATCTGCAGGTAGATGAAGGCTACGAAATGGACATCAACAACCTTACGCTATAAAAAAACCCCGCTTTTGCGGGGTTCGTTATTTTAAGCAAGTTGCTCTTTTGCCGGAAGCAAGCTTCGCTTAAGAAGGAAGAAGCTACCGAACAGCAAAGTGCAAAAGAAAATATCGCCAAGGAAAAGGTTTCCGTAAAAACCATTGACCAAACCATAGTCTCTCAGGAAAGCCAGGCCATCGTAATAGCACATCATCAATCCTTCAAATGTTTTTGGTCGTGCATAACCGCCGCCACCGGCCCATACGGCAAAGTTGGAAAGCAGGAAAAAGATGATCGATCCGCTTGCAGAAAATGCCAGCACACGAAGAGCGGTAATTTTCTTCAGCAGGAAGCCAAACAAGGTAATGCTGGCAATTAACAGGTAATTCAGCCATTGTCCTTCATAAAACCCTTGGATTTCTGTAACACCATTCATGTACAGCACCTGGTAAAACACATCAGAGATCAGCATGGAAATTAACGGGAGCAAAAAAGCCAGTCGCTTATTGCTGATAATAGCGCCGCCAAACAAGGCCATGGCCATTTGTGGGGCAAAGCCATACGGACGATCGGGCCATGCACGATAAAGAGAGGCGGCCAACACCAGTAAACCAAACGAGATCAAAACGGATTTATTCAATTTCATTGTCAACACAATTGAGGCGGCAAAAATAGCAAGATTGCCGCACGGATGATTAATTTTTATCCAGTGGTGTGGATACCTGGAAAAACGTAAAAGAATTTGTCTGCGGCACGGCTGAAATTTCAACACCCGGCAGCAAAAGCACCGCTTCTCCCCTTTTCAGCAGCACGGTTTCCTCGCCGCTGCTAAACCTGCCTTCGCCTTCCAGCACCATGGCAATAGCAGCTGAATGGGGCTGCAATTTTACTTCAGCTTCCGTAACAAACTTCTGCAGGTGAAATTCTTCTACCGGTGCGTCAAAACTTTGCTGGTTGGATTCTTTCGCGGCAATGATGTTGGGCAAAGTGGCTTCAAACTTCACGAGTTTCATTAGTTCTGAAACGTCCACATGCTTGTCGGTAAGACCGGCCCGCAAAACATTATCCGAGTTTGCCATCACTTCCACGTTTTGTCCTTCCAGGTAGGCATGCGGCAGGCCTGCAGGCTGGTAAATGGCTTCGCCTTTTGCCAGGTGAAGAAGATTGAAAAAATAAATAGAGAAGATGCCGCGGTCGTAGTGGCCATCTTTACAAAACGTCAACGCAGCCCGTGCCGCCCAAAAATCTTCGCTGCTTTTCTGCAGGGCATTGCTTTCATAAAGCGGGATGATGCGCTGCATGAGCGGCGCTAAAACAGCATCCACCTCTTTATGCGACAACGTCATCACAGCTTCGTACAACTTCCGGTAATTACCGTTTTCGAAATGAGAAGCAAAAGAAGTCAGTTCCGGAACGCGGTTCAACACATCGTTCAATTCTTCTTCTTTTTTAAAACCATGCAGCAACCAGAAATCACTCAGTGCCACCATTAGTTCGGGTTTGTGGTTGCGGTCTTTATAATTGCGGTGTGGGGCGGCCAGCGGAATGCCTTTGTTGTTTTCTTTTTCAAACTCTTCCTCGGCAACCGATTTTGAAGGATGCACCTGGATGGAAAGCATCTGTCGCACATCCAGAATTTTAAGAAGATAAGGCAACGAGCCAAATTTTGCTGCAATGATTTCTCCCAATGTTTCTACCGGGTGATCGGAAATGAATTGATGAAGTGAGATGTTTTGATCTTCAATAACAGCAGGCGATTTGGGATGAGCACCGAGCCAGTATTCGCCAAACGGTTTTCCTTCTGGGTTAGCCACCGACAGTAACTGCGGAATGAAATCGGTTCCGCCCCAGCTATAATGCTGCACAACGCCTTTTAATTTATAAATGTGGTTCATTCAGGTGAGAATTGAGTAAATTGGGTTTAAAGATAAACGATGCCTTCACATCTGGAAATTGGGAAAGCCGGTGAAAAGCTGGCGGCCGAATATTTGGCCAACAACGGCTATACCATCCTGCATCGTAACTGGCGCTGCGGCCACGAAGAAATTGACCTCATTGCCATCAAAGACAGCCTGCTTCATTTCGTGGAAGTAAAATATCGCTCCTCCAATTTTCACGGCCACCCGGAAGAAGCCGTGAACAAGAAAAAAATACGAACACTGCTGCGCGGCATTGAACAATTCCTCTACCAACATCCGCAATACAACGACTTCCGCCTCGATATACTTTCCATCACCGAAAAGCCGGGTTACGACGCGGACTATTTTTTTATTGAGGATGTGACGCTATAGTGTGGGTTTGGGGTTTGGAGTTGGGTGTTAGGAGTTGATACCTTTAATTCAGTCAAACTGCTGCTTATGTCTACAATTCAAAGATTTGAGGATTTGGAAATCTGGCAATTAGCAAGAGATTTAGCAAGAAAAGTTTACGAAGTAACTTTTCTTGAACCCGTTTCAAAAGATTTCCGCTACAAAGATCAACTACGAGGATCCTGTGGTTCTATCATGGATAATATAGCCGAAGGTTTTGGTCGTGGCAGTAAACTTGAATTCATCAACGCACTTACTATTGCAAAAGGCGAAGCTGAAGAATTAAAGTCCCAGCTTTATCGCGGATTGGATGTAAACTATCTTTCTAATCTTCTCTTCCAACAGTTGTATGATCAGACAGAGGCTATTGCAAGAAAGATTGGTGCGCTTATCAACTACTTAAATAAATCGCCGCATAAGGGTCAAAAGTTTAAAGAAAGACGCTAACTCTTAGCCAACCCTAAACTCCGAACACCAAACGCCAAATACTACTCCACCCAATCCGCTACAAAAACATTTGTTTCCCTTGTGCCGCCGTTGTTACGGTTGCTGGAGAAAAGAATCTTCTTTCCATCAGGACTCATCATCGGGAACGCATCAAAGCCTTTATCGTGACTGATCTTTTTCATGCCGCTACCATCAGCATTCAGCAGGTACATGTTAAAGGGAAAACCTCGCTTGTATTCGTGGTTGCTGCAAAAAACAATGCGGCCATCGTTTAAGAAATTCGGCGCCCAGTTGGCTTGTCCAAGCGATGTTATTTGTTTGGCATCGCTGCCATCGGCGTTGGCCACAAACACTTCCATTTGCGTTGGTGCCACCAGGTTTTCTGCCAACAATTCTTTGTACTCTTTTATCTCCGCCTCTGTTTTAGGGCGACTGGCACGCCAGATGATCTTCTTGCCATCGGCACTAAACCATGCACCACCATCGTAACCCAGTTCGTGGGTAATTTGTTTTGTGTTGCCTGATTTTAAATCCATGATGTACAAATCAAGATCGCCATTGCGGGTAGAAGTAAATAACATTTTTTGGCCGTCCGGCGACAGCGTGGCTTCTGCATCGTAACCCGTCGTATTGGTTAGTTTTTTTACAATCTTTCCATCCAGGTTAGCCATGTAAATATCGAAGCTGCTGTAGATTGGCCAGATGTAACGGTTGCCGTATTTGGTGCGGTCGGGCACCGGCGGACAAGCCTCGCCGCCTTCATGCGTAGAGGCATATACAATGTGCTGGTTGTCTTTTGTAAAAAAAGCACAGGTGGTCCGCCCCTTGCCGGTGCTCACCAGTTTGTAGGTAAACTTCTCTCCCTTCGCTGGCAGTTTGCCGTAAAAGATCTGGTCGCACAGCACACCATCTTTTTCCGATGTACGCTGAAACACCACGCTTTTTCCATCATAACTCCAATACGCTTCGGCATTGTCGCCGCCAAAGGTTAGCTGCTGAATATTTTTAAAATGTTTTTCCTCGGGGTACTGCAACGTATCGGCAACAGCGGAAGTTGTTAGTTCGGTTGAATGAGAAGTTGCTTCCGAACAAAAAAGGCCAACAAAGCCAAGACCGATAAGAGAGAGTGAAAAAAGAGCGTTCATGATGGATTGGTTTATGATTGTAAAAGCAATGCAAAAATATCGGCATTGCCTTCTGCCGCCGTCAGATTTTCGTCATATACCAACGCTGCATGTTTTAGTTTTGATACATGTTGCGTAACCTTTTACTGGCCTGTATCACTATTCTTTTCATCGCTTCCTGCGGTAGCAATGAAACGGCTGCGCCGAAACCTGTTGCTATTTCGGCTGAAGAAAAAACGATGGACAGCATTACCGCCCAAATTGTAAAAGCAAGAGCCTTGCAGGAGAAAGGCAGCCAGGCAGAAGCACTGGCCATTGCCGAAGCCATGATTGAAAAATATCCCGGACAGTTGGATGCCTTGAGCATTAAAGGAGAAATTTTGAAAGAGCAAGGCAAAACCGCCGAGGCATTGAAGGTATTTGAACAGGCGTATGCGCTGCAACCGCGAGATAAAGAATCGGCGTACAACCTTGCCTACGAGTATGCCGATGCAAAAAGCCCGAAAGCGTTGGTGCTGACCGATACGTTGATCAAACACGATAAAACAGAAACCGTTGCCCGTGCCTGGTATGTAAAAGCCACGTATTATTTGAATATCGGTAACGAAAAAGAAGCCTTGCGTTATTACGATTCCGCATCGCTTGCCGACCATAATTTTTTAAGTGCCTACCTCGACAAAGGACAATTGCTCTTCAAACAAAAAAAATACGAAGCAGCGCTGAAAACATTTGCCATTGGGCAGAAGTTTGGACCGGCGGAAGCGGAGTTTTATTTCTGGGTGGCCAAAACGCAGGAAGCCCTGGGCCACAAAGCCGATGCTAAAGCAAATTACGAACGTGCCTTTGCGCTTAACAAATCACTGACGGAAGCGAAAGAAGCAGCGGAAAGACTGTAGCAATCACGTTCAGCTCTTGTGCAAACTGAACAACGGAACTTTGGAACAATGCGCTATTCCTTCCTAACTTGCGCACCAATTAAAGATTTTCCATGCCTATCATTGCCCCTTCCCTTCTCACCGCAAATTTTTTACGCCTCGAAGAAGATTGCCGCATGCTGCACGAAAGCGAAGCCGACTGGTTTCATCTTGATGTAATGGACGGACGTTTTGTACCCAACATTTCGTTTGGCATGTCCATCATCAAACAAATTCGCAAAACAACCAATAAGGTTTGCGATGTACACCTGATGATACTGGAGCCGGAAAAATATGCGGAAGAATTTAAAGAGGCAGGTGCAGATATCCTTACTGTTCACCTGGAAGCCTGCACGCATTTGCACCGCAATATTCAGCAGATAAAATCACTGGGCATGAAAGCCGGCGTGGCGCTCAACCCGCACACACCGGTGTTCTTATTAAAAGAAATTTTAGCCGACATTGACGTGGTTTGCCTGATGAGTGTAAACCCGGGTTTTGGCGGACAAAAATTCATTCCGCAAACGCTGAGCAAAATCAAAGAACTGCGCGGCATGATTGATGCGCAAAACCTCGATGTAAAAATTGAAATTGATGGCGGCGTAACCTTGGACAATGCAAAAACAATTCTGGATGCAGGCGCCCATGCATTGGTGGCCGGCAACACGGTTTTTTCATCTGCCAATCCAAAAGAAACCATTCGCCAGTTAAAAAGCCTCTGATGGCCAAAGACCTTTTTTCTACGCAAGCCGATTTGTATGCAAGGTATCGCCCCACGTACCCGCAGGAATTGTTTGACCATATTCTCAGCTTTGTAGAAAACAGGGATTGCGCCTGGGACTGCGCCACCGGAAACGGGCAGGCAGCGCAGGTACTGGCCAATCATTTTAAAAAAGTAGAAGCCACTGACATCAGCGAAAAGCAATTGCAAAATGCGGTTCAAAAGGCGAACATTCATTACCAGCTTTCGCCTGCAGAAAAAACGCCGTTTGCCGACAACTGTTTTGACCTCATCACCATTGCCACGGCTTACCATTGGTTTGATTGGAAGGCATTCTTTACCGAAGCAAACCGTGTGGGCAAACATGGTTGCGTAGTGGCGGCATGGGCTTACCATGTTTTTTATTCGGTTGACGACAACATCACCAACATTATTCAGCATTTCTATCGCAACATTGTTAATGCCTATTGGGATAAAGAAAGAAGCTATGTGGATGACCGCTACACCACCGTTGAATTTGCCTTTGACCCGCTTCCGGTAAAAGAGTTTGACCTGGTGCTGCATTGGAGCCGCGACGATTTCTTTGGTTATCTCTCCACCTGGTCGGCCGTGCAGAAGTACATTCAACAGAACGGCCACTCGCCATTAACGCTGATTGAAGCCGATGTAAAAAAGGCGTGGCCAGACGATTCGTCGAAGGAATTTCACTTTCCACTGTTCCTGAAGCTTGGTCGCGTAATTAAATAGGATGCAATCCGCTAAACAATTATTTTAGCCCAAAATCTGCTTCTGTGAAGGTTTTCCGCATTCCAATTTCCTTATACCTCCTGCTTTTTAGCTTTGTTTCTTTCGCCCAAAAAAAGGCGGCTACCGTCAGCGGCAAGGTTGTTGACGAATCCGAGACACGACTGGCCGGCGTTTCCATTCTTATTCTTGGCCAACAAAAAGGAATTACGACAACTGATTCTGGAACATTTGTGTTAAGCGTTCCGGCAGACAGGGCCTTTGCACTGGTCTTCTCTCACAGCGGCTACAAAACAACGCAGCAAAACTTTTTGCTTAGTGAAGGCGAACAGGAAACCGTGACCATTCGCATGGAAAGCGGCACCGCTACTATGGAAGAAGTGATTGTAAGAGATCAGCGGGAAAGAGCCGAAGTTGGCTTGGTTCGTCCCAACCCAAAATCAGTTATCAACCTGCCTTCACCTATCATGGGCGTGGAAGGATTGCTGAAAGTGTTTGTAGGTTCCAACAACGAGCTCACTTCACAATACAACGTTCGTGGCGGCAGTTATGATGAGAACCTGATGTACGTGAACGATTTTGAAATTTTTCGTCCGTACCTCGTTCGCAACGGGCAACAGGAAGGACTGAGTTTTATTAACCCGCAACTGGTTCGCAACATCAATTTTTACATGGGTGGATTCTCTGCCCGTTACGGCGATAAAATGAGTTCGGTGCTTGACATTCAGTACAACACACCGAAAAAATTTGCCGGCTCCGCCTATGTTAGTTTGCTTGAACAGGGGGCGCATGTAGAAGGCGTTGCCAAAAAATTTACCTACCTGGTTGGCGTACGCAACCGCAGCAACCGCAACCTGCTGTCGAGCCAGGAAACGCAAGGCGCTTATGTGCCGTCGTCATCCGATCTGCAGGCCTTGCTCACGTATCAAATCAATTCAAAATGGAGTGCCGAATTATTAGGCAATCTTTCCACCACTAAGTTTTCACTGGTACCGCAACAAAGCCAGTTAACATCGTCGGTTTTCTCGCCCTTGTTTACGGCAAATCTTGGCGTTGATATATTTTTTGAAGGACGTGAAAAAGACCAATACAGCACGGGCATGTTGGGCTTGTCCACTACCTATCAGCCCCACCGCAACCTGCGGCTGAAATGGCTGACCTCACGGTTTGAAAATGACGAAAGCGAGAACATTGATATTTCCGGCGCCTATCTTTTTGGCGACCGCGATTTTGATAAATCTTCTGCAACATTTGGACTGATTGTGAATCCGCTTGGCGCCGGTATTTACCAAAACTTTGCCCGCAACCGGCTGAACATTGTTGACTACAGCTTTGCACACAAGGGACAATTAACAAAGAACAACCACTCTTTTCAATGGGGATTGAGCTACAACCAAACGCAGATAGCTGATAAGTTGAACGAATGGGAATACCAGGATTCAGCAGGTTACTCGCTGCCCTATAATCCTGCTGTTTTGCAGATGAACAAGGTGATTAAATCAGCGGCGGATTTTACCGTGAACAAATTCAGCGGCTACCTGCAGGACAATATTATTTTCAACAAAGGGCAGAGCACTTACACGCTGCAGGGTGGCGTACGGTTTAATTACTGTCT
>DATKHJ010000266.1:0-9205 GCA_035510335.1 Flavisolibacter sp. | reverse complement strand
GTTCCTGCTTCCGCCACCACATTGGTTTTCAGCTTTTCGGGAATGGGTACGCAGGAGCAATCCATCGGCAATCAATCCAGCGTGAATGTCACCATGCAGTCGTCCACCCAGTCGCTCGATGAAGTGGTGGTGGTTGGCTATGGCACACAACGCAGGCGGGAGATCACCGGCAACGTGGCGCAAATCAGCGGCGCCAAACTTCGCGATCAGCCTATCCAAACATTTGAACAGGGGCTGTCCGGACGAGCGGCGGGTGTAAACATCAACATTCCCAACGGCGTTATTGGCAGTGCGCCGGTGATTCGCGTTCGCGGCGTCAATTCTATTTCGCTGAGTTCTTCCCCTTTAATTGTCATTGACGGTGTACCCGCTTTCAGCGGAGATTTTGGCGGAACATCCACCGCCAACAATGTGCTGAGCGATCTGAATCCCTCCGACATTGAAAGCATTGAAGTGTTGAAAGATGCCGCATCGGCGGCTATTTACGGTTCACGGGCATCGGCTGGCGTGGTATTGATCACGACCAAAAAAGGCCGCCAGGGGAGAGCAAAGGTATCGTATGACAGTTGGGTGGGCTGGACAAAAGCGTACAACCTGATTGAACTGCTAAACGCCCAGGAATTTACCGATCTGAAAAACGAAGGCCTTGTGAATGCCGGCACACCGCCGGATAATGCCACCAGGGGATTTTATACAACCACCGATGCCAACGGCCAGTTGGTTGATACCCGCTGGTATGACTATATTTTCCGTACCGGACTTTCGCATAATCACAACATCAGTGTTTCCGGTGCCAACGACAATACCAACTATTATTTCTCCGCCGGCTATACCGATCAGCAGGGGATGTTTAAAAACAATAATTACAATCGTGCTACAGGACGTTTTACCCTCAACCACAAAGTCAGCAACTGGCTGTCGGTGGGTGGCACGTTTAGTTATGCCACTTCTAACAACGAGGGTTTGAACACGGGTTCAAACGGCGCTTCGTTTAATACCGGTGGTGCGGCTCGATTGGGCATTGTGCTGGCGCCGAATGTGGGGCCTTACAACAACAACGGCAGCTACAACATCAGTGGCAATAATACCATTGGGTTGCAGAATAACAAAAGTGCGCTGAACTTTTACAACCCTGTTTACCTCCTGAATGAAAACCGCTTTTTCTCACGGAACGAACGGGTGCTTGCCAACGTGTACGGACAGGTGCAGTTTCTCAAGGGGCTCACGTTTAAAACATTGTATGGCATCGATAACCTCACGGTGCAAAACGAAGATTTCAGAAGTGCTTTACATGGCGATGGAGTGCAGTTTGCAGGTGCTATTCAAAACACCATTCAACGACCACGCCGGTGGAACTGGCAAAACGTGTTGTCGTACAACACAACGTTCAACAACAACCATAACCTAAGCAGCTTTGTTGGTGTGGAGCAGCAATACACCCTAACCGACCGGTGGGGTGCCGATAGGCGAGTGAGCACCGATCCGCAGTTTAGCGTGTACCAAGGTGGCTTTGCCGACATTACTTTGCCAACGCTGCCTTTCATCCCCATTCGTTCCGAAAACTTCCTGCAGTCTTACTTTGGCCGCGTTAATTATGATTACAAAAAGAAATACTTTTTGTCGGCCAATGTTCGTCGCGATGGCAATTCTGCCTTTGCGCAAAAATGGGGCACTTTTTATGGCGGCTCTGCGGGCTGGACGATTTCCGAAGAGGATTTCTGGAAAGCCGGAGGCCTTAACAACACTTTTGGTACGCTGCGCTTAAGAGGCAGTTATGGCGAAGTGGGTAACTACGCCGGCATCAACGATTTTCCTTACCAAGGCTTTTATGCGTCGGGCTTAAACGGTGCCGCGCCAGCCATCTGGTACACGCAGGTGTACAATCCAAACCTGACCTGGGAGAAAAGCCGCAAGCTTGATTTCGGTATCAACATCGGGTTGCTGAACGATCGTTTTACATTGGATGTAGCCTATTATAAAAACGACATTACCGATATGGTTTTGTTTGAGCCAGCTTCTCCATCCAGAGGCATTCCTGCACCGGTTGGCATTCCTTCCAATTCCATTCTTTCCAACGTGGGCAGCATGGTGAATCGTGGCTTTGAATTCAGCTTGAATGGCGCTGTACTTCGTGGCCGCGATTTTAGCTGGAACGCTTCGCTCAATCTTACAACGTTGAAGAACGAGATCACGGCGCTGTCAAACAACAATGCCGACATCCTGATTGCCACCGGCACACTGGAACAGGTATCGATGTTGCGGGTGGGCCAATCAATCGGCAGTTTTTACGTGGTGCAAACCGAAGGCATCAACCAGGACAACGGCCGTAGGATTTTTGTTTTGAATGACGGAACAAGAGTGCAATACGATCATTCGGCGCCTGTTGCCAACCGCTGGACAAAAGTTTCGGATGGCAGTGTATCACGGGCGGCTAACCAGGCGGCTGATGGCGTACTACGCGGACCTGCTTTGCCAACCTATTTCGGCGGGTTTGACAATACGCTGCGCTACAAAGGACTTGACCTGAACGTGCTGTTTTATTTCAGCGGTGGCAACTACGTGTACAATGGTTCTAAGTCTGGTTTGCACGACAACCGTAACTGGAACAACGCCAAAGATGCCTTGAACCGGTGGACGAAGCCCGGTGACGGTGCACAATGGCCACGGGTTGTTTTCAACGACAATATTTCAAACGGCTCTTCTTTCCCTATTTCAAACAATGTAGAGAAAGGCGATTTTATTAAAGTAAGAAACATCTCACTGGGTTACTCATTGCCAAAGCAGGTAATTGAGAAAGCCGGATTGGGAAGTGTGCGGATTTATGTGGCGGCGCTGAATGCCTTCACCTTCACCAAGTATTCCGGTTTCGATCCGGAAATACAGGCCAATAACGGCGCGGCCGTGGCAAACGAGCAGGTGGTGAATGGTGCGCCAAGCGTCGATCGGAATGCAGCGCCATTGTCCCGCACCTTCAACATTGGGATCAACATCGGTTTCTAAAAATGAAAATGAAATCATTATGAAAGAGCTAAAATTGTTTCTTCTCCTTCTCTTTGTTTATAGCATTCAAACGGGCTGTGTAAAAGACCGGCTCAAACCCGAGACCGAAGTTTTTATTGATGATACAGAAGCCTTTTCTACGCCGGAAAGAACCCTGTCGGCTGTACAGGGATTGTATGCCGGCGTTAAAGGACCCTTTTATGCCGGGGCTTCCAACCAGTTTCTTGCCGGGCGGTACAATGTTTTCCAGGAGGTTCGGGGCGAGGATTTTCTGAACGAAACAAACAACGGTGTCACCGGTTTGCAAACCTGGAACTTCAGTGTGCAATCGGCCACAAACGAAGTAGAATACATCTGGGGCAGCGGCTACCAGGCAATCAATCGCATTAACGTGGTGTTGAAAGGATTGGAAGGGGCGCCGGTCAGTCAGCAGCTTCGTACGGAATACAGCGCCGAAGCCCGTTTTCTGCGTGCCCTTGTTTATCATTCGCTGGTAACCTTGTATGCACGTCCATATTGGGATGGCGCAGGGGCAACACCCGGCCTGGTGATTTACACCGAACCGCAAACAACCCCCAGTGGCGAGAACAACCGGGCAAGAAGCACCGTTGCGCAAGTATATGACCTCATTCTTGCAGATCTGAACTTTGCAGAAACAAACCTGCCTGCAACCTACAGTGCCGCACATACCAATGTATTGCGGGCACACAAGAACGCTGCCATTGCCATGAAGACGAGAGTTTACCTGCACATGCAGCGTTATGCAGATGTGATTACAGAAGCAAACAAGATTGTTTCTGCCACCGCTCCCTTCAAGGCTCCAACAGGCGTGCTGCATACTCTGGAACCCGACATTTTGAATGTCTTCCGGTCGGGCGGTAATACACTGGAGAATATTTTTTCGCTTTCCTTCTCCACGCAAAACCTGCCGGGTACGCAAAACAGCATGCACCAGTATTACAGTCCCGGGTCAACCGGCGGCAATGGCGATTATTCCCTCAACACAACCGATGGTATTGTTGCCAATGCAGGTTGGACGGCCAACGACAGGCGCAGAACGGCTTTTGTAGAAACCATAGGTACAAAAACCTGGTTACGAAAATGGACGGCCAATACCGACAACGTGCCCATTATCCGCTACTCGGAAGTCTTGCTGAATCTTGCCGAAGCACTGGCAAGAACAAATGGTGTGTCGGTAAGAGCCGTTGCCTTGCTGAATGCAGTTCGTCAACGCTCAGACCCGGCAACGGTGCTGGCGCCGGCTACGCAACAGGCGCTGATTGATGCCATTTTGCTGGAACGCAGAATTGAGTTGATTGGCGAAGGATTTCGTTCAAGAGACCTGACGCGGCTGGGACTCACCATCCCGGCGAAAGGCGCCGCACCGTCTGTTGCGCCAACGGCAGCGCAGTATATCTGGCCCAT
Organism: Flavisolibacter sp.; assembly: GCA_035510335.1. Classification (GTDB taxonomy): domain Bacteria; phylum Bacteroidota; class Bacteroidia; order Chitinophagales; family Chitinophagaceae; genus Flavisolibacter. The sequence continues at coordinate 4,780 of DATKHJ010000266.1, read as the reverse complement.
ACCGGTTTCGGAATTATTGGCCAACAAAGCCGTAGTGCAAAACCAGGGATATTAAAGTAAAAAGAAGCAAGCTTTCGCTTGCTTCTTTTTTTATGTTGCTTTTTGTAATGATCGTGTTGGTTTCTCCCGCCTTTTCCGGTATTTCTCCTGGATAATCTGGCTCATAGGCCTGCCGTACACTTTGCTTTCTACCCACGAAACAATATCGAGGTAAACAAATACCCTTGCCTGCAAAGGATTGTTTTCAAACTTTTTAATGTCTGAAAGAAACTTCTCCAGTTCGGCTTTCATCTTGTCTTTTGAAAGCGAGAAGGAGCGGCGTAAAAACTTGAGGATTTCTTCTTCCAGTGCCGTCAGGTTTTTCATTTTCTCCATAAACCGAAGCACCGAACGGGAGAGGTATTCAACCAGTTCGTAATTACCCAGTTCGAAATGGGCGAGGAGGTGTTGCAGGCGGGCATAACACTGAATATCGTAGCGCAGGCCTACATTGTCGTTGATGATCTTTTGCAGGTAATCGATAGCGGTTTCAAAATCGCCGCTGCCAAAATAGAGCGAGGCAATTTTATAATTCAGCACCATTACACGGTGCGGATCAATGAACAGCGAATATTCCTTCAGCCTGTTTTCAATTTCCGGCACAAGTGACAAGCCTTCTTTAAACGTACCCGTCAAAAAGTGGTGGTTGATTTTTGCCTGCACGATGTAGAGAAACGACTGAATACGGAAGTTTTCATTTTCCTGTACCCGTTCTGTTTTGGCAAAGGCCTCAAACAGTTTCAGCACATCCAGCAGCTTGTCATCGCGGCGCAAATCAAAGAGGGCATTCAGCAGGTTGTGAATGCCTTTGATGTAGTGGCCGGTTTCTACCCGCTTCATCAGCGGGTGTTCTTCAAACAGCGCCACCCATTTTTTGGTGTATTTGTAATACATCAAAAAATCCTGGCGAATGAAGGCATACCAGCTATAACTCTGGTAGAGGTAAAGCCTTTCGTAAAAACCGGTCTTTGTCCAGGCATCATCCGGCAGCTGCTGCTGCATAAAAGCCCGAACGGCCGCTTCGTCTTCTTTGTTCCTGGAATGCCCGTGTTTAATATACCAGCTGTAGAGTTGCAGTGAAAGGTTGGACAGCCGCGCCACCGAATCAATGTGCTGGCTCACCTGGATGGCTTCTACCGATAGTTGCTCGGCTTTGTCCTGCATACTGCGGGTAATGTGCAGCGATTCAATGCGTTTTTCCAGCGCAATAATCTGCACCAGGAAGGTAAACTTGTGGTTGGCCTTTGCAATTTCCTTGGCCTTCTCTAAAAGCTTAAGGCTTTGCAAAAACAAGCCTTTTTTATAGAGAATATGCGCATAGTCGAACTGCTCGTTCAGCTGCAGGTCAATGCTGTCGGCGCTTTTTAATAAGCGAAGACTGGCCAGGATTTGTTTGTACAGGTGCGCTTTTAAATTGGAAAGCTGGGCTTTTTGAATGGAAGGAACTTTCTTCAGGATTTTTGCTTCATCGTAGTCTTCCAACTTCTCAATGGCATCAAAAAGCTGGATGATCTTCAGGTTCTCGTTGGACGAGTTTCGCTTGATGAAGAGCTTGAAATGGCGTTTCTCCGCTTTTTCAAGCGAGTGAATCAACTGAAATAATATGTCTGCAGACCGCTTGGACATCGGGAATCATTTCTAAAGAAACCCTTGCCAGGCAAGGGTTTCAGGCTACTTTAAGATCGTTTGGCATCAGCATTCCCGGCAAACATTGATTTAGCGGGAAGGTTCAGCAAGTCTACTTTCGTGTTGTCAGTTATTTTAATAGTAAGCAATCGTTAGAATAGCAGGCAATCGCAGATCGAAGAAAATACAAACTATTTCATATAGCAAGCAATCGTTAGATCGTCCCGCATTTCCATGCGGGACTTTGTTTTACAAGTATAGAGCATTTCTGTTAATAAAAAGAAAAATAGTTTTTCCAGATCTTTTCAACATCCGCCAATCGTTTTACCAATACCGTTTGGCTTATTGTATTTACTGCTCCCATCTTCCTACGCAATTACTTTTTGCCATTCCTAGAGATAAAGATGTCTCTCTTCGTCGTTGACAGAACGCAAAGAAATCATTCGGCAGTAGGGTGTTGCCTTGAATGATTAGGAAATAAATTGTAGCGTGGTTTCAACTCAATGCAATGAGAGTAGTGTCTTTGTATTTAACGGTGTCGATAGGTAAGCTTTGTCCTCTTCAGCAAATTTTGTTGCTTTACCGTTAGTTCAAACAAACCTTTACTTTTTTCTCTACCAGCAAATTGGCTTTGCCATCCCATAACTCAGCCTCATCATCAATAGCAATGTAGTACAGGAAGGCTTCAAGAAGGTTGTGGTATGACCTGGATTTGCCGGATGGCGAAGAAACGTAAAACTTGCCCGTGTCGTTTTTATAGTGTTCGGCAGTATCGGACATGCGGAACAACAGGGTGTTGGCGGAAGGATGAAAAATGCGGTTCATGGCGATATTGGATTTGGATGTTATACGAAGGTAATCCCTCTTTCAACAGGTGGCAACTGTACAAGTACGAAAAAAAATTGCTGCGTAGAAATACGGTCGTTTGGCCGGGAGTGAACCTGTAGTTTTTTTAGCAAACAGGCAAAAAATGGAAAGGGCAATAAAAGAATTTTAAAAGACGAAAGCCAGTAGGAACAAGGACGTGAATGAAATTTTTCAGGAAAGCTTCAAAAAGTTTTGGCAGCAAATAGCTTGACCCTTATTTTTGCACTCCCAATTACAAAACGGGTTGAACTCGTAGCTCAGTTGGTAGAGCAATACACTTTTAATGTATGGGCCCTGGGTTCGAGTCCCAGCGGGTTCACAACCAAAAACAACAAAAGCCTTGACAGTTTTACTTTCAAGGCTTTTTCTTTTTCAGGGGATGCCAGAGGGGACCACTTCTGTTTCTTTTCTCACTATCACTGTTGGCATCAATCCAGCGGCTTTACAAGAGCAAACGCAAAATGTAAAAGCCCACAAATGTTGTTTGTGGGCTTTTACATAGGCTAGGTTTAGCTTCTATGGTTTTATCACCGGTTCATCTTTATTCGGCACATCCATGCCATGCAACGTATCGGTTGCGGTGTCGTACATTCCATCCAGTTCATCAATAATGGTGTGCTTCCACATTTTGGTTTTAACGAGATAGGCGGCACGGCCAATCAACTGTGCACTTACCGGCGCCGTAAGCGTGGTAAAAAGGATAATGGCCAGCACCCGTGAGGTAACTCCCACGTTCTGAAAATAAAAAGCACCGGCCACCAAAATCAACCCAACGCCTAACGTGGCGGCCTTGGTGGTAACAGAAAGGCGGTGGTAAAAATCGGGCATGCGCAAAATGCCAATGGACGCCAGCAGAATAGCAATGGCGCCAATTCCCGATAAAAACATAATCAGGATATCAGTCATTGTTTTTTCTTTTTTCCAGGTAATAAGAGAAGGCCACCGTGCTTAAAAAGCCAATCAGCGCTACCACCATGGCAATGTCTAAAAACGTAGCCTGTTCGGTTAAAATGCTGTAAATAGCAATGGAGCCAATGCCAATGGTTACCAGCAAGTCCAATGCAATAACACGGTCGGCAATGTTGGGGCCTTTTAAAAACCGGATGAACACCAACACGGTGGAGAGTGACAAAACCGGCAAAATACAATATAACAGGTAGTTGTATAACGTCATAATTACCGCATAATGTTCAGCAACGGCTTCTCCAGCCCCAGCTTTATCGATTGAATAAATTTCTCTTTGTCCTGCAGGTACATGCCATGCACATACATGACTTTTTTGTCGTCCGATACATCAATGACCAAGGTGCCCGGCGTTAGCGAAATCAGGTTCGACAGCAGGGTGATCTCAAGGTCGCTTTGGGCTTCCAGTTCAATTTTTACAATGCCCGGCTTCATGTGCAGGTGCGAGGTCATGACTTCGTAGGCCACCTGCAGGTTGGCCTTCAGCATTTCGTACAAAAAGAAAAAGAAGAACCCGATAATTTTAAAGGCAATGGTGAAGTAGCGCTTGTCCTGGCTGTTGCGGCTAATAACCCACAGCACAAAATAGCTGATGAAAAAACCAATGAAAAAATTGATGTAGGTGAACGTGCCGGTAAGGGCAATCCAGATCAGCGTAAGCATCACGTTCAGCAAAAATCGTTTCTGCATCATGGCGTTCCGTTTTTCGTAAGTCCTAAAACTGCATCAATGTAAGCCGACGTATCAACCAACTCCGTGGCAATGGTGTTGGATAGCCGGAAGATATTCTCGGCACCAAGGCCTATGTACAACGATATCAAACTGAGAAAAAGTATCGGGGCAATGAGCAGCCATTTTTGTTTGCGGGGCATCTGGTCGTAATAGCGGATGTAGGGCCTGCGCACCGGGTTGTCGGCCTTCTTCCAAAACGCCTCCGACCAAAACCGGGTAATTACAAAAAGCGTAATCACACTTCCAAAAATTAAGCTCCCTAGCAAAAAGTAATTGGCCGTGGCAAAGCTTTCGGCAAAAAGGTTGATTTTGGGCCAGAAGCCGGAGAGCGGCGGCACGCCAACAAGCGAAAACAGCGGCACCGCTATTAGCAGCGATAAGCCGGGATAGCTGGCATAAATTCCGCCCATGCGTTTCATATTCAGCTCGCCGTTGATTTTGTAAACCAGTCCGCCCACCAAAAAAAGATTGGTTTTAATAATGATGTCGTGAATGAGGTAGAACACAGCGCCTGACAGTGCCGCCACGGTAAACATGCCCAGGCCCCCAATCA
>DATKHJ010000265.1:0-2998 GCA_035510335.1 Flavisolibacter sp. | reverse complement strand
TTCCTGCACCACCAGTTTGCGGTTCTTCGCATCAAAATAGCCACTGGCTTCCTTGCGTATGTAATTGTTGACATCGAGGTAATGATACGAGCTCCCGTAAACGCCATCGCCTACGGTCTTAAGCTGAATTTCAATATTGTTCTTGGCAAAACAACCGCCAACAAACGTCAGTTCGCCTTTCCAGAATCCGCTCACATCCTGCGCCAAAGCACCAAGGGTAGAGAAGAGTAAACAGAGGAGCAGGAGTTTTTTCACCAAAGGAAATTAGCAACAAAAACAGTACCCTGCACCAAGAAGGTGTTAAAGCTTTTCTGAGCATGTTAAGCGAGAAAATCACTACACAGGTGGCAAACAAAAAAGCACCGCCTTTTGGCCGGTGCTTTCAAGATTGTATTGCATTAAAATCAGGCCAGCGTAGCCTCTGATGAAATGGAGGTGTTCAGCAGTTTGGAGATAGGGCAATTTTCTTCGGCGTTCTTTACGCATTCGTCAAACTTCTCTTTGCTGATGCCCGGTACTTTTCCATTTACCGTTAAATGCGATTTGGTGATAGCGCCGTTCTCAAACGTAATCTCGCATTTGGTTTCCAGGCTGTCGGCTGTAAATCCGGCTTCGCCAAGCACAAAGCTTAGCTTCATGGTAAAGCAGCCGGCATGTGCGGCGGCTACCAGCTCTTCGGGGTTGGTGCCAATGCCATCGGCAAAGCGGGTGTTGAATGAATATTGTGTTTCTTGCAGCACACCGCTTTGTGTGCTAAGGTTTCCTTTTCCTTCCTTTCCGGAGCCGTTCCAAACGGCGGATGCATGTCTGATCATAATTGTCCAGTTTTTAGAAAAACAAAGCTAAGCGGTTTGTTGTTAGGTGATCATTTTTAATGCAAAACCCCTAGAAACAAAAAAAGAAAACACTCTCCTGCTTACACGGTAAGGTGTAATTAAAAAGCATTTTCTTTTTTGAATAAAGCGAAGTTATTTCTTAGCTCAACTGCTTGGTAGAAATAACAATCTCCAGCGCATCATCGGTTTCTGTTGCCCATTTTTGCAGCAGTGTGCTGGGAACGGGTTCGTAAACATCTTTGTGCTCTTGCGCTGTGGGTAATTCTTTCATCGGAACCAGCACTAAGAAATGGGGCTCTACATAGTCGTAGTGTTTATCAAATGTGAGACCTTTTACCTGTACGTACTTGTAGCCATCATCCTCAATTTTACGAAGCATCTGTAATGTCAGTGGTGTTGTTGAACTGCTTTCTGTAATTCCTTTTCGCATAATGGTATCTCCTGATTTTCGTGTACATATATAAGACGAACAAAGCGCTGTTTAGTTGTTCTGAAACAGCGGTTTTTGAAAGTTTTTTGATTTGTTTCAAAGAGAAAAAGGCGGCATCCCAAACATTAAACAGTCGCCTGAATCGGCTAAAGGTAAGCTATCAATCATTAATCAAAAGTGAATCCATAGATTTGAGCCATGAAGAAGAAAATTGCTCTTGTTACCGGCGGTTATTCCGGCGAAGCCGTGATTTCTTACCGTTCTGCAGCCACCATTTACAACTACCTTCACAAAGCCCGTTATGATGTTTACAAAATTGATGTAACGCAAGATGGCTGGCTGTACGAAGCCGAAGACGGCACCCGCTCGGCTGTTGACAAAAATGATTTCAGCATTATTTCAAAAGGTGAGAAGATCACCTTTGACGCGGTGTTCATTGGCATGCACGGCACGCCGGGTGAAGATGGCAGGCTGCAAGGCTATTTCGACATGCTGCACCTTCCATACACGTCATGCAATGCAGCTACTTCATCGCTTACGTTCAACAAACGTTATACAACGGCGTTTGCCGGCGCGGCGGGAATTCCTGTTGCTAAATCTGTATTATTTATCAAAGGACAATTTGACTCGCCTGAAGAAGCCATGAAGCTGAAGTTCCCGGTATTTGTAAAACCAAATAACGGCGGTTCAAGCATTGGCATGTCCAAGGTGAACAACGCCTCCGAAGAACTGGGCGTTGCCATTGAAAAAGCTTTTAAAGAAGACAATCAGGTATTGGTGGAGGAAATGATCCAGGGAAGAGAATTTACGGTTGGCGTTTTCCGGTCCGAAGGACAGGTGCAGGTGCTACCCATTACCGAGGTGGTTGCCCACAACGAGTTTTTTGATTTTGAAGCCAAGTACGAAGGCAAATCATCTGAAACAACACCGGCCGAAATAACCGAAGAATGGAAAGGGGTGTTGGAAGATACCGCCAAACGAGTTTACCAGGTGTTTAATTGCAGCGGCGTTATTCGCATCGATTTTATTTACAACGATGCCGAGAACAGGGCTTACATGCTTGAGATCAATACCATTCCCGGCCAAAGCGATGCCAGCGTAATTCCGCAGCAGGTAAGGGCAAAGGGCTGGAACCTGACGGATTTTTATACAAAGCTGGTGGAAGAAGCGTTAAGTGGAAAGAAATAACAAGGAAAAAGACTAAGATTGAGGTTCAGGCTGAGATGAAACGGATTTGATGTAGGACCAGGTTTTTCGGGAATCTTAAACTTCATCTCAATCTAAGCCTTCGCCTCTTTCTAAACGGCAATCTCACTTATCTTGCAACCTACAACAGCCATCCTGCATGTTTAAATTTTTGTCCAATAAGCCATTTTGGCTCCATATCCTGTTAGCCCTGGGGCTGATATTTTTGATTCTTTTCCTGTTTGTGCTTTCTCTTAACTGGATTACCAAACATGGCGAAAGCAGCTCGGTGCCTGCCGTTATGGGAAAAAAACTAGCCGATGCGGAAACCCTGCTGGCAGACAAAGGATTTGAGCTGATCATCCAGGACTCAGTTTACTACGACTCGCTGCCACCCGGCCAAATTCTGCGGCAAGTGCCCGAAGCCGACGAGGTAGTGAAAGTAAACCGCACGGTTTACGTAACCATCAACCGCTTTGTGGCTCCCGATGTGGAAATGCCAAACCTGAACGGCTACAGCTTCCGCAATGCGGAGATGGTGCTGCGC
>DATKHJ010000264.1:0-5416 GCA_035510335.1 Flavisolibacter sp. | reverse complement strand
CAACTGCAGTTGATAAAAGTGATCCGCAAATACAAACCTGAAATTGTTATTGGAAATATTTTAGAAGACCGTCATCCCGACCATGGCCGAGCCGGTTGGCTCATTTACGATGCCTGTTTTCTTTCAGGGCTGCGCCAGATTAAAACCGTTGGCGATGATGGACAGGAGCAGGAAAAATGGCGACCGAAAATGCTGCTGCATTACATTCAGGATCGCTTTTGCGAACCCGATTTCATTGTTGATATTTCCGATGTGTGGGAGCAGCGTATGGAAAGTGTAAAAGCGTACCGTACGCAATTTTTGCCCGATGGCAGCAACGACCCGCAAACCTATATTTCTTCACCCGAATTTATGGAAGCGCTGACGGCCCGGGCCCGGTTGCTGGGCAAGCGCATTGGCGTAAAATATGCCGAAGGTTTTCTTTCCAAAAAAAGCATTGGAATTCACTCACTGGATGCATTGGTGCTGAACGAAACCTAGCCGCCTTAAAACCGGAAGCGGAAGGTGAGGTTGTGCAAGGTTGCGTTCGTGCCGCGTGGCGGAATAATGGAATAGTCGATTCCGATAAATCCTGTTTCGCTTGACACACCGAACTTACGCCTGTCTGCCAGAACATACTTAACGTTCGCCGAATCCGGAGTTCCACTTCTTAAGGAACCTGCTAACAATCCAGTCCAAAGCGGACGATTGCTGTTTCTTGCCACGTTCCACATAAACCGCACGTCGGAACTAAGTGCGCCATGAATGTTTTTGAACTGGAAATCCTGGTACTCACTTATTGCCTGCACCGTTAAGCTGGCAGAAAGTTTATGCGTTGGTGCTTTGTGTTTGTTTAGCCATACCTTGGCTGCGCTTATTCCAATGCCGGGTGCCAGCGTGGAGTTGTAAAGATTGACAGCCACGTTTGTCGATAGCTCACAATATCCACGGGAGTTAGTCGGCAGCGGGGTAGCTTTCCACTCGTTTCCTTCCATTTCCAAGTCAATTCGAAAAAAGCGATTGGGACGTTGTTCTTTTGTTTTCAACGCTTCTACGGCTGCCGTAAAATTGACGGCAGAAAGCTGTTGCAATTGTTCCGGGTCGGAAAGAAAAATATGGTATTCAAACTGCCGCGGCAGATCATAAATGGCGTAATGAACAGGAGGGAGGTTGCCAACAAAACCGGCAATCTCTTTTTGTGTGTCGAAAGGTGACAATTCTTCCGGCTTGGCTTTCAGTCTTCTGCGGCCATCAGCCGCTACCAGGTAAATGGCTTCCTTAGCAGTTCCCGGAAAATCCTTTTCTTTTTCGGCTGCTTTCATGTCGGCAATAAACTGGACCTTCTGCACTTCAAAATTGTTCTCTTTCAACAGCCGGTTCATGTTGTTGCCCACAAGCAGAATTTTTGTTCCGGGCAGTGGGCTAATGGCAATGGTGTCGGCGGGAGCGTTTTGTGCCGTTGCGTAAACAGTAAAGACAAGGCAGGGCCAGAATGCCCAATGCATTTTCTTTTTCATGGTAAGTAAACTTGGTTAGAATTTTTGTGTGATCCGAAGCCTGGGTTCTTCGGCGTTTGTTGCTTTTTCGTCTTGCGAACGCCAGCTAAATTGAAATGCTTTTGATGCAGTTTTTTGCCGTGAAGTATCGACCCGCGTGGCAATTCCTTCAAAGTCTTTTTGGAAGGTTTTTGGTTTTTGTTTTGCCGGTTTTACGTCAGCAAGCGGTGCTGCTATTTTTAGTGAATCTGTACGGATTTGAATGATGGAGTCAGTAGGTGTAATTAGGCTTTGTATGCGTTCTGGTTGCGGTCTGCTGTTCACAGGTTTTGATTCCCTCTTATCTGTTGGCTTTTTCACGGTTGCTCTTGCCGGTGTTTTGGTTGGTAGAATTGCCGGTGGGCAAGATGTGTTGTCGCTGCTTTCTTTTCGACTATTTGTTTTGCCGAAGCCTCTTGTGATACCGGTTCTTTAGCAAGAAGGAAAAGCCAAACGGTAACACCTGCAAAGAGTAACAGACCCAGACCAAGCCACCATTTGAAGTAGTTCTTTTTACGGTTGGTTTGCATTCCCGATTGAATGATTTCCCATTTGGAAGAAATATTCGGTACATAGCCTTCCGGGAGGTCCTGCAGGCTGTTGAGTTTATCGGCAATAATTTTATTCTCCCAGGCTTCCATACACAGTTGTTTTTTGCTGTTCCAAAACTTGTTTCAGTTTCAGTCTTGCCTTGCTGAACTGGCTTTTGCTGGTGCTTTCTGTAATGCCCAGCAGTCCGGCAATTTCTTTGTGCGAATAACCTTCTACCGCAAACAAATTAAAAATGGTGCGGTAACCCACAGGCAGTTGCATCACCAGGCACTGTAGTTCCGCAGCATCCATTTTCAACAACACTTCCGCCGGCAACGAACAATCCACAATCTCTTCTTCAGGATAATAAAGGAGGCTGCTCTTTTTTCGTAAAAACATCAGGCATTCGTTCACCATAATTTTGCGTACCCAGGCCAAAAGGCTTCCATCCACGTTGTGCGTAAACGAATGAATGTTTTGAAACAGTTTTAAAAAGCCTTTCATCAGGCAGTCTTCCGCATCTTCTTTGTGATTGTCATACCGCAGGCAAACACGGTACATAGGCGCATACAGGTGTGTAAACAATTCTTTTTGCGTTTTGGCGTCGCCTTTTTTTGCAGTGGTGGATGAATTGTTCGGTGAGATGCATACAAAGGTTATAATGCAACAGCAGCGAAAAAAGTTGCCTGCGCTTCGGTTCGTCAGGAAAAATTTTTGGAAGATGAACGTTCGATTCTTTTTGTTTCTTTCACCTGACCCACTGCTTCAGCTTTCGACAGTTGTTCTTCCTTTTTCAATTTCTCTTCTTCTTTCTCAAAGAGTAAGGCCGTAACCCGAAAATCAATAAAGCTGATGATAATGCCGATCACGTGCAGAAAGCAGAGAATAATCATGATAGATGTCCCGGCCATATCGTACTGCCTGGGTCTTTGCATTACTTCCCAGTCGATGTCGAAAAATAAGATGTAGGCAATGAAGCTGTAGGGCAACAGCATCCAGGCCAATACCCGCCAAACGGGATGATAGGCTACCTTCTTATAACAATTAAGAAAAGCGGTGAGAGTAAAAAAGCCAATGATGCCGGAGTAAAGTACATCCTGCAGCAGCAGTTCCGCATATAGGTTCCCTTCAAGTGCATCAAGGTTAAAGCCATGGGCAAGAAAGGCGGGCAACAGGGCTGCCAGCACAAAAAAACAGGCGGTGTAAAACGGGACAATAACAGCGGCCTTGTAGTAAACCTTAAGGTATCGAAAGTGCATTGGTTTGTTTTGGTAGCCGAAAACTACCGGAATTTTACCAAACCCAGCTTATTCTTTGTCTTCTTTCTTTGGTGGCTCCACGTCGTTTTCTTTCTCCAGTTCTTTTTGCACCTTTCGGCTGCGGGAACGAAGCACAGGCCACTGCATAGGACTTTGCTTTGGCTTTTCATCGCCCAGCAAAACACCCCACTGTTTCAGGTTCTCGGTGCGGTCGAAAATGATTTTTACCACGGCAATAACCGGCAGCGAAAGAAACATCCCCGAAACGCCGGCAAGGGCGCCGGCAATGATAACGCCAACAATGGTGGCCAGGGCATTGATCTTCACCTTGGAGCCTACGATGCGGGGCATCAGGATGTTGTTATCCAAAAACTGCACAAAGGCAATGGTGCCCAGCACGATAAAAATCGGCCACACTTCAGTTGTGGATGAAATGGTAAGCAGCACGCCAATGATGTTGCCAATCAGCGCACCCACATACGGTATCAGGTTGAGGATGGCAAAGATGGCACCGATAAGGATGGCGTGTTTAATGCCAAAAATGAGCAGGATGCCGCCCAACAAAATGGTGATGTAGGTAATCTGGATAAGCAAGCCAACGAGATAGCTTTTAATGATGATCTCCGACTCCCGCATAACGTCTTCCACTTTTGAATGGTTATCTCGCGGAAACCACAAAAAAACAAAGCGCAGCAGGAGGTTTTTATAGTAAAGCATTAAAAAAATGTAAATGGGCAGCAGGCCAATGAAAATAAGTACACCGGTCACCGAAGAAGCCGCGCCGCCGAGCATGCCGGTGGCAAGATTCAACAGTTTATCGTTGTAGTCGCTGATCATCTGCGTTTGTCGTTGGGCTGATATACCAAAGGACCGCCCGATCCATTCACTTAACGTGTTTAGATGCACTTCCACGTTTTTTTTGATCTGCGGGAAATCAGACACCAAGCTGCTGATTTGGGAAGAGAAGAACCAGATGATCAGTCCCAGGATAATAATCAGCAAAAGAATGGACAGGGAAATGGCCAAGCCTTCCGGCGCCTTTGCACTACGCAGCTTACGGTAGGTTGGCAATAAAATAATGGAAAGAAAAAAGGCCATGACCAGTGGCGTAATAATGTTGCTGGCAATGAAAATGATGGTGCCTAAAAAGTAAAGTCCCATCAACTCAATAGCCCGCCTGACGGTGATTGGCATATTGTTCATAACAAAGGGTGCACTTGTTTGGGTAAATTACTAATAAAACCAGGCCAGTGGGAAAGGAGAGTGGATATTGAGATAGTGGGATAGAAGGATATTGGGATCGAAATAATTGGATTTTGCTTACTGGCAGCACGGTGATGCATTCTTGAATGGACAAAGAAAAAGTCTCCCGGGGGAGACTTTTATCAGTTATTCAGCTTTTCTCAGGTAGTTGTCAAGCAGTTTCTGCACCGCTTCTTTCAAAAAATTGTACTGCGGTGGTTTGGTGATCATCTCTACACCGAAACGGCGGCAGTATAATTTGTCCATTTCGCTGTTGGAGGTGGTAAAAAACACCACCGGGATATCTTTCAGGTCCTCGTCTTTCTTAATGATGGTCAGCGCTTCTTTGCCGTTTAAAATGGGCATGTTCATGTCCAGGATAATCAGCGCCGGAAGATTGCCTTTCTTTTTTTCGGCTTCTAAAAAGTCAAGCGCTTCACGTCCGTTGTTGACTTCACGGATGTCATACTCACGGCCAATATCCTGCAGCACATGACGCATCAACATCAGGTCGTCCATGTCATCATCGGCCCACAGAATATAGCGATGGTTCATTTGCAGTTAACTACTGAAGTTGTTTTTTGATTAGACCAGTTCTTTTTTAGCTTCAACGGCTACCAACTCCACATCGGGTTTCGACTCGTCGGTCAAAGCCACTTTGCCGCGGTTTTTCCGAACAATGCGAGACCACAGCGACAATTCCTGGTCAAACAGGAAGCGGAAGAAAAGCTTGGTCCAAGAAGTATGATAATAAAGCGTATCGTAGAAGCCAGACGCCTGCTTTCTTACCTGTGGTAATTTATTCCAGGGAATGGAAGGGAAATCGTGGTGCTCATTGTGGTAACCTACATTGAACGCCACTTTGTTTAG
>DATKHJ010000263.1:0-38244 GCA_035510335.1 Flavisolibacter sp. | reverse complement strand
CCGTTAGGTGTGTACGTATAAAGGTTATCGGTAGAATCTTTCCCATCGCTCAGCCGGGTGTATGTATTGAAAAAATTCCCGTCCCCTTTGTTGCGGATGCGGGCAAAATCAAAGTCGGCGGAAAGCGTGGTTCCCATGGTGTCCAGCGTGCCGGAATAATGAACGTTCGCTACCATGTTCTTTAAGGTATTGGAGTTATAGTTATCGGCATCGATGAACCGGTTGGGCGTTTTGGGTGCATTGCCGATGAAGGTTTCCGTCAGGAAATCGGAATGTGCGGTATTGGTGAAATACGAACCGATAAAACCAACGCTGTGGTTCTGGCTGATAGTAAAATCGGAGCCCAGGCGCACAGACGGCGGCCCCCAGTTATGCCAGTTGCCTTCTGCCGTCTGGTCAAAAAAAGTGCTTTGGTTCCCATTGCGGAAAATGCGGGTGAAGGTGGCTTCGCGGCCGCTGGCGCGGCGGTTAATGTCCGTTATCAGGAAAGAGTTCCAGCGACCGCTTTTATGGTTGATGGTAGCACCGCCGCCGACCATGTGTTGCTTCAGGTTAGTGGCGTACGTCGTGTACACACTGCCGTTAATGCCCTGCATTACGTTTTTCTTGAAAACGATGTTGATGATGCCTCCTGTACCCTCGGCATCATACTTTGCCGAAGGACTGGTAATGATCTCAATACTCTTGATGTTCTCTGCCGGTGTACTTTCCAGCAGGTTGCGCAGGTCGCGGGCCGAGAGATAGGTCAACCTTCCGTCGATCATAACAGTCGCACCGCCACGTCCGTTCAACTGGATATTGCCTTCCGGATCGACAAATATCCCGGGCGACTTGGCCAGCACATTGAAAGCGGTGTTGCCTGCAGCCAAGGCCGTACCCTGAACGCTGACAACCATCCGGTCGGCCAATTGAACAATGGACGGCCGCTGCGTGGCGATATCAATGTTGGCCAGTTCCTTTGTTTCTTTCTTTAGCGTAATGGTTGCAAAGTCTTTGCTGAAACCAGTTGTGTGCACAGTAAAACTGTCGGTGGTCTTTGTGGCAAAACCAATCGCGGTAAATTGAAGAACGTACGGCCCGCCGGCCGGTGCTGCTAGTTGGAAATAGCCAAGGGAATCAGTAAGCGATCCCTGCACCGGTGTGCGGCCTTCTTGTGTGCGCAAAAGGCGCACGTTGGCAAAGGACAGGGGTGCCTGTGTTTCATCAAGCAAACGACCCTTTACCTGACCTTGTTGGGCGAATGCGAAAAGGGTGCAAAAGAGGGCGGAAAGAAGCAGTGCCGTGTGTTTCATGCAAGCGTTTTGAGGGGTGTAAAACAGTCGGTAACAAAGATTACGAAACAATTCGTCAGCGGCTAACCGTTTATCAATCTGTTTCCCCTCTGCCAGATAAAAGAAGAACCATTGCCGGTGTTTTGTAAAGCAGTAAGAATTGTTTTTTCAACAATGCATACGTTTTCTCTTTTTACAAAGGCTTTGTATTTTAAACGTTCGCTGCAACTTGCTGTTGCTTACAATAGCAGCCGCCTTTTCGGGGCGCACGTTTGTAAATGAGTTTACTGTTCTGCTCTACATAGTCGCCCGCTACAATGGCAAAAGCATACTTGGGCGCATGCGATACGTGATGACTTTTCAGTAAGATTTTATTGGCCACCTTCAGGCGGCGCAAAGCCTGGAACTCATTGACCTGTTAAAGGGCATCAGTGTAACCTTTCAAGCTGCGGTACATCGAAGGTTATAAGGCTCGATTATGCCAGTGAAGTTTAATTTATCAGTAGTAGTAGACCAAATGACTCCTACAGTATCTTACCCGGCTATTTATGACAGAGCCCCTCCATTTATGCTCACCCGGGCTACTCAAAAATTAAACGCTCTAACCGAAGTGATGAAAGTTAAGGTGCTTTACTGTGCTATTGAAGTGTACACATAGACACAAATCATCTTGTTATCCACCTTTTTGTGGGTGCCTCGAACAAGTTTTTTATTTAATCTTCAAAAACTTTTCCATTAAAAGATTAGTAGTTGTAACAATTTTCTCCTTTTTGTATCCAAGCTAGAAATCGCACGAATGAAAAAATTTACAGTTTCTGTTCTATCCCTGTTTTTTACCCTCCTTTGTCATGCACAGTCGCCTTCCTTTACGGTTGAAAAGCGAGGTGAGGGAATGCCCATCTTGTTTTTACCCGGCTTTATCACTCCCGGTTCTGTTTGGCACGAAACAGTAAAAGCTCTTAAAGGAAAGGCAGAAAGCCATCTGTTTACTTATGCGGGCTTTGAAGGCGTAGCGCCAATTGATACGCCATGGTATCCGGCCCTTAAAAGGGACTTAATTGCCTATATCGAAAAAGAAAAATCGTCCCATATAGCCATCATCGGGCATAGCATGGGCGGCACCCTTGCCATGGATATAGCGGCAGCACTACCTGATAAAGTGGACAAGCTCATTTTGGTAGATGCCTTGCCCTGCATGCGTGAAGTGATGATGCCCGGCGTGACAGCAGAGCAAATCCAGTACAATGCGCCCTACAATAACCAGATGCTCCAGATGAAAGAGCAACCCTTTTTGCAAACTGCTACAATGATGGCGGCAGGAATGACTAGCGGCAAAGAAATGCAGGACTCGATTGTCTCGTGGATCGTCGCTGCCGACCGCAAAACATTTGTCTATGGTTACACTGACCTCCTCAAACTGGATGTAAGAGGCGCTCTGCCGCTGGTGAAAGCAAAGACACTCATCTTAGGTGCTACCTTCCCAACCAAAGAAGTCGCCAGAAACACCTTTGAAAAGCAGTTTGCGCTTTTGCAAGGAAAAAGCATTGAAATGGCACCCGATAGCAAGCACTATATTATGTTTGACCAGCCAGAGTGGTTTTACTCCCAGGTTAACACGTTTTTACACAAATGAATGGTGCAATAGCAAAAGAAGCCGAATTCGAGTCATTGCACAAAGAGTACTTACCCATGGTAAAGCAGCTTTGTCTGGGCTATGTAAAAGGAGATCGGCAAAGAGCAGAAGACTTAACGCAGGAAGTATATATCAATATCTGGAACGGGCTGGATAAGTTTAGAAGGGACGCTTCCTATAAAACCTGGATCTACCGGATTGCTGTCAATACCTGTCTGCTCCACCTTCGCCATAGTGCCAAACAAAAACCCGTATCGGAGCTTCAGGAGATCCATGATGGAATGCCGGAACCGGTAGATAGAAACGAAGACAGTTACAAATTTCTTTACACCGCCATTGGCGAGCTGCCTCACTTGGAACGACTGATTATGATGATGCTTTTAGATGAATTGTCCTACGAGGAAATCGGAACCATCACCGGTATTAGCGCTGTTCATTTAAGAGTAAAAATTCACCGGATAAAGAAAAAAATGCGTCAATTAATCAAACAAGAATAAACAACATGCAAGACCTGATTGATACATGGAAAAAAGGGAAAGAAGCACTGAGCACTAATAGCTCTGCGGAGGCACTAATAACGCTTGCAAAACAGAAAAAAAGAAGTGTGCTGTATGCACAGTATGGCAATGTGTTAGTGCTGACGATATCACTCGTTGGATTAACCCTGTTTTTTATTTTTGTAGCGCCGTTTCAAACCCTGCTTAGCCATATCGGTATGGGGATGATGTTAGGCGGCCTAGCTTTGCGAATAGGAATTGAAATAGCCAGTATTGTCAAGTCCGGAGCTATCCAGTTATCGAGTGATGCAACAGAAGCTACAAAAGCGGCCTTTCTCTTTTATCACTTCCGTAAACGGGTTCATGGACATGTTACTATAGCAATCGCTGGTGTCTATGCCGTCGGTTTCTATTTTCTTACCCCGGAATTTAGCCAATACATCTCTTTCCAGTGGATGGTTCTCATGCATTTATCTTTTCTATTGGGTGGGGCCTTTTTAATCTGGGTGATTAAAAAAGGCATCAAAAAAGAAATGGGTGATCTTGTGCAACTCACTAGCGTACGAAACGAGATAACGGCTGAAGGAGGGAATCACGCTGGTCAAATGCAGTAGTGCGGGTTCCTAAGAAAAAAGATAGGGTATGAGTTGTGACAGATTGAAGGAGAAGCAATACAAACGGAAACTGTCAGATTTCGTACTTGGGTTGAATGAAGTCTTGTTTCTCTTGCCAGTTATTTTAACTCTGGAGGCAAGAACCGATAGCTAAAACTGTAGAAACCTTTGGAAAATTTGACAGTGATGCTAAATTTCTGCAATATGACCTTCCCGTCAGCACCAAGCTGATGGCGGAAGTATGAAATTATGTTTTGTGGCGGACATAACCAGTTATTTGGTCGTGTTTTGATGGATGAAAAATAATTAAATACGGCAACTAAAAGGGATTATTCGCAACCCAGGGCTCTTGTAGAATTTATATGTTCAAGGCCAAAGGAAAGGAAGACTGACAGCAGCAAATACCTTTGGCTATTCAAAATCAAATCTTCCGGAACCCAGCCATGCGTCAGGTGTAATCAAGCGATTAAAGTATTCGGTGTGTCGGAGGATTGTATTTAGAGACAATAGATCACCGGACAAAAGTCAAACGACTAAACTAGAGTAGGAGGGTAATACCTTGTTTTTCAACTAACTATCTATCTTAATATTATCAAAGCTGCTAATAACAGATTCGACATTTGGCCGCTAGTCTCCACTTCATTCATAAAAATACTACGTATTAGTACCGCTACAACCTTTGATACATCGAAAGTTGTAGCGCTCAATGATGCCATTGAAGTTCAATTTGGAGGCAATAGACCAAATTGTCACCTATTGTAAATTTCGGGGGTACTTACATTATATTAGCGCTCCCTATCTTTAAAACCGAATTTCACCTAATGGTTGATGCTGCATGAGTATGACGGAGTTTGATGAGTCGTTGTTGCTAAAGCGCTTAAAAGAAGGAGATACTTCGGCTTTTATGCAGTTGTACGACCATTATCATCGTCCACTTTACGTTTTTATTCTTCGTTTCGTCAAGCTTCCCGGCACTGCTGAAGACGTGCTGCAGGATGTGTTTTTAAAACTCTGGGAGATCCGCGAACGCATCAATCCCGAACTTTCCTTCCAGGCATATTTGTACCGCATTAGCCGCAACAAGGTGTACAAGCTACTGAAAGAAATGATGAAGAGCGAAGAAACAAGAGCCGGAATTTTACAGCAAATCAGTTCATCTGCCGAGGGGCCACACCTGCAATTGCAATGGAAACAGTACAACGAAGTATTGCAGCAGGCCATCTACAGCCTGCCGCCACAACGCCAACGTGTTTTTAAACTTTGCCGCGAACAGGGCAAAACCTACGACGAAGCCGCTGCGGAATTAGGTATTTCCAAAAACACTGTAAAAGAACACATGGCGGCCGCTACCCGATTTATAAAAGAATACGTTTCCGGCCGTACGGATATGTCGCTGGTGGTGGCTGTTTTTCTTGCTCAAAAATTTTTTTTCTAACCGACCCACCCTCTTTTTCTTTTTCAGGATAATACAGTTGTTACCTAACGGTACTGATTGCTGTATGATAAAAGATTCAGACTATTACAAAGGACTGCTCAGCCGCTATCTCAATAATGCCTGCACACCAGCAGAAGCCGAAGAGCTTTTTTCTTACCTGGAAAAAGATGAATCGAACAGGGTTCTCCTTGGCAAACTCAAATCAGAATTTTTTGACGCTTCTCCCACGCTTCGTGTAAATCATAACTATGAAGAAAAGGTAAGAACCGCTTTGCTGGCGCAGATTCAACCGGCGCCGGTGGTGCAGATGTCCGGCCGTCGTCGCTGGCTGCGGATCGCCGCAGCTGCCGCTGTTATTGGTATCTTATCTGTCTCAACTTTCCTGTTATTGCGGCAGCCAACTCCAACGACCCAAACCGCCAGGCCCGTAGAACACCTTGATCGATTTAAAAATGATGTGTTGCCTGGTGGCGAAAAAGCTGTGCTGGTGTTAGCCAATGGCGAAAAAATCATTCTCGACAGCGCCGGAAACGGTATGCTTACCGAACAAGGCACAGCCAAAATCATCAAATTGGAAAACGGCCAGCTTCGGTACAATGCTGCCGCGGGTAAAGGTGGCGAAGTCGTTTACAACACCATCGTAACGCCCAGAGGTGGGCAATACCAGATCATTCTCCCCGATGAAACAAAAGTGTGGCTGAACGCTTCGTCTTCTCTACGTTTCCCAACGGCATTTGTCGGCAAGGAGCGTCGCGTAGAGATCAGTGGTGAAGCCTATTTTGAAGTAGAAAAAAATCCTTCTCAGCCCTTTTTAGTTTCCATCAATGGCGGCTCTGAAGTAGAAGTGCTGGGAACGCATTTCAACATCATGGCCTACGCCGATGAACGGGTTGTAAAAACAACCTTGCTGGAAGGTGCCGTGAATTTCAGAAATGGAGCTGCCTCCAAAAAACTCAGGCCCGGACAACAGGTGCAACTGCAAAATAGCACGCTGAAACTGGAAGATAATGTTGACATTGACCAGGTGGTTGCCTGGAAGAATGGGCTATTTGACTTCAGCGACGATGTGATTCCGGACATCATGCGCCAGCTTTCCCGCTGGTACGACATTGAAGTGGTGTATGATGGTCCTGTTCCCGAAGGGCATTATGCCGGTGCGGTGCGCCGCCAGTCAAACATCTCCGAAGTGCTGAAAATGCTGGAACTCGCCGGCGATGTACGTTTCGAAATTCAAGGAAAAAAAGTAACCGTAAAAAAACAATCATAAACCGTTCGCAACTGCGGCTGTTTGCCTAAACAGAAACCGCCCCGGCTGGTACCCGGAGCGGCAGATGTAAAGGCAATTAATCAGCTTTTTGACGCTAACAGACTAATCCCTAAACTTTTCAAATTTATGAAAATTGCTATGAACTGTTCCGGCTCCCCCGGGACACAATTTCTCAGGATTATGAAACTAACGACTGTTTTCCTGCTAGCTGCCTGCTTACATGTTTCGGCCAGTGGTCATTCCCAAAAACTGACCCTCAACATGCAAAACGTAACACTCGACAAAGTGTTTCGTGAAATAAAAAAGCAAAGCGGCTATCTCTTCCTGTACAAAACCGAGGAGCTGAAAAAAATCGGCAAGGTGAGTGTGCAGGTGTCCAATGCCACCATTGACGAAGTGGTGAGCAAGGCACTCAACCAGACAAGATTCAATTACCGCATTATTGATAAAACAATTGTGCTGGAACCAAAGCCTTCGGAAACAGTGGCCACAACCGGAAGTGTGAACCTGGCTTACGTAGAAGTTACAGGCACTGTTACCGATGACAAAGGCCAGCCGCTTGTGGGTGCTTCCATCACCGTGAAAGGAACAAAACGCGGTACGGTGACAGATGCAAACGGCGCCTACCGGCTGACGGTTTACAAAGGTGAAACACTGGTGATTTCCAACACTGGTTTTGAACCAAAAGAGATCGTGGTGCAGGATGAGGCCCAGCGACTGAACATTTCCCTGAAAACCGCGGAACAACGGCAGGAAGAAGTGATTGTAGTAGGATATGGTACGCAGAAAAAAGCAACGGTGACCGGTGCATTAACCACGGTTACAGGAAAAGAAATTTTAAAGTCGCCTTCTTCCAATGTAACCAATAGTTTGGTTGGACGGTTAACCGGTTTGTCTGCTGTACAACGTAGCGGGCAGCCGGGAAATAACGAAGCGCTGATCAACATTCGCGGCAACGCAACGTATAATAACAATGCTGCTATTGTGGTGATTGACGGCGTGGAGCGTTCCGGTTTTGGCGATATCGATCCGAACGAAATTGAAACCATCACGGTATTAAAAGATGCAGCGTCGACAGCGGTTTTCGGTATCAAAGGCGCCAACGGCGTTATTGTCATTACCACGAAAACCGGGAGAGAAGGCAAGCCGCGAATCAGTTACAGTGGCAATCTGAGTTTCCAAAGCTATACGGGCATTCCAAAAGCGTTGAATGCTTACGACAATGCTTTTCTCATTAACGAAGCCAACCGTAACGATGGCATTGCGGAAACATGGGCGCCGGACGAATTGCAAAAGTTTAAAGACGGTTCCGATCCACTGGGCTATCCCGACATCAACTGGTTCGACTATCTCACAAGAAAAGTATATCCGCAAACGCAGCACAACATCAATGTAGGCGGCGGTACCAAAGTGGTGAAGTATTTCGCCTCTATCGGCTACCTTTTTGAAGACGGTATTTTCAAAGAATTTGAATCGCCATACGGTTTTCGTACAACGCCTTCTTATAATCGATACAACTTCCGCTCTAACGTTGATTTCACACTCAACAAAGATTTGACAGTGGGAGTTCGTCTTGGTGGTAAACTGGGCGAACGTTACCAGCCAGCGGGTCTGCAGGGAAGTTCGTTTTCTTACGATAATATCGAAGGAATGTTGTCAAGGGTTTTGCAAACGCCATCGTTTGCTTATCCTGTAACGTTGCCTGACGGCCGCATTGCACAAAACCCAAACGTGGGAACAAACATCTGGAATCCCTATGCCGTTATCACTCGCTGGGGAACAAGGGAAGATGATGCGAATACGTTGGAAAGCACCTTCAACCTGAACTATAAATTAGACCGTTTAATAAAAGGTCTCTCATTTAAGACTGTATTTGGTTACGATACATATTTTACCAACATCACCCGTCGGAATGCAGTTTGGGCAGCCTACGTTATTGATCGCAGAACAAAAGAGGTAACGCTTGCCCCTGACCGTCCAAGAGACGAGCCGCTTAGTGGGTTAAACACATCGTACAGTGGTTATATCAGCTCCAATTTGCAGGTTGGTTTTAATTACGACAGAAGTTTTGGAGTGCACAACGTTACCGGTCTTGTTCTTGGCACCCGCCAGAAAATTGACCAGGAAGGCACGGGTTTGAATGCGCCACCAAGAGCTTCGCAAGGTGTGGTTGGCCGGGTAACGTATAACTACAACCGCAAATATTTCTTGGAGTTCAATGCGGCTTACAATGGTTCTGAACAATTTGCTATTGGCAAACAATACGGTTTCTTCCCCGCTGTATCTGCGGGATGGACGCTGAGTAATGAAGATTTCATGCGCAGCATTGATTGGGTATCCAACCTGCGCATCCGTGGTTCGTACGGTCTTGTTGGGAATGATAAATTGAACAGCCGTTTTCTTTTCCTTGACAACTATTCTGTTGTCAGCGGCGGCATTACAACCGATCCGGCGTATTCCCGCCCGGGAACAGGTGTACAATTTGGCCTTCCTACTTCATTAGTAAACTACCAGGTGGTGGTACCAAGTTCTTTCGGCAACCCGGAAGTAACCTGGGAAAAAGGCATCAAAAGAAACATCGGTTTGGAAGCAAGTTTCTTTCGGAACGCTTTATCGGTTACCGTCGATTTGTTTGATGAAACCCGTACTGATATCCTCACCAACCGCTCTTCTGGTTTAGCCATGTATGGCTTGACTTATCCGGCACTGAATATTGGTGAAGTGTATAACAAAGGCTATGAAGTAGAAGTGAACTACCAACAACGCCGTGGCGAAATCAATTGGGGTTTGATGGGGCAATTATCATATGCCCGCAACAAAATCATCAGCCGCGATGAACCGCCGGGACGGCCGGATTATTTAAAACAGGAAGGCAAACCTGTTGGACAGTTCTTTGGTTTTCTCACCGATGGTTTTTATACCTCTGAGCAGGACATTGCCAACTCTCCGGTAAACACATTGGGAAAAGTAATTCCCGGCGATCTGAAATTTAAAGATTACAACGGCGATAAAAAGATTGATGCGGATGATATTGTTCCGATTGGCTATTCAAGAACACCGGAATACATTTTCAGCCTGACACCATCGGTTTCCTACAAAGGCCTTTCGCTGTCTGTATTGTTACAGGGAGTAACCAATGTGAGTTCCGATGTCATTCTTTCCGAACAAAACAACGGGCAGCAGATGTACGAATTTCAATTGAATCGCTGGACGCCTGCAACAGCCGCAACTGCTACCTGGCCGGCCCTGCATTCAAGAGGAAATTCTTACCTGAATTACCGCCTGAATGATTTCATTCTGCAGGATGGCTCGTATGTAAAAGTTCGGAACGTAGAGCTTTCCTGGAACCTGCCGCAACACTGGCTGCGCAGCGTGAATATTTCCGGCCTACGGGTATATGTTTCCGGTGCTAACCTTTACACGTGGACGAAGTACAAAATGTATCTCGATCCGGAGAATGTTAACCTTTCCAACACCGACTTCTCCAAGCAATCCATTTACCCATCGCCACGCATTCTCAACTTCGGCGTAAACGTTCAACTGTAATTTTTAAAACAATGAAAGCAACTATAAAATTCGCCTGTGTTCTTGCCGTTTTGCTGTGCAACACTGCCTGCGAAAAGAACTTTCTTGACAGGGCACCCAGCGTTAACCTGACAGAGAACGATATTTTTTCAAACCCTGTGCTGGCGTCGCAATTTGCCGACAATGCCTACAACCACCTGGTAGATGATTACGGTCGTTTTAATGTACACCGCGGTATCACCGGCCAGGCATCGGATGAAGCGGTAACAGGAAATAACGAGGTTTCTATCCGTACACTTACCAATGGTAATTACCACGATCATTACGAAAGAGGCGGTTCTTCGCTGAACGATATTTCAGATGTCTGGTCGCGGTCCTATGCGGGCATTCGTGTAACCAACCGCATGCTGGAGAAGATAGCTGATGTGCCATGGACAGCGGTGCAATCACCTTCACGCATCAAAGGCGAAATGCACTTCATTCGTGCCTTTCTTTATTTTGAATTGATCAAACGTTTTGGTGGCGTACCGATCATTGAAAGAACCTACGGTGTGAATGAAAACATTGACCTGCCACGCAATACCTATGATGAGTGTGTGGCCTTTATCCTGGCTGATCTCACGCAGGCAGAAAGCCTACTGCCGCAGGACTATAATAATTCCAACTATGGAAGGGCAACAATCGGCGCCGCAAAAGCCTTGCGTTCACGGGTGCTGTTGTACGCTGCCAGCAAGTTGAATAATGAATCGGGAGATGCAGTAAAGTGGAAAGCGGCGGCTGATGCGGCCAAAGCGGTGATGGACATGAACCTGTATTCTTTACAGCCAACCTATGCCGATATTCTGAATGTGCCGACTTCACCGGAATACATCATGATCAAAGTTAGAGGGCCGAGACCGATTGATGGTTTCATGCTCGACTTTGCCATGTCGCCGGGTTCGGGTGGAGCGCAGGGACAGTTGAATCCCACGCAAAACCACGTTGACCTTTATGAAATGAAAACAACGGGCAAGCCAATCACCGATCCCACTTCCGGTTATAATCCGCAACAGCCTTATGCCAACAGGGATCCGCGGCTGGCGGCAAATATTTTGTACAACGATGCACCCTGGCAGGGCCGCCGCATAGAAATGTGGAGCGGTGGAAAAGATTACCTGGCGGGAAATGTAACATATACTGCAACACGTTATTACAGTCGCAAAATGTGGCCCGAGCCTTATGTGCGAAACGTAGCAGGAACGGCTTTACTCAATTTTGTTTTCTTCCGCTATGCTGAAATATTACTGAATTATGCTGAAGCACAAAACGAAGCAGTGGGGCCCGATGCTTCGGTTTATGCAGCCATCAACCAAATTCGTGCAAGACAAAGTGTAGGCATGCCGCCATTGCCGGCGAACCTAAACAAAGATGAAATGCGCAAACGCATTCGCAACGAAAGGGCAGTGGAGCTGGCTTTTGAAGATCATCGCTGGTACGACATCATGCGCTGGAAAGCAGGACCTGAAATTGTAGCACAACCAATGTATGGAATGAATGTGGTGAAAAATGCAAACGGAACATTTACCTACAATCCTGTGTTGCTCCCGGCTAACATGCAAAAGGTTTACCTCGACTACATGCACCGTTATCCCATTCCACGTAACGAGATCTACAAAAGCAAAGGCATCCTGACGCAGAACCCGGGATGGTAATCAAAGGCGTTCACTTTTAATTTAGAGACAAATGAAATTCTTTTATAAATTTTTATTCATCACAATTGCCAGTTGCGCTGCTTTGGCTGGCTTTGCACAGGCACCCGGCACGCCGTTAACGGCTTCCGGAACCATCATTGATAATAATAAGCAACTGGTCAGCGACGTACAGATTTTTGTACAGGAAAAAACCTCCGGCATCACCAGCGATGCAAACGGTAAGTTTTCGCTGGAAGCTACTTCCAACGATATCATCATCTTTAAAAAGCAAGGCTACAACACGCTGCAAAAAGCGGCTACTGAATTGTTAGGCGGAGAGCTTGTAATGCAGGCCAGCCTCATTGAAGCCGGCGACAATGACGATGTGTTTATTCCATTTGGCGTGCGGAAAAAACGCGAAGTGTCGGCTTCTATCAGCACAATAAAAGGTGCTGAATTACCGCAGCTTCCATTATCAACTTTAAACAATGTTTTGTCGGGTAGATTGCCGGGCTTGTATGTAAAACAAACCGGTACAAGGCCGGGCACGGACGATGCCACCTTTCTTATTCGCGGCCGTTCGTCGTTCAACGATGGGCAACAACCGCTGGTGCTGGTAGATGGTGTTGAACGCGATTTCATCAACATGGATCTGAACGAGATCGAAGGCATCAGCGTGTTGAAAGACGCTGCTTCGCTTTCATGGTATGGTCTGGCCGGCGCCAATGGCGTGGTGTATGTAACAACAAAGAGAGGCAGTCCTTCTTCTACCCGCATTACATTGGATGTGCAGGGCGGCATACAATTACCGCAGAACATGACAAAGCCGCTGGACGCTTACAATTATGCAACGCTTTACAACCAGGCTTTGCAAAACGACGGTACTGCGCCACGCTACAATCAAACAGCATTGGATGCCTACAGAAACGGTTCTGATCCGTACAATTATCCCAACGTGAATTTTGTGGATGCATTTATGAAGGATGCCGCACCGGTGCAACGTTATGTGGCAACCATCTCTGGTGGTAATGCATTTGCGAAATACTTCACGTTGTTAAGTTTTTACAACCAGGATGGATTGTACAAAGGCGCCAACAATCCAAAGTACAACGCCAACACAAACTATAAGCGATATAATTTCAGAACAAACCTGAACCTGCAATTGAACAAATCGCTTGATGTGCAACTGGATGTTGGCGGACGTGTCGAAAATCTTCGCTATCCATTTGCCGGTAATGGCACTTTCCTGAACACCATTTTCAATACGCCATCCAATTCGTTTCCGCTGTTGAATGAAGACGGCACTTATGGTGGTAGTTCGCTTTTCCGCAGCAACCCGCTGGCCATGCTGAACGAAGATGGTAACATCACTGATCTGTATCGTACGCTGCTTGCAACATTGAATGTGAAGCAGAAGCTTGACTTCATCACAAAGGGTTTATCTGCCAATATTTTTTACACCTACGACATTACGGGTTTGTATCAATCAGGCTACAACCAGGCTTACGAAGTGTACGAGGTTTCGAGTTCCGGAACAGCAACACGCTTTGGCAACAAAGCGCCGCTGACTTATCGCAACACCACATTCAGCGGCAACGTTCGCAACAACGAGTTCTGGGGCGGATTGGACTACGACCGCAGTTTCGGTCAACACGATTTTAAGATTTCCACCAGGGCACAACGTGCCCTGAGTGCACAACCCAGCCGCCTTGACAACACCCGCATCAACTATGCCGGCAGGGTTTCTTATGGGTTCAAACAGCGCTATTTTGCCGACTTCGTGGCCGCTTATTCCGGCTCACAGGTGTTTGCACCGGGCAAACGTTTTGGCTGGTTTCCTGCCGTATCTGCCGGATGGATCATTTCCGATGAAGCCTTCTTAAAGCCTGCAAAATTTCTTGATTACCTGAAACTGCGTGGGTCAATCGGTGTAGTTGGTAACGATGGTATTGGCGGACGACGTTTTGCTTACCGCGACTATTTCACAAGGGGCGGATCGCAGTACACGTTTGGAACCGGTTACACGGCCGTTTCAAACACCACGGAACTCGAACTTGCTAATCCTGATCTTACATGGGAGAAAGCAACAAAGTCAAGCGTAGGTTTTGACGGAAGATTGTTTAACCAGTCGCTTTCTTTCTCCTTTGACTGGTTTTACGAGAAAAGAAAAGATTTGCTCACTACGTCGCTGCTTCCAAATGTGTTAGGACTGGCAACGGTGAATGTGAACGAAGGCGAGGCGCAATACAAAGGCTACGAGGCAAGTCTTTCGTACAACAAAACATTTGGTGCGGTTAATGTTCGCCTGAACGGAAATTACACGTATGCGCAAAGCGAGATTTTGGCGGTCAACGAAGAAGCGGGGTTGCCGGATTACCAAAAGCAGGTAGGTCATCCGATCGCTAACGTTATCCAGGGTAGCAATTTTATTCGCCGTTTCCTTATTGCGGAAGGACTGTTTCAATCGCAGGCAGAAATTGATGCAGCACCTGTTCAGCGTCTTTCGGGTATTGTGCGTCCTGGTGATATCCGTTACAAGGATATCAACAATGATGGAGTGATTGATAACCTCGATTTCATCATGACTGACTACAGCGATATTCCCACCTCTTATTTTGGTTTTGGAACTACGATCACGGTGAAAGGTTTTGATCTCTCTGCACAATTCCAAGGAATCAATGGTAGAACAATCCAGATCAACGACATCGTGAATTCAGGAACGTCTGCCACAGGTTTTGTCAACCAGTTTGGCACCGATGCATGGACAAGCACAAACGCAAATGCCTTGTATCCACGCCTGAGCATGAACGATCGCGGTAATAACACAGCTAACTCTACTTACTGGCTTCGTTCCGGCGACTACCTGCGCTTGAAAGCCGCAGAAATTGGCTATACCATTCCTGCAACTGTGCTGAAGCGTTTAAGCCTGCAGTCCTGCCGTGTGTATGTGAGCGGCTTCAACCTGCTAACATTTAGCAAGCTGAATGATTTGCCGATTGATCCGGAGATTCCGACTTCAGGCTATGGTTCCAATTATCCTTACATCAAAACATTTGCGGCCGGTGTAACGGTTAATTTCTAAACCCATTAAGATTTTAAACATGAAAAAAGTATCGATAAAGGTTTGGGCACTCATCCTGCCGGTTTTGTTTACGGCTTGTAAGAAAAATTTTTTACACGATGGCAACACTACCGAAGGTCCAATCACCGGCGAACAAGTGTGGGCCAACGATGCCTATGCCCGCGGCGTTTTAAACAACGCCTACTTCAGCATTCCAACCGGTTTTGACCTGGATGGCGACGGCGCTATGCTGGCTTCCGGGAGTGACGAAGCGGTGAACTCCAATGTTAATTCTTCCATCAATATTTTCAACAACGGCACATGGGGTTCGTTGCGAACCATGGATAACGTGTATAGCGATATGTATGAAGGCTTGCGTAAGGTGAACCTGTTTTTGCTGAATGTTCCGAATGCTGCAATCATTCCGCAGGACGGATTGTCGAAGGAAGCAGATGTGGCCCGTTTGAAAGGTGAAGCGTTTTTCCTGCGTGGACTGTTTCATTTCGAACTGGTAAAACGTTATGGTGGTGTGCCGTTGGCGACAAGAGTGTTTGACCGCAACGAAGATTTGAATCTGCCAAGAAATACTTTCCAGGAATGTGTTGACCAGATTGTAAAAGATTGTGATTCGGCCATTGCCTTGCTTCCGTCGTGGACGCAATCCTGGAGCACAGCGCAACGCGGTAGAGCAACAAAAATGGCAGCGCTTGCACTGAAAGGAAGAATGTTATTGTACGCTGCCAGCCCGCTGTTCAATCCAACAAATGATGTTGCGAAATGGCAACTGGCCGCTAATGCGGCCAAAGCATTGATCGATTCCAACCGGCATTCGCTGTACAACCCTTACCAGAACATTTTCAATTTTGGTGCGGCACAGTACAACAACGAAAGCATTTTTGCAACACAGGCCCTGAACCGGAATGATATTGAAATCAACAATGCGCCGATCAGTTATGATGGTGCAAAAGGCCGTACCAATCCAACACAGGAGATGGTGGATGCATTTGAAATGACCAATGGTAAACCAATTACGGATCCGACCTCCGGTTACAATCCATCCAACCCTTACAATGGCAGAGATCCCCGTCTTGCCTTAACCATTAACCATAACACCCGTGTCTTCAAGAATAGACAAGTAGAAACATTTGTTGGCGGTGCCGATGGTTTGGAGAAGAATGTGAACGCTACCAAAACCGGATATTACCTACGCAAGTTTTTAAGCGAAGCTGCCACCTGGAACCAGGCTTCCAACACCAATGCCCGCCGTCCGTGGATTGTGTTCCGTTATGCAGAGATACTATTGAACTATGCGGAAGCCTTAAACGAAGTTTCCGGTCCGGTTACCGATGTGTACCGCTATGTAAACATGGTACGTCAGCGTTCCGGTGTAGCCATGCCCGCACTTCCAACTGGTTTGAGCAAAGACGCCATGCGTTTGCGCATCCAGAACGAACGCCGCGTGGAGCTTTGCTTTGAAGGCCACCGCTTTTTTGATGTGCGCCGCTGGAAATTAGGTGCTCAGTTTTTGAACGGTCCGGTTACCGGCATGCGCATTACAAAAAATACAAATGGCACGTATAACTATTCACGTTTTACGGTCGAAAACAGGGTGTTCAGCGAGAAGAATTACCTCTACCCATTCTCGCAAAACGATATTAACCGCCAGCCTGCGCTTGTGCAAAACCTGGGCTATTAAACTAGTTGACATGAAATCATTTTTCTCAATAATAGCAATGGCTTTGCTGTTGACGGCCTGCTCAAAAAGTGGTACAACGCCACCGCCGGCTCCGCAGCCAACAATTCCTGCAAGCGATACAAGTTTGCAGAAAATGCTGCCGTTCAAATTTGGCGCCGCCGTTAATGTAAACCTGTTGCAGAACAATGCAAAGTACAGTGGCGTAGTAAAGCATGAGTTTAACAGCCTCACTGCTGAAAATGTAATGAAGTTCAGCCGGCTTCATCCTTCGGAAAACAGTTACACCTGGAACGAAGCCGATTATCTGGTGAGCTTTGCGCAACTCAATAACAAGCGGGTGCACGGCCATACGTTGATCTGGCACAACTCTCTTCCAACCTGGGTGAGTAATTTCTCCGGTGATTCAACAGCCTGGGAAAATCTGATGAAAACGCACATTCAAACAGTGGTGGCGCACTTCAAAGGAAAGGTTAGTTCCTGGGATGTGGTGAACGAAGCGTTTAACGATGACGGCACCTTGCGCAACAGCATCTGGCGGCAAAAGCTTGGTGATGACTACATTGCCCGCTGCTTTCAATACGCAGCTGCAGCTGATCCGGATGCCCTTCTTTTTTACAACGATTACGGCCACGAGTACAGCGCTGTAAAAAGAACAGCCATCACCAATTATCTCACTGGCTTGAAAGCTCGAGGCATCCCAGTTCACGGCATTGGCATGCAGTTTCATACACGGTACACGCAAACTGATGCCAACATTGCGGCCGCCATTACAGCGGCTGCGACCACAGGTTTGAAAGTGCATATTTCGGAGCTGGATGTGGCGCTGAATCCTGACAACATCCAGGCCTGGATGTACACATCAACACTGGCGACGCAGCAAGCCGCGAAGTACAAGTTTATTGTAAAGACATTTAATGCAATTCCTGCTGCCCAGCAGTACGGCATTACTACCTGGAATGTGGGTGATGCCGACTCTTGGATTCCCGGTGAATACAGCCGTCCGGACTGGCCGCTACCATTTGATGCAAATTACAATCGCAAGGCAGCTTACTATGGAATTATTGATGGCGTGAAATAGTTAGCGTAATTTTTTGGTGACCAGCTTTTGTATTTCTATTGAACGTCTGTTGCGTCGCACTCTTGTACGTTCGGTTCGTTGCGCAGCAAGGAATCCAATTGCAAAGCCAGCGCTGAAACAAACTAAAAATCTGTAAACATGAATCTACAACGGATGAATAAAAAGCATTTTTTTCTCGTTCTTTTTCTTTTTGCGCAGGGGTATCTGATGGCGCAATCGGCTTTGTTGCAAAATATCCAGGGCCGTAAAATCCAATCGCTGAACGGGCGGTGGAACTACATTATCGATCCTTACGAGATGGGTTATTACGATTACCGCCATGAGCCCTTCGACCAATCAAAAAGCGGAAGAGGCGGTTTTTATGATGACCGCAATCCGAAAGACAAAACCGAACTGATTGAATACAATTTCGACTTGTCACCAACGCTGGATGTTCCCGGCGACTGGAACTCGCAGGCTGATAAACTTTCGCTATACGAAGGCACCATCTGGTATCGGCAGAAATTCAACAGCGAAGCCCTGGCTGATAAAAAATACCTGCTCTATTTCGCTGCGGTGAATTACGAAGCGCATGTTTATCTCAACGGAAAAAAACTGGGTGTTCACAAGGGCGGTTTCACGCCGTTTCAGTTTGATGTAACCGGCAAGTTGAACAAGGGCGAAAACTTTGTGGTGGTGAAAGTGGACAATATGCGCAAGCAGGATGAAATTCCAACCGTCAACACTGACTGGTGGAATTACGGGGGCATTACAAGAGATGTTTACCTGGCTGAATTGCCAACTTCTTACATCTCCGATTATAAAATTCAACTGGCAAAAGCAAATCCCAAACTGATTGAAGGCTATGTGCAACTGGCCGGTGCTAGTAAGCAGCAAACAGTTACGGTCAAGATAGCGGGAGCGAATCTTTCTGCCACTGTTACCACCGATAGTTCGGGCAGGGCGGCTTTCGCCATCCCGGTAAAAAACATTACCTATTGGTCGCCGGAAGATCCAAAGCTTTATGAGGTGTCCATTGCTTCTAACACAGATGCCGTAACAGATCGCATTGGCTTCCGCACGATTGAAGTAAAAGGACAGGACATCATCCTGAATGGCAAATCAATCTACCTGAGAGGTATTTCTATTCATGATGAAAATCCATTGATTCCCGGCCGTCTTCGCGGTGCTGGTGATATTAAAATGATGCTCTCCTGGGCCAAAGAATTGAACTGTAATTACGTTCGCCTGGCGCATTACACCCACAACGAAGAAATGGTGCGGATGGCTGATGAAATGGGCTTGTTGGTTTGGGCAGAAGTGCCGGTGTACTGGACCATCTCCTGGGAAAATGCCGCAACCTACAACAACGCCGCACAACAGGTAAAAGACAATGTGACGAGAGATAAAAACCGGGCAAGTGTTATCATCTGGTCCATTGGCAACGAAACACCGTTGAGCGAACCGCGCCACAAATTCATGGGCAATCTCGCTAGTCTTGTTCGCGAACTGGACAACACCCGTTTGCTGGCAGCAGCGCTGGAACTACATCGTAAGGGCAATGAAGTGATTGTTGATGATCCCTTAGGAGAGAAGCTTGATCTTGTCAGCTTCAATGAATACGCCGGCTGGTATTGGGGTGGAACGCCGAAGGAAATCACCAAATACACCTTCAACATCAAGTACAAAAAACCGGTGATCATCTCTGAGTTTGGCGGTGAAGCCCTGGAAGGTTATCACGGCGATGAAAACACCCGCTGGACAGAAGAATGGCAGGAAGCCATGTATGTGAACCAGATCAAAATGCTTTCAACTATTGAAGGTTTACGGGGCATGACGCCGTGGATTCTGGTTGACTTCCGTTCACCGCGCAGGCAGCATCCTTATTTCCAGGATTTCTGGAACCGCAAAGGCGTGTTTTCTGCACTTGGTAAAAAGAAAAAAGCGTTTTATGTGCTGAAGAATTATTACGACCAGATGCAGGCAAAATACCAATAGGCATTTCAATCTTTGCTGATTTTCACTTAACAGGATTGATCTTCAAAAGGCTTTTGCTGATCATCTCTTAACTATTACAAATGAAACGTAACACGTCTTCACTGTTCCTTACTGTTCTCTTTGCCCTCGGTCTGCAGAAAGTATCTGCACAGCCTTCGGCGGAATATTCGTTGCAGGTGGAATCGATGGTAGCCAACAGTGAGAAGAAAACCTATGGCGAATGGAAATGGTATCCCACAAGAACCATTGAAACACTTGCCGGTTATAAAAAAGGCAAGCAAATAAAACTGGACGAATACGGTGGACGCACAGATAGGAAAGTTGCTGCGACTGGTTTTTTTCGTGCCGAAAAAATAGACGGCCGCTGGTGGATCGTCAATCCCAACGGTTACCTGATGATAAACATTGCGTTGAACAGTGTCGCAACAGCCGCATCAGATAGCAGCCACGAACTGATGAAAAAAACCTTTGGCGGCAAAGAAGGGTGGGCCGCAAAAACAAAAAGCCTGATGGCAGATATTGGCTACAATTCACTGGGTGCATGGTCGGATAACTACAGTTTTTTGCAGTTAAAAGAGCAGCAGCGAAAGCCGTTTTCTTACACCATCATCAAAGGCTTCATGAGTGAGTATGGCAAGAAACGCGGAGGAACTTACCAGTTGCCAGGACATACCGGTTATCCCGATAACACCATTTTTGTGTTTGATCCCGGGTTTGAAACCTTCTGCGATGAATACGCAAAATCATTAGCGGCCAATAAGAAGGACAAGAACCTGTTTGGTTATTTCTCCGATAATGAAATGCCTTTCCAACGCCTTTCGCTTGATCGTTACCTCGCAAAAAAAGATACGACCGATCACGGTCATATTGCCGCAAAAAAATGGTTGAAAAGTAAAGGCCTTGCAGTGAAAGATATCACTGACAAAGAACGAAACGAGTTTTTGGGCGTGATGGCGGAGCGTTACTATTCCATTGTTTCAAAGGCCATCAAAAAATACGATCCCAACCATCTTTATCTCGGCAGCCGTTTTCATTCGTACGAGAAAAAAGTAAAAGAAGTATTTGAAGCCGCCGGTAAATATGTCGATGTCATTGCCGTGAATTATTACCGTGAATGGACGCCACTGCAGGAAGATGTCGTGAACTGGGAAGCCTGGAGTGGAAAACCTTTCATCATCACTGAATGGTACACAAAAGGAGAGGACAGCGGCATGCCGAATTATTCCGGCGCCGGTTGGATCGTTCGAACGCAAAAAGACCGCGGAGCCTTCTACCAGAATTTTGCGCTGGCTTTGCTGGAATCAAAAAACTGCGTGGGCTTTCATTGGTTTAAATACCAGGACAATGATCCTTCCAACTTAAAAACAGATCCTTCGAACCGCGATGCCAACAAAGGCATTGTAACCTTGGGCTATGAGCCGTATGAAGGTCTGACAAAAAAAATGAAAGAGCTGAACCGCAATGTTTATTCGCTAATTGATTTTTTTGACAAGCGGAACAAATAACCGCATCAATTTCTTACAAACCCTTTCAAGTTGACATTGATGATGAACTATAAATTGGTTGCTTCCTTTGCTATTGGCGCTTGCCTGTTTGCTGGTACGGCTGATGCTCAGAAAAAGACCATTGACCAGCGTGTCGATTCTGTTTTGAAACTGATGACACTACAGGAAAAGATTGGCCAGTTAAACCAATACTCCAGCAAAGACGAAGTGACCGGTCCAATGAGCGACAAGGGCAACCGCCGGCAGGAATTGGTTGAAGGAAAAGTAGGCTCCATGCTGAACGTTCGGGGTGCAGAACGTACACGCAGCATTCAGTCACTTGCCATGCAGTCGCGGTTAAAAATTCCGCTGTTGTTTGGGCAGGATGTGATTCACGGTTACAAAACAACCTTCCCTATTCCATTAGCGGAAGTTGCCAGTTGGGATCTGAAAGCAATAGAACAAGGCTCTCGCATTGCTGCTATTGAAGCGGCTGCAGCGGGTCTGCACTGGACATTTGCACCGATGGTTGACATCAGCCGCGATCCGCGTTGGGGACGGGTAATGGAAGGCGCAGGCGAAGACGCTTACCTCGGTAGCCTGGTTGCTAAAGCAAGAGTGAAGGGTTTCCAGGGAAATGGTCTTGGCAACCTTGATGCGGTGATGGCTTGCGTTAAACATTTTGCAGCATACGGAGCTGCCATTGGCGGACGCGATTACAACTCCGTTGACATCAGCGATCGGACCTTATGGGAAGTGTATCTGCCGCCGTTCAAAGCGGCGCTGGATGCCGGTGCTGCCACTTTCATGAACAGCTTTAACGATATCAACGGCATACCTGCAACAGCCAATTCTTATTTACAGCGTGACATCCTGAAAGGCAAATGGAACTTCAAGGGTTTTGTAGTGAGTGATTGGAACTCTGTTGGCGAATTGGTGGACCATGGTTACGCAAAAAATAAATACGATGCTGCACATTCAGCCATCATTGCCGGCAGCGATATGGACATGGAAGGCCAGAGTTACCTTCCAAATCTTGCAAAACTTGTTGCCGATAAAAAAGTTCCGGTTGCGTTGATTGATGACGCGGTACGAAGAATTCTCCGCAAGAAATTTGAATTGGGATTGTTTGAAGATCCTTATCGCTTCAGCAACGAGGAAAGAGAAGCGAAGCAACTGGCTAATCCAGAACACCGTATTGTTGCAAGAGAGATGGCGGAGAAAAGCATCGTGTTGTTGAAGAATGAAAAGAACCTGCTTCCGCTTTCGAAGTTGATAAAAAAAATTGCACTGGTTGGTCCATTGGCAAAATCCGAAGAAGACATGTTGGGTTTCTGGAACGTGGCCTGGCCCGATAACAGCGATGTGGTTTCGCAGTATGAAGGATTGCAGAATAAATTGGGCGGTGCTGCACAGATTCTTTATGCAAAAGGTTGCGAGATCAATGATTCATCCCGCGCAGGTTTTGCAGAAGCGATTGCCGCCGCGCAGCAGGCAGAAGTAGTGATTGTAAGCGTAGGCGAGAAGCGGGATATGAGCGGCGAAGCAAACAGTCGTGCCAACATTCACCTGCCCGGCGTACAGGAAGAATTAATTAAAGCTTTGCATGCCACCGGTAAACCGGTAATTGTTTTAATCAATGCCGGAAGGCCGTTGGTGTTTAACTGGACGGCCGACAATGTGCCTGCTGTTTTATATACCTGGTGGCTGGGTAGTGAAGCGGGGAACGCCATTGCCAATGTTTTGTTCGGTGATTACAATCCATCCGGTAAACTGCCAATGACCTTTCCGCAAATTGAAGGACAAATCCCTATTTACTATAACTACCTCAACACCGGCCGCCCGGCACCGGATAATGGCAAGCCGGCAAGGTACCGTTCAGGTTATCTCGATTTGCCCAAGGCACCAAAGTTTGCCTTTGGGTATGGCTTAAGCTATACCACGTTTACCTATAAAGATTTAAAGTTGAACAGGACCAGCATGCAGGCCAACGATTCCATCACTCTTTCCTTCACACTAACCAATACTGGAAAATACGCCGGTGAAGAAGTGGTGCAGTTATACCTGCGTGATGAAGTGGCCAGCGTTGTCCGCCCGTTGAAAGAATTGAAGGATTTTAAAAAAATCATGCTTCAACCCGGAGAGAGCAAAATCGTGCAATTCACCATCAACAAAGAAAAACTCTCTTTTTACAACCAGAAACTGGCGTGGGTAGCGGAGCCGGGGACATTCCAGCTAATGATTGGAAGTGCTAGTGATGACATCCGATTAAAGAGCGGTTTCGAGTTGAAGTAAAGGGCTGGCAACCGGAGCACATCTATTTCAATATTCTTTTATTGTGCCGCAGGTTCTTCATTGTTCATGTTAGTAAAGAACAATGCCAGCACTCCTTAGGGAGGGGCCTTAGTGGGTGTGCCGCCAAAAGGAAAATCGTAAGGTTACCTTCAACTATAGCTTGAAGATCGACATACCTGATAATTCTATTTAATTAATTCACCCTCGGACTGTTCGGGAATGTACTAAATGAGTTATCCTGCACAAGACAACTACATTTTCTCTTTTAACCGGTACTGCTTAGGCGTTACACCAAAATGCTGTTTGAACATTTTGATAAAATAGGAGGTGTCATTAAAACCGACCATTGATGCTATTTCTGAAATCGGCAATTGCGCCTTTTCTTCTAAGATGGCAAGGCCTTTTTTCATCCGGATGGTGGTGATGAAATCTTTCGGAGTCTGGCCCGTAAGGGCTTTCAGTTTAGAGAACAAAGAACTTCGTCCCATAAACATCTTGCTGGCAAAATCCGTTACATTAAAATCGGGATTGCTGATATTCTCTTCGATTAATTTAATGGCCTTATTTAATAATTCCTGGTCATGTTCACTGGCGGCTAGCTGCGATGTATCAAGGTCCGGTACTGTTCTGAATTTCTTTTGAAGGAGAACCCTGTTGTTGATAAGATTATTGCAACGGGAAAGTAACAGCTTTGTATTAAACGGCTTGGTGATGTAGTCATCCGCTCCAGCCATCAGCCCATCCAAATTGCTTTCAGCAGCTGTACGAGCGCTGAGAAGAACAACGGGAATATGACAAATCTCAAGGTTGCTTTTCACCCTTTTACAGAGTTCTATTCCCGACATGCCCGGCATCATAATGTCCGACAGAATAATATCAGGCTTTACCTCTTGTGCGATCTTCAGGCCATCGGTTCCGTTCTCTGCCTGTATTACGTTATAAAGCGAGTTGAAAATATTGCTCAGGAGCTGCAAAAGCTCTTTGTTGTCTTCAATGATCAGAATGGTCAGCGATTTGGTGGCTAGGCCTGTTTGCTGTTGACTTTGAATTTCTTCAAGGAATGCTTCGTCAGGCAAGGAAAGGTCCTGCTTGTAGTCTGCCCCATCTGCCTTGTCTTCTATCTTTCTTCCTTTAAAATGCGAATCGTCCATCGGCAATGCTACCGTGAACACACTGCCATTGTTCTCATTGCTGCGGACAGAGATGGTTCCGCCGTGTGCATCGACAATACTTTTCGCAAGGGCCAGTCCAATTCCCGTTCCGGGATCGAAGCCCGCATTCCGGACATTTTCTCCCTGGTAAAAACTGTCAAACAGGTTTTCAATTTCTTCCTTTTTAATCCCGATGCCTGTATCTGAAACCGATACCGACACCCAGTTGTCCTTTCGTTCTACCTGCAAAGACACTTTGCCGTTTGGCGGCGTAAATTTCAGCGCATTTGATAGCAGGTTAAAGAACACCTTGTAAAGTTGGTTGGCGTCAAACCATAGTTTTACTATGTCTTCATTGTGAAGAAAAGAAACCTGTATATGCTTGGCATTTGCCTGGTCCTTGAAAGAATAAACTATTTCTTCCAGGTATTTGATCAGGTCATTCTCCGAAACGGCTAGTTGCAGGTAGCCCTGTTCCTGTTTCCTGAAATCCAGTAATTCATTGATCAGGATTTTAAGGTTATTGGTATTCCTTACAATATTCGACAACCTTTTACGAATAGACTGGGACAGGTCTGAACGCTGCAGCAACATA
The DNA here is from genome assembly GCA_035510335.1 of Flavisolibacter sp. Classification (GTDB taxonomy): domain Bacteria; phylum Bacteroidota; class Bacteroidia; order Chitinophagales; family Chitinophagaceae; genus Flavisolibacter. Next base: position 12,995 of record DATKHJ010000263.1, on the reverse strand, counting down.
TCGAGTTGCGTAACGATCAAAGTAACAGGCGTACGTATTTCGTGGGACACATCGGTAAAGAAGCGGAGCTTGTACTGGTTGAGATCTTCAATATGTTTCTTCTCTATCTGTGCATATTTCAGTGACGCTTTCAGTCTTACCTGGTAGTAGATAAGCAGTAACACTGCTACAACAAGCATGGCGTAAAACAGGTAAGCGTACCACATTTTATAAAACGGCGGATGCACAATGATCTGCAGTTCCTTTATGGGTATATTTTGTTGGGTTAGTTTATTAACGCCTTTTATTTTCAGAACATATTTTCCAGGGTTCAGGTTGGTATAAGTAATCAGATTGTTGTCATTGTGCATACTGACCCATTGATCATCAAATCCTTCCAGGATATATTGTATCTCTGGTTGCAATGCCTTTATATAATTGGAAGTAGAGAACTCCACCGAAAGAACGGAATGGCTGTTGTCCAACTCAATTTTGTCAGCGTATAAAATGGATTCGTTTATTATGCCTGGTTCATCCTCCGGTTTAATCAACTTATTATTGATGTAAAGCGCCGTCAGGTTAATAACGTAGTCCTTTGGCTTCAACATCAAATCCCTCTCGGAAAGGATAAGCAGTCCATTCATGCTGCAGAGAAATATCTCTCCGGTCTTTGACCTAAAAACACTTCTTTCATTCAGTGACTCAAAGGGAAAAAAATTGTTGTAGTAGTTGTAAAAACTGTTCTTTTCAACGTCAAATAACGACAAGCCCTTGTTGGTTGCAATCAGCAGGTACCCCATCGGGGATTCATTAATACCTAAAACATAGTTATCAATGATGTTGCTGTTGGCTGTATTGAAAAATCGTAGCGAATCCCCTTTGCTATCGTAAATTCCTAACCCTTTATTGGCAGATCCGACCCACACTCTGCCTTTCTTATCTTTAAAAAAAGTGCCGAGGGTAATGTTTTCGTCGATGTTCGCTTTTCGATTTCGGTAAATGTATTTTTTCAGCGACTTGCTTCGCAAATTATATTTGTAGATGTCTGCAGAAGTGGCAAACCACAGGGTGGTATCGGCACTGAGCATCATATCCCAGATCTGCCAGTTGGTTTCGGTATAAGCCGGATGGAGCAGACGTGTTGTAACGCCTGTTTTAATATCATAGACATAAACGGAAAAGTGGGTGCCAAGGAGCAGGCTATCCCCGGACTTTACAATGCTGCGCACATAATTATCGATAACCGGTTTGCCGGTTTTCAGGTTGATTCTCTGGACCTTCCTGGTCGTCAGATCGAGTTTGTTTAATCCACCGAGGTGCATTCCGATCCACAGACAATTATTTTCCTTGTCGATTAGCGTTGTTTTTACCGCGTTAGATGATATGGACTGTTGATCTGACGGATTATGGGTGTAATGGGAGAAGGTGCCTTTTGCCCGGTCGAAGTAATTCAGGCCGGCGTCATCGGTGCCAATCCAGAGATTTCCTTTTTCATCTTCTGCTACATTGCTGACGATGGAGCTATTCAAGCTCTTTTTGTCAATCGATGGCCGATAATAGGAATTGAAGGAGAATTCGGGATTAATGATATCGATTCCCCCGAAAAAAGTACCGATCCAGAGCAGGCCATGAATGTCTTTCGTAATACTCCATATCGATGAACTACCGATAGAATAGGAATCGAAACTCTCATATTTAAAATTTTTAAACTTTCTGGTTTCGGGATCAAACCTTGCCAGTCCGCCGTACGTTCCAATCCAGAAATAACCGAGATCGTCCTGGCAGATCGTGCGGACAAAATTATTTGGAATGGACTCGTTATCACCCTCGTTGTGTATGTAATTTGTAACGCCGCCTTTTGTATCAATACAATACAGTCCGGAATTAAGTGATCCTACCCAAACTCGCTGCTGTTTGTCGACGTTTATATAGGTAACGCTGATGTTTTTTATCAAAACCTTGCTGCGTCCGTTGCCGTCAACCATCAGCAACCCATGCGAAAGCGTGCCAACGTATAAATTGGAAAAAGAATCCTCCGTGATGCTTGTAATTGTAATGGAACTATCCAGCCTTTGAAAATTTTTTATGGTGTCCTCACCGGGTGCCAGGTAGTTGATTTGATTGTGGTTGCCAATCCATAGTTTATTCTTTCCATAGCTCATGAACCGTACACCATCGCGTTGAATAACCTTGAATTTTTGTTTTTGGAGGTCATAGGTGACGAGACCCGACATACATTGAATGTAAATCTTCCCCTTTTTATCCCCGGTTACCCGCTGAATGTTATTGCCAAATATCCCGTTCACATCATCTACCGCAGGCCGAAAGATCTCAATCTTGTACCCGTCATAACGGTTTAGGCCATCCCGGGTGGCAATCCACATCTGGTTGAATTCATCCTGGTAAATCGCATTTACACTGGAATGTGACAGTCCCTGGGAGATTTTGACATGGTTGAACACCAGGCTTTGCGAGAAAAGCGCCAGCGGAAAAAAAAAGGCAAAAAATAAAATCAATTTTCGGACAGGCATGTACGGGCAATATAAGATATGTCTGGACAACGGAGAAAAATCGGGTTTTTAAGAACAAAATCTGCTGGTAGGGAATGAAAAATGTCCATTTTTAAAATAAGAATCTCTACGCAGGCTCTGAATAACTACCTATCAGACGGGGGAATGATGGAAGAAGGCGGTGTGAATGAAAGAAAAATCCAAATCAATAGGAAAAAAGTTCGGCTCGCTGCCAGCTTGCCGGTTCCCCGGTAAAAGGACGTTTTTTTTCCTTTTTTAAATTCCATTCCTACTCCTTGCCAAATAAATAGTGCTTTTTTACATGCTCAATTACCTCAAAGCTAATATTGCGCATATGAATAAAATTAGTCACGTAAAGAGGCTGCTCACCTGTTTCTCTGCCCAACGTTTTCTCCTGTTTTTCTGCATCTGCTTTTTCTCCGGTCTTTCCGGGTTTGCACAAAACACCGTCACTGGAATCGTGAAAGACAATCTGGAAAAACCTTTACAAGGGGTCAGCATCAGTATTAATGGAAAAGCCTTTGGCGCTACGGATGCCGAAGGCAAATTTTCAGTTACCGCTGCGCCTAAATCGACGTTGTTGTTTACCTACTCCGGATTCAAGCCAAAAGAACTGGTACTGAATGGAGAAACCCAGCTTTCCATCATCATGGAAGAAAATTCGGGAACCCTCGATAACGTAGTGGTCATTGGTTACGGCAGCACCCGGAAAAGGGACCTGACAGGTTCTGTCGCCTCAATCAAACCCGAGAACCTGCAAAAGTTCCCTGCAGCCAATGTTTCAGATATGCTGAGAGGCCAGGCCCCTGGCGTTTTGGTGACATCCAACACAACTTCACCGGGGGGAGGCGCTACCATCAGGATCCGGGGAAATCGTTCGCTTAGCAGTAGCCAAGGCCCGCTTTTTATTGTTGACGGTATGATCGTTCCCCACATCGACGATCTGAATTCCAGCGATATCGAGTCCCTCGACATATTAAAAGATGCCTCGTCACAGGCCATTTATGGTTCCCGTGCGGCGAACGGGGTCATCCTAATTACAACAAAACGTGGAAAGGATGGCAAGACAACCATTGACGTTAACTCCTATGTTAATGTGCAAAGGGCCCGCCGAAACTTCGAGCTTTATTCCCCTGACGAATTTGTAACCCTCCGGTATTGGGCTAAGCTAAACGATGGTGTGGGTAATCTTGGAACACTCCATAACATGAACTACGCCGTTGTGTTGGACGACCAGGTGATGTACGACTCGTACATCAATAAAAATTTTGTCAACTGGGAAGACCAGATGATCAAAAACGGCCTTCAGAACAGCAACGACATCAGCATCAGGGGCGGCACAAACAAGATCAAATATTCGGTTGGTCTCGGCTATTTCAACCAAACCGGCGTGGTGGAGCAATCGGCCTACCAACGGGCCAATTTACGGTTAAACCTTGACTATACGGTTTCTAAATGGCTGAACATGGGTGTGAATGTTTCCTATTCAAGGCCCAAAACAGAACTGAATGATGGCGGCCGGTTCAGTACAATTCTTACTGTTCCCACCCTGGCAAAAGCATTTGATGACAATGGGAACCTTTTGCGGGAAATATCAACTTCGGGAACCATCAATCCGCTTTGGTACAACAGGGAATACAACAGTGAGCAGGCCGACGAATACCAAACCATGTCGGCTTTTGCAAACTTTAAGATATTACCGGGATTGACCTACAAACTCACAGGCAACATCAGGTCGAACAATCGGGAAAGCGCCGTTTACAGAACAACCAAGTATCCGGGATCAACTGGCGAAGGATCGATCAATAATTTCCAAAGATCAAGTTACCTGATCGAAAACCTGGTTAATTACGCGGTTCCTATTGCCAACCGGCAGCACAACCTCAACGTGACGTTGGTTCAAATTGTTGAGCAGGACCGTCAAAAGACTACCGGGTTCAGTTTCATTAACTCACCGTCAGACGCCTTTGACTGGAACATGGCAGCCGATGCAACAATTGACGGTGTAACCCGTAGCATCCAGCGAACCCGTTCCAGCTCCTTTGCCGGCCGTCTGCAGTATGGTTTAATGGATAAATATCTTTTGACTGCTTCCATCAGAAAGGATGGCGCCTCTGTTTTTGGCGCAAACAACAAATGGGCTACCATGCCTTCCGTTGCCGTTGCCTGGAAAATAAACAACGAGCAATTCCTGAAAGATGCTGCATGGATGAATTTACTGAAGCTCCGTGTCGGCTATGGTAAAGTTGGTAACTGGGCCATTCCAAGCTATCGAACACTGGGACTTTCCACCAGCTATGAATACTTGTTTGGCAGCAGCAACGGCTTAAACATTGGCTACCTGCCATCCAGCGAGCTACTGAACAAAGATCTGAAATGGGAAACCACGTCATCTGTCAATTTCGGGCTTGATTTTGCGGCCTTCAACAGCCGGTTGACGGCAACACTGGAACGTTATTCTACCACCACCAATGATTTGCTGGTACGCCGCACCGTGCCGTCCATTACCGGTTATACTACCATGTGGGATAATTTGGGTAAGACCAAAAGCAAAGGGTGGGAGTTGTCGCTAAATGGAATCATTATCGATAAAAAAGACTTTCAGTTAAACCTTGGCGGATCCATCTCAACACAGAAAAACAGGATCGTTGAAATTGACGGTCGTGTGGATGCGGCCGGCAAACCAGTCAATGACATCAACAACCGGTGGTTTATTGGAGAATCCGTTAACGTGGATTACAACTATGTGTTTGGTGGCATCTGGCAGCAAGGTGAAACGCCAACGCAGGACCAGTACCTGCCCGGAGATGCCACACCAACACCAGGCAGCATTCGGTTAAAAGATTATAATGGTGATGGTAAAATAACAACTGATGACCGGAAAATATACAACCTGGACCCTGACTGGTACGCAACAATGAATAGTTCGTTTGCTTATAAAGGGCTTGATGTAAATGTTGAGTTTTATACCGTCCAGGGAGTAACCAAGAACAATCCGTTCTATTACGACTTTAACTACGGAGGAAGTTTGAATGGAAAGTTGAACGGTATTAAAGTCAATTACTGGACACCGGAGAATAAATCAAACGAAGCGCCAAAGCCACAATTCACGGCATCCACGCCGTATTTCGGAATACTGGGGTTGCAAGATGCTTCCTATTTCAGATTCCGTTCCGCCACAGTGGGGTACACCTTGAACAAAGGCCTGACATCAAAATGGTCGATTGAACGTTTACGATTCTACGCCACTGCAACCAATATCTTCACCAGCACCCGTTACAAATCTTACAGCCCTGAAAAGGAACCTTCCTCTTATCCGGAAACACAAGCCATTACGTTCGGGGTTAATCTTAGTTTCTAATTATCAAAAGACATCGTTATGAATAAATATACAGTCGTCTTTGTTCTTTCCATTACCCTCTTGCTCGGGGGATGTAAAAAATACCTGACAGAAGAATCGGAAGACAGGTTTACCGCTGCTACGCTTTTCGAAACACCGGAAGGTCTGGAGAAAATGGTCATTGCGCTTTATCCCTACGAAAGATCATTGGTCTCCAAAGGCACGGCCAATGGAATCTTATCGGCCTATATTTGGAATGAGCGGACCACTGACCTTTGCGCCTTTACCACGGGGGATGATGCAAACCTTTCAAGATATACATCGCCCGGTCCGAGTTCTAACATAAGAGGTCTTGTTTATAGCCCATACTGGACGCATCGCTACTATATCATTGGCCGCACAAATGAAATTATACATTATGGAACCCAGTTTGGCGACCAGGCAAAACAGACCGTAGCAGAGGCTTCGTTCTGGAGGGCTTACTGCTACTACGGGTTATGGGCAAGGTTTTCGCGGCTGTTCCTGTCAACGGAGCCGGTGACCAGGGAGAACATGGATAAGTTAGCCTACACGCCTGCAGACAGTGCACAGGTTTTTAAATTAATGTACGATGATGCGCAAAAAGCGATTGAAGGACTTCCTTTGACAAGAGATGCAAAAAGCGGAGGCCGTGTTACCAGGGCAGCTGCACGTCACTTACTGGCATTAGTAGCCGCATGGGCGAAAGACTGGAACACGGTAACACAACAGGTGGAAAGCATCGAAACTGAAAACACGGTACGCCTGGAAACAACACCGGACAGGGTGTTTAACAGGAGTGATCTTTATGCAACTAGCGAAACCCTTTTTGCCCTTCGTTTTTCACAGGAACGTGGTGGTGGTTCCGGGCACCGGATCGGAGCCCAGTATATCAATATCATTGCAGAAACCGATTATACCCATAAAATGGAAAACGGCACGTTGGTGAAATACAATACCGACAACCTGGGCCGTCAGTGGGGTTTGGTCTATCCTAACAGCTATTTAATGTCCCGGTATGGTAACACGGATAAGCGAAGAACAGCTTATTATAAGATCAATTATACCTATCAAAATCCAAATAAATTAATTACCATTCCAGCAAGGCAGTTAAGGGTAGATGCTTCCACAGGGAAACAGTATTACACAACGTCAAATCAAACGTCGGCACCGGTAAAAGTGAAAATCGGCGACACCATCTACGGAAGGGATATCGCGGTGGTAACGGGCACCAAAATAGACCGGCGAAACCTGATGCCGTCCAGCATCAAAATGTACGATGCATGGGATAAGCCGTTAGATGCAGATGGCGCCACCAGCAGTTACAAGGATGTGATGATCTTCCGTTTGGCAGAATCATACTTGCTGGCTGCAGAAGCTTACTTCCGGTTGGGTAATCAATCCAAAGCACTTCAGTACTATAATAAAACATGGACAAGAGCAGGTAACACGGCAGAAACAGCTCCATTGACATTTACCATGATCATGGACGAACATGCCCGTGAGCTTGCCTTTGAAGGCAGAAGATGGGACTTCCTGAAACGGAACGGAATCTGGTATAGCCAGATGATCAAATATGCGGGAGACTTCACCAAGTTTCCTGCGGCGGCAGTTGGTTATAATGCAGCAACATACGGCATATCGGATGGAAGGGATGCACTGTTTGGACCGAACCCGGATTACTATGCAGATTTCAATGGTTCCGATAATGATGTGCTGGTTCGATACAACGTTAAACCATTTCATGTAAACTGGCCTATTCCACAGGATCAGATAGATGCGATGGGGGCCCAAAATTTTCCGCAAACGCAGGGGTATTAATTGGCAATGCCGCTGTACTGAAAGGCTATTTAAAAATAGAATTTATACAAACTGAATTAACTATGTTGTTTTTCCGCTTGTTGTGATTAATCCATTGATTTCACTAGCCAGAAGCTAATCGCAACAAGCGGGAACATTCCAAAGCGCTTTCTTTATTAACGTTCGTGCAAACTCATTCCGGAAAGCAAATGATCATGCTGAATTCTCAGCAGTAATATCATGTGCTATTAAGACGCTATTTATCTATGAAGCAAATGAAAAATAAGTGTGGGTTCCTGTCGCCGGCCTTGCTAAAGATGTTTTGTTTTCTCCTGGCAATCGCTCCCTTCATTTCAATAAATGCGACTGTCAAGTACACCATCAATGAAGGTTGGCGGTTTAGCCGCGATCATAAAGAGAGTTATCATTTGCCGGACTGGAATGACAGCAAATGGGAAACCATTAATATACCGCACACCTGGAACAACAAGGATGCGGCAGATGATCAGCCGGGATATTACAGGGGCATTGGCTGGTACAGGAAAGCGGTTTTTATTGACAGCAGTAGCAGCGATAGGATCACTTCACTATACTTTGATGGAGCAAACCAGACGACAACATTGTATGTAAATGGGAAACTGGTTGGAACACACAAAGGAGGCTATGCCCGTTTTTCGTTTGATATTAGTAAATACATCATTCCGGGCACTTATAATCTGTTTGCTATTAAAGTAGATAACAGCCATGATGTAGCCGTACCGCCACTAACCGCCGACTTTACCTTCTTTGGCGGTATCTACCGCAATCTTTATTTGGTTGTAAAAGAGAAGACCAGTTTTTCTATTTCTGATTATGCTTCCGATGGGATCTACATTAGAACACCATCTGTATCGGACCAAAAAGCACAGGTCGAAACTGAAACGCTTTTAGACAATTATCTCGATGCAAAGAGAAAAGTACTCTTCATACAAACGGTCCTCGGGCCTGATGGGAAAGAAATTTTCGTTCATCAACAACAACTGGTGCTTCAACCAGGCAGTTTTAAGATCAGCCACAAAAACAAATTCACCATCGACCAGCCTTTCCTATGGAGCCCGGAAGCACCACATCTCTACACACTCAAAACGGTGATCATCGATGCACAGTCAAAAAAAGAGTTGGATATGCAGTTCAACACGTTTGGCTTGCGCTGGTTCAGTTTTGACTCGCAAAATGGGTTTAGTTTAAATGGAAAGCAAATCAAATTGATTGGGACAAACAGGCACCAATGTTTTCTGGAAAAAGGAAATGCGTTACCCGATGAATTTCATATAGCTGACATCCGCTTATTAAAAGAAATGGGGGGGAACATGCTGCGGATAGCGCATTATCCCCAGGATCCCCTTATCCTTGCGATGTGTGACAAGTTGGGAATTATCACTTCCGTTGAAGTACCGATCGTTAACGAAATAACGGAAAGCCAGGAATTCCTTCAAAACTCGTTGCAAATGACCGAAGAAATGGTCAAGCAAAGTTTTAATCATCCTTCTGTCGTCATTTGGGCCTATATGAACGAAGTGATGTTGCGACCACCATTCCTGGACGATTCTACCCGACATAAACAATACTGCAGGGAAGTAAACCGGCAGGCAAATGAGATAGAAAGTTTGTTGCGGAAATTAGATGCGGACAGATATACGATGATCCCTTTACATGGATCGCTTAAGAGTTATGAAGATGCCGGACTGGTGAACCTTCCCCGGCTGGTTGGCTGGAATCTTTACCAGGGATGGTATGGAGGCGTTTTTGCTGATTTCGACACCTTTCTGTCGAAATACCACGCGAAATATCCAACCATGCCAATCCTGATCACAGAATACGGCGCCGATGTTGACGACAGGCTTCACAGTTTTAAACCCGAACGATTTGATTTTACCGTAGAATACGGCGATCTGTATCACGAGCATTACCTGAAAACAATCCTGCAGAATAAATACATCTCTGGTGGCACCATCTGGAACCTGAACGATTTTTACTCCGAGTCCCGGACCGATGCTATTCCCCATGTCAATACAAAAGGAATCACAACAAGAGCAAGGGGCCTGAAAAATACATATCTGCTCTACAAGGTGCTGCTGGCGAAAACGCCTTTGGCATACATCGGCAGCAAGTCATGGAAGTATAGGGCTGGTACAGATGATGGCAATGGCAGTTCGAAACAGCCGATCAAAATTTATTCGAATTTGGAGACGGTGGATATCTTTCACAACGGTGCCTTTTTTAAGCGGGTATCTATTCCCGATCAGCATCTCCAACTGGACCTGCCTTTTACGGCCGGAAAAAATAGCATCGAACTTAGAGCCGATAGTAAAACATATGATTTCGCAGAATTTGAGTTTACCCTACATCCCGGCAACCTGCAAAACAGTGATTTCAGCGAGTTGAATGTGCTACTTGGTTCTAACCGCTATTTTGAAGACCGGGATGCCAGGATAGTTTGGGTGCCGGAGCAACCTTATACACCCGGTAGCTGGGGTTATATCGGCGGATCGCCTGTGCGTCCGAAAACCAAGTCTGGAAAGCTGCCTGCTACTTCAGTGAACATTCTGAATACGGAGAACGATCCTATTTTTCAAACCCAACGGCAAGGCCTGCAATCGTTCAAACTGGATGTGAAGGAAGGACAATATGCTGTTTATTTATATTGGGCAGACCTGGCGAACAGCAGTGACGAAAAGTTGGTGTACAACTTGGATAATAACACGATTGACAAGGACAGAACGAAATCTATTATGAATGTTCAGATCAATTCCGTACCAGTGTTTTCAAATTTTAATTCGCAGCACGGGATGAATGCAGCAACTGCCATCGTAAAAAAGATCCAGGTAAATGTAGTAGGCAGGAAAGGTATCACGGTTGACCTGCAACCGGTAGAAGGCAACACTGTCTTAAATGCCATACGGGTGGTAAAGTTGAATTGAAAGGAGTCGGACCAGCTAATTGTTTTTACGTCTTAATCAACATCGCAATGAATATCTCCACAAAGGTTGTTCTTCTTTCCCTGCTCATGAACATTGGTTTAATGACAGGTTCAAGTATTCGTGTCCTGGCGCAAATTAAATTAACTCCCAAGGCTGACGGGTATATTTACCTCGCCGGAGAAAAAATGAACAAAGCTTACGGCACAGGCGATTCGCTGTTAACCCGCTATACGAAGAGAGGTGAAACAACCACTCACACATATATTCGTTTTGATTTATCTCCACAACCCGGAAGTTTCAAAAAAGTCACCTTTCATATCTACGGCAGATCCGATAAAGCAAAACTGGTTGATGTCTTTTCCGCATTTGGCGAATGGACGGAGGCAACATTGAAGGGAAGTGAAGGAGGCAAACCTTCCAGGGCAAATTTTCTGGGATCTTTCGATGTATCACCGGTTGAAAAATACAGCCAGGTAGATATTACACCCTACATGAACTATGTAAAGTCCGTTGGAAAAAACGACATAACCCTGGTACTTGTTGAACGTGAACAACAAGCCGATGCTAATGTTTCGTACTTCCACTCGGCGCAAAACAGTTCCGGGAAGGCACCGTTTTTACAACTGGAGTCAGGAAAAGCGCCGGTCAATACTCCCGGTAGTGTTTATTACGTTGACGCAAAGAACGGCAATGATCTAGCCAGTGGGAAGTCTCCCGGCACTGCTTGGAAAACATTGAAAAAAGTCGAGTCTGTTTTTCTGCAAGCGGGAGACAAGGTGCTGTTTAAAAGAGGAAACATTTTTAAAGGTTCTTTGTTCCTGAAAATCATTCCATCTTCAAAAGCAATAACAAGGATAGGCGCTTACGGCAAAGGAGAAAAGCCGGTTCTTGATGCGGAGGGAAAGGAATCTTTTTCACTCATGCTATTCAATACGCCGTACATTGAAGTAGAAGACCTGACAATCACACAAACAGCCAAAGATATTCCTTCTATCAGGCGGGGCATATATTACCAGGCAGAAGACAGGGGAGAAGTGAACCATGTCCGTTTTAAAAACATCAACTTTCAAAATATGGTTGGTAACAAAGGCAAGGAGGATGGCGATCTTTTTGCAAAACGCAACGCTGGTTTATCGTTGGAAATTACAGGCAATAACACACCCACTTATTTAAATGGCTACCTTATAGAAGGGTGCCGTTTTTACAGGGTAGGCAGACATGGTGCGGTTAACCAGTCTTCCTGGTCCAAACGAACGCTGACAACAAACACCAACTGGGTGCCAAGTAAAAATGTGGTGATCCGAAACAACATTTTTGAAGAAACTTCTTCCGATGGACTTATTGTACGGGTAGCTGACGGACCACTGATGGAATATAACCTGTTCAAACGATGCTCAAACGAATTGTCCGGCAATGCCAGCTTTACTTTCAATTGCGACAATGCGTTATGGCAGTACAATGAGGCCTGCTATACGGTGTATAACACCGGTGATTTGGACGCTGCCGGCTTTGACAGTGATTTTAAATCGAAGAACACCATCTTCCAGTTTAACTACGCACATCACAACGAATATGGTGACATGCTCATTACCGGTGGGCCCTCCAACTTTGGCGGTTTTAATGATGGCACCATCGTTCGGTACAATGTGTTTTACAACAATGGCCATCACGGCATACGATTATCCGGAGGTGCTACCAATACCAGCATTTACAACAACATCATTTATAAAGATCAAAACGTGGCAACTCCCACGGAGCCTTACGTAGAGTTTTTAAGCAATCGGTTGTTTTATACCAAGAACTGGGGCGGCTGGCCAAAAGATGCGATGTACGCCAATAATATCTATTACTACAATCACGATTCCATTCCCGCATCTTCCGATCTGAATGCAAACGAGAGCCCGGGTTCCGTTTTCTTCAACAATCTTATCTATGCGAATAAAATGGTTAACTATCCCGAACAGGACAACGGTATTCGATCCAATCCCCTGTTGAAGCTTCCGAAGAATAACAAAAACTGGGAGGGATTGATGAATATGCTGCATTTTCAATTACAGAAAGGTTCTCCTGCAGTGGATGCCGGCAGGCACGTGGAAGGGACGATCACCAATGATTTCAATGGAACATCAATACCGCAAAACGGAAAGACGGACATTGGTGCATTTGAGTCGAAGGTGGAATCTTCCGGTAAATAAATGGGGTTGAACATTCATAAAATGAACTTGTGTGGACATTCCGTTCAAACTGATCACCCTTTTTCGCTGGAAGCTGACCATAGCGTTTCGCTCTAAGCTGACCACCCTTTTTCGCTCCAAGTTGACCACCTGTAAAGAAGGATGACGAGTGGTTGTTTTACTGGTTAGAATA
>DATKHJ010000262.1:0-3525 GCA_035510335.1 Flavisolibacter sp. | reverse complement strand
TTATTGCCCATGGCGAATACCGCAACCGCAGCAAAAACCAGAAATGGGACATTAACGCAATTGGCCGGCTACACACGGCCGGCAACAACTCCGGCGACTACCACGCTTACATAAGCCTGCAGCGCCTGTTAAGCCAGGAGCTGGGCACACTGCAGGTTGGTTTTGAAAACATTAACCGGTCGCCTTCCTTCCTTTATGACCAGCGCAGCTCGTTTTACCTCGATCAGCCAAAGTCTTTCGGGAAAGAAAACACAACGCATTTTTTCGCCAGTTACTTTATACCAAAGCTGGGGCTGCAGCTAAACGGCGATTATTATTTTGTAACCAATTATCTCTACTTAAACGGGTACAGGGATTTACAGCAGGAAAGTGGTGTGTTTAACCTGCTGCGTGTGAGCGGTAGCAAAACATTCCGGTTAACCCGGTCGCTTAACTTATACTCAACCGTGTATGCGCAGCAAAAGGCAGGTGGGGCCGAAATTAACGTGCCACTTCTTTACACCCGCAATATGCTGGCGTTTGAAGGGAAACTGTTTCGCAACCTGAATTTGTCAAGCGGGTTGGAGGTGCGTTACCACACGCCGTACAAAGCCGATAATTATTCGCCGGTGCTGGGCCAGTTCTTTTACCAGGATACGCTGACCATCAGCAACCGTCCGGATGTACATGCGTTTTTACACATGCGCATTCGTACGTTTAAAGCCTATGTGCGATTGGAGAACCTCAATACTATGTCGTTCGACAGTGGCTTTGGTTTTAAAGAGCACAATTTTGCCGCGCCTAACTATCCTATGCCGGGCATGGTGTTTCGGATTGGCATTTTTTGGGCTTTTGTTAATTAATGAAAGTTGACTTTTATCAGCTTTTTGATGTAGTTATTGCAGATTATCTTTGTCAGGCAAATGAAAAAGCTCCTTGCTTCCATATTGCTCCTTGTTTACTTCACCGTTAGTACGGGCTTTGTTGTTTCCGTGCATTACTGCATGAACAAAGTTGACGCCGTGGTGCTGGGCGAGAGTGACCGCGACGAGTGCGGAAAATGCGGCATGCATATAGACGACAGCGGCGGTTGTTGCAAGGACGATGTGAAGATGGTGAAGATGCAGGTGGACCAGTCCTTCGCAAAAATTACCGCACCTGATTTTTCATTGCAACTCCCCGAAAAAACATTCGATGCTGCCTATCTTCTTGCGGCAGCAAATGCCTCTTTCAATAAATATCCACTGGCACACGGCCCACCATTAAGTGACCAGGATACCTACTTGCGCAACTGCGTTTTCAGACTATAGAGATGAGTTGCCTCTCCGCAACACATGCCGAAATGCCTATGCATTCCCGGTTATTTATTCTTCTCATCTCAAAAAAATTAAAATGAAAACGTTTAAATCATTCCTTCTTTCTTTCCTCCTGATCTCTCTTTCCACTGTAGCCTTTGCACAAACAAAATCCGAAAAAATTAAAGTAGCCGGCGAGTGCGGCCTGTGCAAAACCAAAATTGAAAAGGCTGCCAAAAGCGCTGGCGCCAGTTATGCTCTTTGGAACGAAGAGAGCAAAGTGCTGACGGTAAAGTACAACGGCAAAACCTCCAACACGGCAAAAATTGAAAAAGCAGTGGCTGGCGTTGGTTACGATACGCAAAACGAAAAAGCAACCGACGAAGCTTACAACAACCTGCATAGCTGCTGCAAATACGACCGGGCAGAAGCATCGGCAAATGCTGCACAGCATAGCTGCTGCGATGGCGAAAAATGCAAAGAAGCCTCTTGTATGAAAGACGGCAAATGCGCCAAAGACATGAGCTGCTGCAAAGACTCAGGCTGCTCTACCAAAGATTGCTGCAAGAAAGCCTAACCTTTAAAACATCATCAGTATGAAATCTATTCTTTTCATGCTGTGCCTGTTTGTGGGAGTGCAATCGCAGGCACAGATCAGTAAGGTATCGCTTCAGGCAAGCGGACTAACCTGCTCCATGTGTTCGAAGGCTGTAAAAACAGCGCTGGAAGAAGTTGGCTTTGTAGAAAAAGTACAGGTTGACATTAAAAACCAGCAATACAATTTATCGTTTAAAGAAGGCAGCACCGTTGATTTGGATGCGCTGAACAAAGCCGTGCAGGATGCCGGTTTTTCGGTAGCGTCAATGAAAGCAACGGCGTCGGTTTCCAGCACCAAACTGGCAAAAGACGAGCACCTGAAAATTGGCGAACAAACCTTTCATTTTCTGAACGCAGCCAATCAAACCGTTAACGGTCAGATTAGCTTTTCGGTAGTGGACAAAGGTTTTGTTTCGGCCAAAGACTTTAAGAAATACGCCTCCATGACCAAGATGGCCTGTGTGCAAACAGGCCGCATGGCAAAATGCTGTACCGCAAAAGAGGCGGGAGGCGAGGACCGGATTTATCACGTCATTATTTAATTCGCAAGCCCTCTGTTCGCAGGGGGCTTTTATTTCAGCAATATGAAGAACAGTTTTCTATGCGTTCTCCTGCTTTGCTTTTCGGCAATGCAGGCGCAGGAGCTTTATCCTTATGCCGACCCGGCATCGAACGTTCCGGCAAATTCCATCACCCTGAAAAATATGTCCATGTTTCATGGCGATGCGCATTCAAGCAGAACACTTCACCGGCATTTGCAGGATGTAATGGTGGGTTTGAACAAAGACTGGATGATTCGTGGCGGAACCAGTTTTTCGAACATGCACCAACAGAATTTTATTTGGGAAGGAGCAAGGCTGTATGCCAAGTATCGTTTTCTTTCCAACGATGATTTACACAAGCATTTTCGGATGGCGGCATTTGTTGGCGGTGCTTACAGCCGCAACCATCTCGATCATAACGAAATTAATTTGCAAATGGGGGAGCAGTCGGGAGTAATGGCCGGACTGATTGCCACGCAACTCTGGAACAAGTTTGCGATTTCTGCTACCGGTAGCTGGAACGAAGTGCTGGATGCGGAGCGTTGGGACAAGGTGCACACTGGTGTGCACGCCGTGCAATCGTTCAATTACAGTTTATCGGCAGGTTACCTGTTGCTGCCGTTTGAGTACAAAGATTACGACCAGACAAACATTAATCTTTATGCAGAACTGCTTGGCAGCCGCAACATAAACTTCGACAGGGAGAAATATTATGTTGACCTGGCGCCGTCGGTGCAGGCCATCTTCAACAGTGCAGCCAAGCTGAATGTTGGTTATCGCTTTCAGCTAAGCAGCGACATTTATCGCCTCACTAAAAACAGTTGGATGGTGAGCTTTGAATACCTGTTCTTAAATGCATTGAAGAAAAAGGCTAAGTAGCCGGTTGCACCAGGATGTTGCGGGCTACTTTTTCACTCACCTGTACTGTTTTTTTGTTAATAGCTAAAGTGTAGGAATTATCATATTCTAACTGGTCGGTGATTTTTACGCTGGCACCCGGTGCAATATGCAGTGCCGCTAAATAATCAAGAAAAGAATCGGCTGTATCGGCAAAGCTTACCACCTGGTAAGCTTTGTTTTTTATAGCGGCTGTTAGGGCAATAGAGGTGTTT
>DATKHJ010000261.1:0-2843 GCA_035510335.1 Flavisolibacter sp. | reverse complement strand
GACTCGGGTGTATTGGCAATGAAATCGAAAATGCGTTCGCCGCTTTGGATATTGGTAACCGGGTCGGGCTTTTGCGAGTGAATCAGGTCGGGAAACTTGAGGGCATCCCGAATAAAAAAGATTTTGAGGTTGTTGCCCACCAGGTCCCAGTTACCATCTTCGGTATAAAACTTCACAGCAAAACCACGTGGGTCACGCAGGGTTTCGGGTGAGTGCCCGCCATGACCTACGGTAGAAAAGCGAACAAACACCGGCGTTTGCTTTCCCTTTTCCTGGAAAAGTTTGGCCCTTGTATATTTAGAAACTGGCTCGTTGCCCACGGTTCCATACGCTTCAAACACGCCATGTGCGCCGGCGCCCCTGGCATGCACAACACGCTCCGGCACCCGTTCACGGTCGAAGTGCGACATTTTTTCAAGAAACTGGTAGTTCTCCATCGTGGCAGGACCGCGGTTGCCCACCGTGCGGATGTTCTGGTTATCGTAAACCGGATGTCCCTGGCGGGTGGTTAAATGCGTAGGGCCCTGTTTGTGGCCATTCCCGTTCTGGCCGTTGCCTTTGTGTTGTTCTTCCTGAATCATACAATAAACTTTAGAGAGTTAATGCATCAAATTTTGTACTACAAACCAATTGTGGCGCTCGATTAACTTTTGAGTGGTCAGTGATGGAGGCAGGGCAAAAGTCTTTTATTTGAAACATAGGCAAAAACAAATCTTTCTATACTTTTATCGACATAATCTATAAGATGAACTTGCAGCAACTGGAATACATTGTGGCGGTAGATACGCACCGCCACTTTGAAAAAGCCGCCGACCAATGTTTTGTTACACAGGCAACGCTCAGCATGATGATTAAAAAGCTGGAGCAGGAGCTGGACATTATCATTTTTGACAGGAGCCGCCAGCCGGTTGTGCCAACCGAAACAGGAAAGGCAGTGATCGAGCAGGCAAGAGTGATTTTAAAAGAAACCCAGGTACTGAAGCAGCTTTCGAAAGAAGCCAAATCGGGAACAGCAGGCACCTTGCGCATTGGGGTTATTCCAACACTTGCCCCTTACCTGCTGCCGCTTTTCCTAACCGATTTTCTGAAAAAATACCCGGCCGTTAAACTGAAAATCATTGAGCAAACCACCGACCACCTGCTGCAAATGCTGTCGTCCGACAAAATTGATGTGGGCATTATGGCCACGCCGTTAACCGAAAAAGGCTTCGCCGAAAAACACCTTTTTTACGAAGAGTTTAAAGCCTATGTAGCCGAAGAAAACAAAAGCCTGAAGAAAAAATACATTCTTGCCGAAGACATTGATGTAAATAAATTATGGTTACTGGAAGAGGGGCACTGCCTGCGGTCGCAGGTGCTGAACCTTTGCGAAATTCAGAAACAGCAGGCGGTGGCTCACCACCTCGATTACGAAACGGGAAGCATTGAAAGCCTGCTAAAGATTACCGAAATGAACGGTGGCATTACCATTGTGCCGGAACTGGCCACGCTTCAATTTGATAAAAGATCGAAAGACAAGTTGCGGCATTTTAAGGCACCGGTGCCGGTGAGAGAAATCAGCCTGGTTACATACCGCCATTTTGTAAAAAAGGGCCTGCTTCAGCTATTGGAGAAAGAAGTAACATCGGTTGTTAAACCCTTTCTCAATAAAAAAACAGAAACAGATGTGATTTCTGTTGGTTGATTCTGCCCAGTTTGAACCACTCGGTGAGATATTTGTTACTCCAAAAAACAAACAACATGGCCATTCAAGTCGGACAATCCGCCCCTGATTTTAGTTTGTTCAACACCGAAAAACAGGAAATCAAACTTTCTGAGCAACGCGGTCAAAACGTGTTGCTGCTTTTCTTTCCGCTGGCATTCACGTCGGTGTGCACTGCTGAGCTTTGCGATGTAAGAGACAATTTTAAACTTTACGAAGGGCTGAATGCAAAACCGTTTGGCATTTCAGTGGATTCGTTGCACAGCCTGAAAAAATTTAAAGAGGAGCAGGCACTGAACTTCGACCTGTTAAGCGATTTCAACAAAGAAGTGTCGCAGGCCTATGGTGCACTTTACGAAACCTTTGGCTTTGGCATGAGGGGTGTTTCCAAGCGAGCAGCTTTCGTTATTGACGAAAATGGAATTGTTCAATATGCGGAAGTGCTGGAAAATGCAGGGCTGCAACCTAACTTTGAAGCCATTAGGGAAACATTAACCGCCATTCAGGTATAATTACCTATTCTATAAAAATTCCGGCAAGGGCTTTGCAACTTTTCTTAATTTGAGTTATCATTGTATTAGAAATTCTAAATAAGCCTATTTGAAGAAACTTTTACTTATAATGTCTCTCTTTATTGCAACCCAATTTACCAGCCAGGCTCAACAGGCCAAACTGGGCGCAACAACGGGTGTGCAGGCCTCCATTGTCCGTTTTTATCCCAACCCGGCGACAACGGTCATCAATTTTGATTTTCAAAAGACTTACGAACAAGGTTATTCCATTCAAATATTTAATGCCATCCTCGGCCGGAAGATGTTTGACCAGGTAAACATTCCTGCAAAGACAACCATTGACCTTTCCGATTTCCCCCGCGGCATGTACATCTACCAGCTTCGCGATAAAAGCGGCAGAATGGTGGAGTCGGGTAAGTTTCAGGTAGCGAAGTAAACCTGTCTTTGAACTGGGATGTTTGGGAGATATCAGATAGATGAGATTAATATAATTAATTCAAGTTGCTAGTTAATCGGTGAGTTTATTGAGGGTAAAGGCTATAATAAACATCATTATTTTAAGCAAGAAGCCTTTGAAGGTTACTGCATGAATTTTTCTTAAGAAAAGCGCTTTGAGCATAGAAAAGCTG
>DATKHJ010000260.1:0-2094 GCA_035510335.1 Flavisolibacter sp. | reverse complement strand
GGGCTGGCCATTATTGGCGCCGGTATTTATTTTTTTCTGAAAAGAAAAAAAGCCGAACAGCAACGCAACATTCCCGAGAAAGAAAACGAACGCCATCACCTGACCAACGTATTTTCCAAGGCCAAGAAAGTGGCTGTTGGCAATTAGTGTTTACCGTGATTTATGCAATAAGGCAGGCAGCAATGCCTGCTTTTTTTATGGACGGTACTTCCAAATACCCAAGCCGCCTTTTACGGGAATGGTTTCCTCAAACATTACCGCTTCGGTAAACAGCCACGCATAGCGGCCTTTGGTGTAATCGCCAAAAGCATTTTCTTCCAGGGTAAGCGCCGCCAGCTTTTGGGTTGAATATAACAGCTGCTCTACCGGCACAATGTCTTCCAGTTCTACCTGTCCAATGATGGCGCCAAACGGCAGCGCATCAAAATCGGAGATGTAGGTTGAAAACGGTGGGCTTGTTGCCAGGATTTTTCCCTTTTTTCCCATGCTTGCATGAATAAGCAACGGCCCGCGGTAAGCGGTTTGCCACGAGCGGGTCTCTATTTGCTTCCGTCCCATTACTACAAGCGAAGCCCAGGGCTGAAGGAGGGATAAAGTTTCTCCTCCTGTTCCCCTGAAGGGGAGACCCGAGTTTGATTTGCGTTTAGCCATTCTATCACTTCTTACTACAAAGTTGAATGATTATGTGACCAGCTTAGTGCTACTGTGTGGCTTCCGTTGCGTCGCACTCGTGTACAGTTGGTAATTCTATTCAGCAAAGGAATAGAACGCCGATGACACAGAGGATTATGATAAACACCGAGTAATCATCACCATCATTAAAATCACCGTTCCCCACTTTTTGCACCAAACATTCTCTTACGAAAGCCTCCTTTCGGGGAAAAATAAAAGGCAGCCTATAGCTGCCTTTTATACCATATGTCTTATGATTTATGAAGACATAGAGTGAACGGATTAAACGTTGTTCTGCCTTGTGAAAAAAATTAGGGTAAGCTAAAAATTCACCACGCCTAACATGCACCAAAATCACTGCTTACCCTAAAAGAACTTTTCGTTGGTTTCGCTAATAACTATTGTAAAACCATGCCATAAAACCTTTGTATTTGCCATTTAAAGCGCAAGCGATTCAAAAAATTTTCTGCTCCCGTTTAGCCAACCATAACTGGCACTTTTTTCTCTCTGCAACTGTGTATTTAGCCGAATATTTAAAAACATTTTTATGGAAAATAATCAACACATCAACAGTGGAAATGCGGCTGCAAAAGAGCAGGAGAGCAAACCTTTTTCTAACAGCCAGCCCGGCCAGCAATTGCCGGCTGAAAACAAAAGCAGCGAGGAAACGCTGCAGCAGGAAGTGAGCAACATAGTGAAAGCAGCCTGCCCGAAAGCAGCAACGAAACACTGGGAACACCGTAGTATAGTCTGTAAGTAGTTTCATAAAAAAGCAGCCTTGTACAAAGGCTGCTTTTTTCTTTTATGGTTGGTGGTACTAAAAGCCTCTTCTGCCAAACATGTTTCCAAACATGCCGCCGCCGCCAAAGCTGCGGCCACCGCCCAACATGCCAATCAGCGATCCAAGACCTCCGCCCATCATCATGCCTCCCAGTCCGCTGCTTCTTCGTCCGCCCAATCCCCTGCTGATCATGCTGCCAATTAAAATGGGTGCGGCCATGCTCAGCAAGCCTTTAAACAAACCATTGGTGTTTATACCGGCACTTTTCATTTTATCGCCCAAGCCTCCAAAGCCAAAAAGGTTTTGCTGGTCGGCCGCCCCTGTTTGTGCGCTTTCCTGTTGCGCAGTTTGGGGTTGTTCAACCGCTTTTTGTGCAAACTGGTCAAGCAGCGAAAACTGTTGTTCGCTCACACCCATGTAATCGCTAATCTGCTTTATGCCGGCTTGTTCTTCCGGAGAATAGGTGCCATCCGATTTGGCAAAAGCAATCATATCGGTAATCAGCGAATGCTTTAAATCACTTCCCTTCAACACATCAAGGCATTTGGTTAATTCTTCCCCGGTAAGCTCAGTGGCTGCTCTTTCAATAAGGGCTGCTTGCTCACCGGATAATTCCGCCGCTGTGCACAACTCCCTGATGT
>DATKHJ010000259.1:0-2913 GCA_035510335.1 Flavisolibacter sp. | reverse complement strand
CACCAAAGTATTTCGTTTCATTTCCTGGTTGTAAAGCTCCGGCGCAAAAAAAAGGTGCAGCATTATACCTGGACAAAGCTTGCTCACCTGCAGCAGCTAGCTTTTCCTAAAACACTACAGCAGGCGTTGCAGTTAATGAGTAATCAATAATGAGTAATGAGTTCGTGTTTTGCGGAAAAACTTTTCGAACGGTAGTGGTTCTACAAATCAACGTGAACTTCACTCATTACTGATGACACATCACTCATTCTCCCACGCTGGCAGAAAATTTGATTATATTTTTTAAATTTACGGGTAGGCATAGTCAGACGAAAGCAAAATCACGATAAATCGTAATTGTATGAGAGGAGTAAACCGCGTTATGCTCATTGGCAATTTAGGTAAGGATCCGGACATGCAGTATTTAGAGGGAAACATTGGGGTGGCCAAGTTTCCGCTGGCAACCACCGAAACCTTTAAAGACAGATCAGGGAAGCTGGTTTCACAAACCGAATGGCACACCGTAGTTCTTTGGCGAGGACTGGCCGAGCTGGCCCAGAAATACCTTCACAAAGGAAGCCTGGTGTACATTGAGGGCCGCCTGCGTACCCGCAGTTGGGAAGACAAGGAAGGAGCCCGCAAATTTGCAACAGAAGTAGTAGGTGATAACCTGATTATGCTCGACAAACGAACCGACGGACATGGCGCTGCGCCAACGTCTCCGCAGGCCGACAACGACATACAGGGTTACTCAGGGACCGACACGCCAATTGGCGACCCCGGGGATTTACCTTACTAAGGCAGAAAGATATAAAATGCAAAGGCAGGCCTTTGACCTGCCTTTCTTATTATTTTTGAACCAAAACAATCGCTTTGGATTATCATTCGGTTAATGGCCTTCTTTATATCCTCATCCAAAATCCGCCGGCTTCACAAGGCACTGTTTTACTGGTTGTGCTTCTTTTGGTTTTGCTGTTCTTAAGCTTTCTTGTTTCCGGTGCCGAAGTGGCTTTCTTTTCGCTGCAGGCAAAGGATGTAAACATGCTGAAAACAAAACAGCACGAAGCTGCCAAGCGCATTACATCCCTGCTCGAAAACCGTAAAGAAGTGTACACTACGCTGCTTATTGCAGGCGGTATTTTCAACATCTCCATCATTCTGCTTGCCTACCTGCTTATGGCACCCATGCGCATGATTACGCTGGAAACGCCATTGCTTGATTTCAACCTCGATATCCTCGTAAAAATTATCATCATTGCCTTTGTAATGGTGATTGTTTGCCGTGTATTACCCAAAGTGTGGGCTACACAGAACACCTTGCGGTTTGCCTATGCTTCGTCTGCTTTAGTAGAAGGTCTGCACCTGTTGCTGGGCGGCATTAGTGCCCGCATGGTAAACATTGCCGACAGTATCAGCAAAACCAGCGGTGCCGATGAGTCAGATGCGGTTAGCATGCGGGAGCTCGACGATGCCATCGACATTACCAACGTAGAAACATCCGTTGAAGAGAAAAATATTTTAAAAGGAGTGATCAAATTTGGCAACATTACCGTGCGGCAGATTATGCGGTCGCGGCTGGATGTAAACGGCCTGGAGTATGATGCGCCGTTTGGCGAGGTCGTGAAGAAAGTAGAGGAGTTGCATTATTCCCGTTTGCCGGTTTATAAAACCAGCCTCGATGAAATAGTCGGGGTTATCAACACCAAAGATTTACTTCCTCACCTTGATGCAAAAGAGTTTGACTGGCATGGCATTATTCGCCCTACGCTTTTTGTTCCGGAAACAAAACTCATCAAAGACCTGCTAACGGTTTTTAAATCAAGGCGCATTCACTTTGCCATTGTGGTAGATGAATTTGGCGGCACCAGCGGCATCGTTACCATGGAAGATATCCTGGAAGAAATCATTGGTGACATTCACGACGAATTTGATGAAGAAGAAAACTCGGTGAAGAAAGTAGATGAGCAAACGTACATTGCCGATGCAAAAGTGATGTTGCCCGACCTTTGCCGCGCCATGCGCCTGCCCATTGATACGTTTGATGCCGTGAAAGGCGAAAGCGAATCGCTGGCCGGGCTGATCTTGGAAATTGCCGGCGAGTTTCCGCAGGTAAATCAAAAAGTAGTGAGCGGCGATTTTGAATTTACCGTGTTGGAAACAGAACGCAACCGCATTAAAACCGCAAAGATTTTTATCAACCATAGCAGCGATGAAGTGTAATTGGCAAACAGCAGTTAGCAGTTGGAAGTTGGAGGTTAGAGGTTTTAACTTCCAACTTCCAGCTTCCAACCTATTTCTCATTCTTAGTCTCAATCTCATTCTTCTCTTCACCGCCTGCAATACTGATTTTGTACAAAAGGAGCGGGGGTATTTTAAGATAGAACTGCCGCAGAAAAAATACCAGCTGTTTGACCGCCCCGGCTTTCCCTACACCTTTGAGTATCCTGTATATGGCAACATTGTGCAGGACTCACTTTTCTTTGACGAGCGGGCCGAAAACCCTTACTGGATCAACGTTGACTTTCCGCAGTTCGACGGCCGCCTGCACTTAAGCTACAAAGAAGTGGGCCGGCATAAGTTTGATTCGCTGGTGAACGATGCCTTTACCATGTCGTACAAACAGCACACGCAAAGGGCTTCCAACATTCAGCAGGAAGTTTTTCAAACTCCCAACGGCATTGGAGGCGTATATTTTACACTGAAGGGAAATGCGGCCACGGCCAACCAGTTTTTTGCAACCGATTCAGTGCAACATTTTTTACGCGGCGCCCTGTATTTTAACGCCACGCCTAACGAAGACTCGCTGCGGCCGGTTAATAATTTCCTGAAAGAAGACATGCGCCACCTGATCAACACGCTTCGCTGGAAATAAGGCCGGGTGGCCGTTTCCGCAAACTTAATTTCCGGCACATCTGATTCTTTTTTTACTTTACC
>DATKHJ010000258.1:0-6115 GCA_035510335.1 Flavisolibacter sp. | reverse complement strand
CTTTTATATCTTATCAATCCTATTCATCCCAAAATCCCGGTTCAGACAATTTCAGTTTAGACAACCTGGTTCAAAAACTTACCTCGAACCAAAATTCTGCGTCCAGTACTCACCGGTTTTGGCAACACCCATTTCCTTGTAGGTTTTGTTCATGATGTTTTTGCAGTGCCCCGGACTGCTAATCCAACCTGCAACCACATCTTTTTCGTTTTTAAAACCCATGGCAATGTTCTCGCCGTAACTCATCCAGTTGTAACCTACCTGCCGCAGGCGGTAGCCGGCTTTGTTGCCGTCTTTTGATGTATGACTGAAATAATTATTCTGGTACATATCCCGGCTGTGATTCTGCGCTGCCTTTTCCAACAGGTCGTTCCAGGTAACGGCCGGCGCCGGCGGATACCAAGTATCGCCGCACTGGCAACCGTTTTTGCGAACATCATTTACCAATTGAAGTAATAAAGATTTATTTACGGCAGAACCGTCGGCAGCAGGTGTAGCCGGACCGCTGCTGTCAACCGGCTTCGAACAGGCGATGGCAAGAACAAACAAAAATGAAAGCATACCCAAAAATTTCACGAAGCCATAACTGCTTTAATTGCGCCAATATTGTGAAATGCTCCGTTAAATATTTGTTTGCAGAGATGCCGTTAACGGAGGTATTGTTGCATTTCAATGGCGTAGGCTTTGGCGGCTTCGCCGGCTGCTTCCGCAAAATCTTCACCGGAAGATGCGTAGATCACCGCACGGCTGGCGTTCACCAGCAGTCCGCAATCGGCAATCATTGCCTTTTCCGAAATTTCCTTCAGGCTTCCCCCCTGCGCACCCACACCCGGAACAAGATAAAAATGCCGCGGTGTGATGTTGCGAATGTTGCTGAACTCGTCGGCTTTGGTAGCACCAATCACAAACATCAGGTTCTCTTCGGTTCCCCAATCGGAAGCTTTGCGAAGTACCCGTTCGTATAAAAATTCGGTTTGATGACTGCCCACGTCCAGCGCCAGTTCGGCTGATTCAATGCCGGCCGTTGTTTTGCTCACTAATTTTTGCAGCTCAAAATCCCTGGCGCCTTCGTTCGATGTCAGGCCAAGCAGAATCGTCCACTTGTCTTTGTGTTCAAGAAAAGGCTTCACGCTGTCTTCGCCCATGTAAGGCGCTACGGTGATGGCATCGAAGTTCAGCGTTTCAAAAAAAGCTTTGGCGTATTGCGCAGACGTGTTGCCAATGTCGCCGCGTTTTGCATCGGCTATTTTAAAGTGGGTGGAAGGAATATAATTGACGATCCGCTCCATACTGTCCCAACCTTTTGACCCATGCGCTTCGTAAAAAGCAGTGTTGATTTTATATGCTACGCAGAATTCTTTGGTTGCATCAACAATGGCTTTGTTGAAATCAAAAAGCTGGTCGGCGCTCCCCTGTAAATGTTTGGGAAGTTTAACGGGGTCGGTGTCCAAACCAACACATAAATACGATCGCTTTGCAGTGATTTGCGCTACTAATTCCTGGCGGGTCATGCGGCGAAGATAGAACGCGGATGCATAGCTTTTACTGCCCGTTTGATATCAGAAACATCGTGCATATCTGTGGGCTATTTCTCCAGGTATTCCTTCACAATTTTATCAATGAAGGCCCGGTTGTTTGCGCTGTTTGCCACATCTTCTTTTTGCATGATTTCCTGCATGATCTCTTCCTGCCGCTGGCTGTTTTGTAACGCTTCGCTGTAACGTATGTGCGGACTGAAGGTTACCTGCGAATAAGCGGGAATCCATTTATCCGGATAAAACTCGTGTAACTGCGCTTCAATCTTTTTTTGCAGAAGGAATTTAGGATCGGCTGTTTTGGCCCGCATTTCCGTAAAGTTGTTAACGGCTAAATCGGCAATGGCATCGGCATCCGGCTTGCGAAGCGTTTGAAATTCGTCCAAAATTTCAGTCCAGTTTTCGCTGTGCTTTTCCATTAACTGGTTTAGCACACTGCAGTCTTCAAAACCTGCATTCATTCCTTGTCCAAAAAACGGAACAATGGCATGCGCCGCATCGCCAATCAGACAAAATTTATCGTCTCTTATCCACGGAAAACATTTTACCGTTACCAACGATGATGTGGGATGACTGAAGAATTGTTTTACCAGGTCGGGAACCAGTGCAACAATGTCGGGAAAGGTTTGCTGAAAAAATGACAACACCGTTTCTTCCGTCGTTAGTTTCTCAAACGACATGTCGCCTTTGAAAGGGAAGAACAAAGTGCCTGTAAAACTGCCATCAAGATTAGGCAGCGCAATTAGCATGTATTCTTTTCGCGGCCAAATGTGCAATGCATTTTTTTCAAGGAGAAAACGGCCGTTCTCCCCTGCCGGAATGCTTAGCTCTTTGTAGCCGCAATCGATGTAGGTTTGGTGGTATTCGAAAAGATTGTGCTGCAGCATGTGTGACAGGCGTGCGGCGGAGTATGCGCCGTCGGCACCGAAGAGGAGTTTGTAAGGTACGGTTTGGTGTTTGGCATTTGGAGTTTGGGGTTGTTGCTCCGTTTTAAAAGACAACTCGTTTTTCTTAAAATTGATATGATCCAGTTTTTGGTTGAACTGGAGTTTGACGCCGTGTGCTTCCGCGAGGTCCATCAGCTTGCAGTTCAGTTCGCGTCGCGAAACAGAATTAATGTATTGCCCTTCTTTGCCATAAGGCTGAAACGCATGCGAGCCATCAAGGTTGTGAATGTAACGGCCATGCATGGGAATACCAATGTTGAGCACCTCGTCGGCAATGCCCACTTCTTTTAAGGCCTGGATGCCCCTGTCGCTAAGTGCAAGGTTGATGGAGCGGCCTGCTTCCACTTCTTCGTTGCGCATATCACCACGACGTTCATGAACCGAAATAGCGTAACCTTTTTTTGCGAGGTAGATAGAAAGCAGTGAGCCGACTAACCCGGCGCCGATGATGGATGCTTCTTTCATGCGATGGAACAATGAATTTTAAGTTGGAGATGATTGGCGCAGATCATAAGTGTCATACCTGTCTGCGTGTTATGAGGCTAAAATATTCGAGATAATATTTCCAAATTTCCACACGTCTTCAAACGTGTTGTACAGCGGCACTGGCGCAATCCGAATCACGGCCGGTTCCCTCCAATCGGCAATCACGCCTTCGTTCATCAAGGCATCAAAAATCTCTCTTCCCCGCTCCAGCATCAGCAGGGACACCTGGCAGCCATGCGCTTCTTTTGGCGTGATCAACTGAATAACTTTTTGCGCCTCCGTGGCATTGATCTCATCCAAAATATGAAACAGGAAACCCGTGAGCTTTTTGCTTTTTTCAACCAAGGCTTCCATGCCTGCTTCTTCAAAAAGCGATAAAGATGCTTTGTGTGCCGCCATCGATAATACCGGGGCGTTGCTCAATTGCCAGCCTTCTGCCGTAGGAATGGGCTCAAACTCCGGCCGCATTTGAAACCGTGTTTTTTTCGCTGTGCCCCACCAGCCGGCCAGTCTTGGCAGATCGGTGTTTGTTGCATGCTTTTGATGAAGGTAAACTCCGGCTACACCGCCTGGGCCTGAGTTTAAATATTTGTAACTGCACCAGCAGGCAAAATCAACCTTCCACTGGTGTAACGAAAGTGAAATATTGCCAATGGCATGGGCCAAATCAAAGCCGGCATAAGCGCCGACGTTGTGCGCTGCTTCGGTGATGGCCTTCATATCCAGCACCTGCCCGGAATAATAATTAACACCGCCAAACAGCACAACGGCAACAGAATTTCCGTGTTCTTCAATGGCAGCAATTATGTCTTCGGTATGAAGAACAACTTCGTTTTCCCGTGGCCCTACCTGCACAATAGCTTCTTGCGGATCAAAGCCGTGCAGCTTTACCTGGCTTTCCAGCGCATACTGATCGGATGGAAACGCCTTTGCTTCGCAGATGATTTTGTAACGGTCTTTTGTGGGACGGTAAAAAGTGGTGAGCAGTAAATGTAGATTCGCGGTGAGCTGGTTCATCACTACTACTTCTTCTTCCTTTGCGCCAACAATTGTTGCAATGGGTTTGGCAAACTGTTCGTGGTAAGAAGCCCAGGGGTTGCGGGCCGATGTGTGTCCCATAACACCAAGCGTTGCCCAGTCTTCCAACTCCTGGTTAATGTAATCGATGGTTGATTTGGGTTGCAGCCCCAACGAGTTACCCGTGAAATAAACCGCATCCTGGTTGTTGTGTTGTGGAATAAAAAACCGCGACCGGAATGTTTTCAGCGGGTCCTGCAAATCCATCATGCGGGCAAATTCCAGCGTGTTCTGAAAGGGAGTTTCACTTCTGCTTTTTAATTCACTCTTTTCGTTTACAGCGTTCATATTAATCAATTGTAGCAATCACTTTTAATTCAATGGCAATGGGTGTGGGCAGACTTTTTACTTCAACCGTGGTGCGACAGGCTTCTACACCTTTAAAGTATTCGCCATAGATTTTGTTATAGATGGGAAAATCTTTTTTCATGTTGGTAAGAAAAACAGTTACATCCACCATCTTCTCCCAGCTACTGCCGCTCGCTTCCAGCACAGCTTTTACATTGGCAAAAACAGAATGACATTCCGCTTCAATATCATACGAAGCAATATTCCCGGCTTCATCCTGCACCAGTCCCGGAATTTTATTATCCGCTGCAGAGCGGGAACCAATGCCGGAAAGAAACAAAAGATTGCCCACTCTTCTTGCATGCGGGTAGGCGCCTAACGGTTTTGCTGCGTTTTCTGTTTTGATGATTTCTGACATGCGGTGGAACGCTGATTTTATGATGATGATTTCTGTTCTAACCTAAATTTCAATGCACACATTTTTTGTTTCGGTAAAGAAGCGCAACGCTTCCCAGCCGCCTTCTCTCCCGGTGCCGCTGTTTTTAATACCACCAAACGGCGTACGCAAATCGCGGAGCAGCCAGCAGTTCACCCACACAATACCCGCTTCCACTTTTGAAGCCACCCGGTTTGCCCTGGAAATATCCTGCGTCCAAATGGTGGCCGACAAACCATAGTCGCAGGCATTCGCTAATTGCAAGGCTTCTTCTTCCGTTGAAAATTTTTGCAGCGTTACTACCGGGCCAAAAATCTCTTCCATATTGGTTTGGCAGGCAGGCCCTAAACCTTCAATCACCGTTGGTTCAATAAAAAATCCGTCCGCACATCGTCCGTTCAGTTTAACAGCGTTGCCGCCGCATAAAATTTTTCCGCCTTCTTCTTTTGCTTTTTCAATGCACTGCATCACTTTGGTAAAATGCTGTTGGCTCACCACTGCGCCTTGTTTGGAGGTTTCGTCCAGCGGATCTCCTACACGAAGCTTTTTCACCTGCTCTACAAATTCAGTTTTAAATTTTTCGTAAATACTTTCTTCCACTAAAATCCGCGAACCGCAGAGGCAAATTTGTCCCTGGTTGGCAAACGAAGATTGCAGTGTTGTCTTCATCATCTTCTCCCAGTTGCAATCGGCAAAAATGATGTTTGGGTTTTTTCCTCCTAACTCAAGTGATAATTTTTTAAACATCGGCGCTGCAATGGTGGCAATGCGCTTGCCTGCTCTTGTGCTCCCCGTAAATGAAATGGCTTTGATGGAAGGATGTTGCACAATGGCTTCACCAGCCGCATCTCCCCTGCCGTGAACAATGTTTAAAACGCCATCGGGCAAACCGGCTTCTTTGCAGATTGCTGCAAGCAAATAAGCAGTAACCGGCGTGACTTCCGAAGGTTTTGCGATGACACAATTACCTGCCGCCAGTGCCGGCGCAATCTTCCACGTAAATAAATAAAGCGGAAGATTCCATGGCGAAATGCAACCTACAATGCCAAGTGGCTGACGAAGCGTATAGTTGATGGCTTTGTCTTCCATGGTATGGCTTTCGGCAGAAAAATGCATAATGCCGGTGGCGAAAAAACGGAAGTTGGCCGATGCCCGCGGAATATCTACCCGCTTGCTCAGCCAAAGTGGCTTGCCGTTGTCGGTAGTTTCGGCAAGTGCCAACTCTTCGAGCTTTTCGTCAATCAAAGAAGCAATTCGGTTAAGAAGAAGAAAACGGGTTTCTGCCGGTGTAACCGACCATTTTGGAAACGCTTGCCGTGCTGCAGCTACAGCCAACTCGATATCTT
>DATKHJ010000257.1:0-8371 GCA_035510335.1 Flavisolibacter sp. | reverse complement strand
AACCTATTACTATTATGGGTGTGAATTTGGGGATAAGCCGTTTCACGATTTTAGAACCTGCAAAGACTATGCACTTATCCACAGGTTATCCTTTTTAATTCACAGCAAAGGTACTTGCAGAACGGTCATTCTTCCGGTTATCAACAGAATTGTGGATTCCGCTAATGGAAAAACTTTTTTCAGTAACCCGTTTTTTCATCATGTGAATTGGGTAGGGATAAACCGGGTACAATGAACACAGCACCGCTGAATTTTTAGAACCCGAAAACTTGCCAGCAAAAACTTCACGCCTGTTAACACAGTTCCTCTTGCTTTATTAACACGAAACAAGGGTTATTCACACGGTCTGTTAACTACACTTACATTTGATACCCTATCGTTTTAAAAAACAAAAATTCAGATTATGAAGTGGATGAAGTCTTTCTTTCTCTTAACCTTTTTCTCAATCTCAACCTTTCTCTCCCACGCCGATGAAGGCATGTGGCTGCCGCAATTGCTTGGTCAGCTTAATGAAAAACAAATGAAAGGCCTGGGCATGAAGATCAGTGCAGCCGATATCTATAGTGTGAACAAAGGAAGCCTGAAAGATGCCATTGTAAGCTTTGGTGGTTTTTGCACGGCGGAAGTGATTTCCGACAAAGGTTTGATTTTAACCAACCACCACTGCGGCTTTGATGCCATTCAAAATCATTCAACCGTTGACCGTAATTATATAAGAGATGGCTTCTGGGCAAAAAGCAACGGCGAAGAATTGCCCAACCCCGGGCTGTTTGCCACGTTTATTGTTCGCATTGAAGATGTGACAAAGCAGGCCCTGGCCGGTGTTACCAAAGAAATGGATGAAAGAACCCGCCAGTCGCAGATTGATAAAAACATGGCCGACCTGCGAGTCACCATTAAAAAGGAAACCTGGCAGGATGTAATGGTGAGAGCTTTTTACGAAGGCAACCAGTATTTTGCTTTTGTAACTGAAACCTTCCGCGATGTGCGCCTGGTGGGTGCACCGCCTTCGAGTATCGGCAATTTTGGAAAAGACACCGACAACTGGATGTGGCCGCGCCACACCGGCGATTTTTCCATGTTCCGCATTTATGCCAGCCCCGATGGAAAGCCCGCCGCATTCTCACCAAATAACGTTCCTTACAAACCAAAAAAATCGTTGTCCATTTCCTTGGATGGCATGGAGAAAAACGATTTTACGATGGTCTTTGGCTTTCCGGGCCGCACCATGGAGTATTTGCCATCAGTAGCTGTTGAACAGATCATCAACATAAATAACCCGGCAAAAATTGCCATTCGCGACAGAGCCCTCCTGGTGATGGACGAAGCCATGCGCAAAGACGAAGCGGTGAAAATTCAGTATGCCTCTAAATATGCCGGTGTGCAAAACGCCTATAAAAAATGGCAGGGCGAAATATTAGGCATTACCCGCACAAAAGCATTGGATAAGAAAAGAGCTTACGAAGCCGAATTTCAAAAAAGGGTTAACGCTAACCCGAAATGGAAAGAGCAATACGGCAATTTGTTAAGTGAACTAAACACAGCCTTTGCACAATTTGGTCCGCAAAGTTTATCGAGGGATTATTACAACGAAGTCTTTGCCCGCATTGAATTATTTGGCGTTGCCAGCCAGCTTAACCGCCTGCAAAATGCCCTGGACAAAAACGGCGAAAACGGATTCAACGAAACGCTGCCGCAGGTAAAACAGCGCTTGCAGGAAGTTTATGCCGAATACAATGCCGACGTGGATAAGAAGCTCTTTGCTTCGCTGATGGAATTGTATTATACCAGCGGAACGAATATGCTGCAACCCGAAGAGCTAAAAAAACTGGTGGACAAAGGGGATAACAATTATAGCAAAATGGCGGATAAACTCTATGATGATACCGATCTGGACGAACCGAAGAAAGTGATGGAGGCGCTGGAAAAGAACCCCAAAGTATTTCTGCAGAAATACAAAGAAAGCAATGTCAGCAAATTGCTGGCAAACATAAATCAATCATATAATCTGCAAACCGGTTCAAGTATTGGCGCCATTCAGACCCGTATCAACACCTTGCAGCGCCAATACATGCAGGCACAGATGGATGTGTTTACCGAAAAGAAGTTTTACCCCGATGCCAACAGCACTCTCCGCGTAGCTTACGGTAAATTAGCGGGTTACGAGCCCCGCGACGGTGTGGAATACGGCTACTATACTTATTTAGATGGGGTGATGGAAAAATACAAACCCGGCGATTACGAATTTGACCTGCCACAAAAGCTGCGTGACCTGTACAAAGCAAAAGATTACGGCCCCTACGGCAGCGGCGGCAAAATGCCGGTTTGCTTTATTGCCACCAACCATACCACCGGCGGCAACTCCGGCAGCCCTGTGCTGGATGCGTATGGCAACCTCATTGGCCTCAACTTCGACCGGGTGTGGGAAGGCACCATGAGTGACCTGAATTACGATCCCTCCATTTGCCGCAACATTTCGGTGGATGTTCGCTATGTATTATTTATTGTAGACAAATACGCCGGCGCCACGCATCTTATTAAAGAAATGAAGTTGGTGCACCCGAAAAAGAAAAGGTAATTAAGATAGTAGGATATTGAGATATTACCGTGACCGGACGACGTTGCAATCACTATCTCAATATCCTAATATCCCATTATCTATTATTCCTGTCTTTTCACCGAAATCCGCACCCAAAGCCGGTTTTCCACATTTTGTGTATAAGTGGGAATACCCTATTTTCGCCATCCTTAAAAATCAGAACACCACCAGTTTATGTCAGTTATACAGAAAATCAGAGACAAGTATGCCCGTGTAGCGGTAATTGCTATTGGTCTTGCCCTGTTAGGTTTCATCCTGATGGATGCCCTTTCCAGCCGCGGCGGTTTGGGTAGCAACGACACCACGCTTGGTAAGATTAACGGAAAGAAGATCGACTACGAAACCTTTAACCGCCGGGTGCAGGAAATTACCCAGCGTCCGGGCAACCAGGGACAGGACATTAACCAGCAAGTGGTGAATGGCCTGTGGCAGCAGGAAATTATGGACATGGTAATGGGCGAACAATACGAAGAACTGGGACTGACCTTTTCGCAAAAAGAGCGGGACATGTTGCTGTTTGGCCAAAACCCTCCACAAGAGTTTCGCCAGTACATTTACGGCCAGCAGGCCGACCAGCAAGCCTGGGACCCCAACTATGCCCGCCAGCAGGTAAGCGCAATTACC
Source organism: Flavisolibacter sp. (assembly GCA_035510335.1). Taxonomy (GTDB): domain Bacteria; phylum Bacteroidota; class Bacteroidia; order Chitinophagales; family Chitinophagaceae; genus Flavisolibacter. Next base: position 5,148 of record DATKHJ010000257.1, on the reverse strand, counting down.
AAAAGCGGCAACCCTCTTCAAAAAGAAGAACTGAACCAATTACTGGAGTACATCGAACGCCAGCAATTGATGACCAAATACCAGTCGCTGATCACCAACTCTGTTTACGTTCCAAAATGGTTTTTGGAAAAACGCAATGTGGATAACAGCCAGATGGCCAACGGTGCTTTTGTTGCCGTGCCTTACACCAGCATTGCCGACAGCACGGTAAAAGTAACCGATGCCGACATCAACGATTACGTAAAAGCACACCGCAAAGAATACGAACTGAAAGAAGAGAACCGCTCTATGTCTTATGTGCAGTTCAACCTCAATCCATCATCTGCCGACAGCGCTGCTGTTCGCGAAAGGGTTTTGGCGCTGAGAGATTCTTTCCAGGCGACCAGCGATGCAAAAGAATTTTTGATCAACAACCGCAGCCTTTCGCAATACAATGATGTATGGGTGGCCAAAAGCGATTTCGCCAGCCTGCAAAATGCTGATTCAATTTTTGGCGCACCAACCGGCGCTGTTGTTGGACCGGTAGTGGAAAACGGCATCTACCTGATGTCGAAAATCCTGGATCGTAAAACGCAGCCCGATACGGCAAAAGTTCGCCACATCCTGATTGGTACGGTGAACCCGCAAACCGGTGCACAAACCCGCGACAGCGTGGCCGCGAAAAAGTTAGCTGACAGTGTTCGTCTGGCCATTGCCGCCGGTACTCCATTTGATAGCCTTTTGGCTGTTTCGGAAGATCCGGGTAAAATAATGAACAATGGTGTGTACGACAGCATTACCCGCAGCTCGGGAATGGTGCAGGAGTTTAAGGACTTTGCGTTGAACAACCCCGTAGGTACCAAAGGCGTGGTAAAAACTTCTTTCGGTTATCACTACATGGAAGTGTTGAACCAACGCGGAAACTCACCTGTTTTCAAACTTGCCTTCTACGTACAGCCAATTGAAGCCAGCAACGAAACCATTGCCCAGGCCAACAACGAAGCCTCGATGTTGGCAGGCAATGCAAAAGACGAAAAATCCTTCAACGAATATTTTGAAAAGAACCTGAAAGCAAAAGGGTATAACAAGGCCATTGCGCCTAACCTGAAGCCGATGGATTACAACGTGATGGGTATTACCGGTTCGGCCCGCGAACTGGTGAGAGATGTGTTTGAAGCAGAGAAGGGTGATGTGTTAAGTCCGCACCAGGTAGGCAACAACGCCATTATTGTAGCCATTGTTACCGATGTGGTTGAACCAGGTTTGCCATCGGCAAGCGCTGTTCGCCAGGCAGTAGAGCCGGTATTGGTGAACAAGAAAAAAGCAGAGCAGATTAAAAAACAAATGGGTACCGTAAGCGACCTGAATGCCGTTGCTTCCAAATTTAACCAGCAGGTGCAGCCGGCCGATAGCGTTCGCTTCAGCGGTGGCGGTCCTTTGGGTTACGAAATGAAAGTGGTAGGTGCTATGTTCAACCCAGGCAACAAAGGCAAAGTAGTAGCAGAAGGTATTGCCGGCCAAATGGGTGTTTACGCTATCCGCGTAGATAATACGTTCACCGGTGCTGTGGATAATGCCAACATTGAGCAGCAGCGCCAGATGATGCAAATGCAGGCCCGCCAGATGTACGGCTCACCGGAAGCCATCCTGGAAACACTGAAGAAAAAAGCAGAGATCAAAGACAATAGAGCAAAGTTCTATTAAGCCCCCTCGATCCCCCAAGGGGGAAGTAGCCAAGCACAGTTCCTCGCTTTTACATGATACTTTAAAGACTCAATCATAACCTGGTTGGGTCTTTTTGTTTTACTGCGAACAAGATGAGGAAAAGAAGTAACCCTAAGAACTCTCGTTGCTTCTTTGCGCCTTTGCATGAAATCTGCACTGAACGAAAAAGCGAATTGAATAAAAAGAGCAACTCGCTTAAGCTGGCGTCTGTGTCTGGCTACTTCCCCCTTGGGGGATCGAGGGGGCTCTCTATCTTTGCAGCATGAGTGAAGCAATTGTGAACCGTGTGGCCAACAGCGGATTGATAACCCTGAATTTGGAAGATTATTTACCAAAAGAAGAACCTGCTGTTTTTGATTTAAAAGATCATCTTTTCATGGGCCTCATCCTGAAGGAGAAAGATTTCCGTGAGGCGCTGAAAAACACCGACTGGTCGGTTTACCAGAACAAAAACGTGGCGATTGTTTGCACCGCAGATGCCATCATCCCGCTATGGGCATACATGCTGGTCACAACCTACCTGCAGCCAGTGGCGAAAAATATTTACGTAGGAACAGCAGAAGAAATGCACCAGCATCTATTTCTGCAAAACATTCAAACTATTAAGGCGGACGAATTCAACGGCCAGCGCATTGTGGTAAAAGGCTGCGGTGATATTCCAGTTGGCGCATTTGCCTATGCAGAAATTACAAAGCTGCTGCTGCCGCATGTAAAAAGTATCATGTACGGCGAGCCTTGCAGTACCGTACCGATTTATAAAAAGGCGGCCTCCCCAAACCCCTCCGAAGGAAGGGCTTAGCAACTGGACAATAGCCCACTTAAACAAGTAGCTATTCTTGTTTCAATCTTTTTTTATGTGCAAGCGGATTTCATGCAAAGGAAAGAAGCGAAGCCGCTGTAATTGTATCCTCTCTCTGCACAAACTCCGCATCTTCTCTGCGGTAAAGAAAAAGACTCAACCAACTGAATGATTGAGTCTGTAAAGTATCATCTAAAAGTAAGTGTCTGTGCTAAGCCACATTGCCCCCTTGTGGGATCGAGGGGCTTTACTTCCCAACCGAGGATACGGATGGGGCTTCCGGACGCTTCGGCAACCAGGGCATTTCCGGCACCGCTGCCTTTTCGCGGTAATGATTGGTGCGTAATACGTCGTTCCAGCCGTAAGGATTTTTATCAAATGTGGTGCTGCTGAAATAAATCTGCCCATGCACATTCTCCTGTTCGCGGGTGGATTCAATCTGCCGTGGTAGTTGTGTTTTATCTTTCCACGCAAGGTTGGTTCCTGCACGGTAAATGCCAAGTCCTGCATACACATGGCGGCCATTGGCGTTGTTGTTCCACCATTCCAATATTGGCTGAAACGGCGCCAGCTTGTGCGAAAACTCCCAATAGATTTGCGGTGCTACATAATCAATCCAGCCTTCTTCCAGCCAAAGCAAAACATCGGCGTACAAATCATCGTAATTGGTAACGCCGGCTTTTGTTGGACTGCCCAGCGGATCCTGGTCCTGGTTACGCCAAACGCCAAACGGCGATATGCCAAACTTCACCCACGGTTTTGTTTCATGAATAACGGTGGTGAGTTTGTAAATGATGGAATCTGTATTGCTTCTGCGCCAGTCGGCCTTGCTCATGCCGGCCCCATATTTTGCGTAGGATTTGTGGTCGGGAAATTCTTTTCCGGCAATACGGTACGGGTAAAAATAGTCGTCCATGTGAATGGCATCCACATCGTAGCGGGCCACCATGTCGCGAATCACTTCTACCACCCAATCCTGCGCTTCTTTATTTCCCGGGTCGAAATAAAGCTTGCCGCCATATTCCAAAAACCATTCGGGGTGTTGTTTGGTAATATGGTCTGGCGCAATGGAGGCTTTGCCAATGCCGGTATTGGCCCGGTACGGATTTACCCAGGCGTGGTATTCAAACCCTCTTTTGTGCGCTTCTTCAATGGTAAACTGCAGCGGATCGTAATAAGGGAAAGGTGCTTTGCCCTGCTTGCCGGTGAGCCATTGGCTCCACGGTTCGTAAGGCGAAGGATAGAACGCATCAGCGGCCGGACGAACCTGCACAATTACGGCGTTCATACCGTTGCGCTGGTGCATATCCAACTGGCGAACGAACTCTGCTTTCTGGCTCTCTGAATCCCACTGGCCATGTCGCGGCCAATCGATGTTATCAACGGAGGCAATCCATACACCGCGGAATTCAGCCTTTGGCTGAGAAAAGGCAAGGAAAGAGGAAAGAGTAGTAAGGATGAGGACGGTTAATTTCTTCATAGTCGTTATTGGAAAATTGAAGATAGAAAGACTGTGCGGTAAAACACAAAGGGGTGTCTTACATAAATGTGAAAGGTAGAGGAGAACGTTAGTCGTTTGCAGAACGGAGCTTGTCAAGCAGGCTGCTCAGTTGTTCAGCTTCTTCTTCGGTCAGCCCGTCCATAATTGCATCCATGTCTTCCGAAACATCATCGAGACGCTTCAGCAGCTCCTGGCCTTTTTCGGTAATGAGCACATCTACCAGGCGTTTATCTTTAGCGCAGGTAGATTTTTGCGCCAGGCCTTTTACAATCAGGCGGTCCACAATGCGGCTGGTATCGCTCATCTTATCCAGCATGCGTTCGCGGATTTGCAACGTTGAAAGTGGTTGCGGAAAAGCACCGCGCAGAATGCGCAGGATATTGTATTGCTGGTGCGTAATATCTTCTTTGGAAACAAAGTTCTTGATGCGTTCAATTGCCCAGCCATAGGTAAACAGGAGGTTGACCATGGCTTTTTGCCCAGCGTTTCGAAAGGTGTTCTGGTTAATGTCTTTTTCAATACCCACGGGGCAAAATTACGTAATCTGCAAAGAGTGGCACAAGCGGTAAGAACGAAAAGAAAATCTTATGCAATGAAACGGCGAGTTGATCAGTGCAAATATTGCAGCGGAAGTAAACGCATACTTGTCATTACTGGTTATCTTAGGAAAGAAAGAGAGTAACAAAAGCCAAATCAACCTTTGCTTATGATGAAACGCCTTTGTTTCGGTTTATGGCTGGCTATGATCTATGCCATTCCGTCTTTTGGCCAGGCACGACTTGGTTTTTCAACAGGGTTTTCTATAGACATCAACAACGGAAGCCGTTTTCAACACATTCCCTTATCGGTGCAATGGCTACCGGCAAAAAAAGGCAACGGCTCGTTTCTGCTAAAAGCCGATGTGGGCATTCCTCTTACGCGGAGGGAAAGTGATAGTGCCTATACCCTTTCGGCAGGCATGCCTTCTGCTATTGCAGTGGAAAAAAGACTAAAAAGCCACCTGTTTACCTTAGGCGTAGGTTATCGTTTCAGGGTTGCGGCCAAGACCAACGGCAATCATTTTTTTATTGATGTTCTGCCTCTTGGACTTAGTCGCCAGCAATTCAAACCGGCGTACGTAAATTTTGATAAGACAGCATACGAT
>DATKHJ010000256.1:0-8048 GCA_035510335.1 Flavisolibacter sp. | reverse complement strand
TTTGTAAACAAGAGCGGACTGGAAATCATCTCCACCGGTTATATGGTAATTGACGGCGGTGCGCCAACAACGGTTTCGTACATCAGTGGTGCGGCGCCCATTCCGGCCGACAAGGCCGAAATTGCCCTTTGCACGGCCATGGCCGGCGAAATGCTGGGCAAGAAACTGATTTACATGGATGCCGGTAGCGGTGCCAAAAAGCCCATTACCGAAGAAATGATTTCGCTGGTAGCGCAGAACATTGATGTGCCGCTGGTGATTGGTGGTGGCATTCGGGATGCGGAAAAGGCGTACCGCAATTGCAAGGCTGGCGCCGATGTGATTGTGGTGGGTAATGCTATTGAAAAAGAACCGTCGCTGCTGGAAGAAATGGCCGCAGCCATTCACGGCGTTTCACTGGTGAGATAAAGTTGCTGCTTTTTTTCGTTTGGGGTTTCACTCAAAGGCGCAAGGAAGCAAAGGAAATATTTTGGTATCAACAGCTTCCATTCAGCAACCGGAGATTCAATCCATCAGAACCTCCAACTTCCAACCTTAAACGCTGTTACTCTTCAAACTGTTTCCGGATGCGCCGGGGAGTATCTTTTCCGCTGATCAACCCTTCGCAGCCAAGGGCAATAGCCCGAATAATCTGCGTCATGTTCTCTACGTCAATCCGCTCCACATCGTCGCAAGGTTGGTGGTAACATTTGTCGTCGTCATCGCTGGTCATAATGGTGTGTGCAGGCACGCCCAGCCGGGCAAACGGAAAGTTATCGGAGCGCTGAAACAGCTCTTTGTATTCGGCGGGTTCCCGCTTTATTTTATACCTGCCGGCCAGCGCTTTTTTAAACATCTCTTCAAAATCAGAGTAGCGGCCGCCGGTAATGTAAAGAGCGTTTTTGCCCACTTGGGGAATGCCAATCATTTCCATGTTCACCAAGGCAACAATGGAATCGGGCCTGAGGTAATTCGCAAACAGTTCGGAGCCATGCAGGCCCAGTTCTTCGCCGGCAAAGGCGCAAAAAACAAGGGTCCGTTCATTATCTGCCCGGCGGGCATAATAGTCGGCCAACAGCAGCAGCGCCGTTGTTCCCGATGCATTGTCGTTGGCGCCGTTGTGTATTTTGCCTCGTTCTGTTCCCACATGATCGTAATGTGAAGAAAAAAGAACAAGTTCGTTGGATTTTGTTTTTCCCTCCAGTACGCCAATCACATTCAGCAATATTTTTTCGGGATTGTAGCCGCCGGTATCGGCAATTGCTTTTCGGTGAGAAAATGGCTGGAAGTAACCCTTGGTAAACGAGAAAGAAGTGAGGCCCGCCTGCCGAAACCGCTGCGCAATAAACTGCGCAGCGGTATGCAGTTGCGGTGTATAATTTCCGCGGCCTTTTAAACTGTCGTGGGCCAGAAAGCCAATGATGCGTTGTGCTTCGGCAGAAGAAATACTGTCCGGCGAAAGTTGCGCCGCCGAAACAAAAAACAGGCAACAAAAAACCGGGAAGAAGAGAAAGCGCTTCACCTTAGTTGGCTCTTAAGCTTTCCTCTTTCACTCGTGTTGGCGTGTCTTTTCCGCCCACAATTGTTTTGCTGCTTTCGGCGATGGCTTTCATAATCTGCGCCATGTTTTCCAGGTCAAGCGTTTTTACTTCATCGCTTGGCTTGTGGTAGTGTGGTTCGTTTTCCATTTTGGCGGTAGAAATGGTGTGTGCCGGAACACCCAGTCGGGCCAGCGTGGCATTATCGGAACGGTAAAAAAGATTTTGCTGCGGGTAAGGATCGGGGTGAAACTGGAAGGCTGATCCTTTCAGGTTGGCCTGCAGAATTTCGCCCATGTTGGTTTTATCGAAACCGGTAATGTAAGCGCTGTTCTTGCCCCATTTGCTTTCGGTGCCAATCATTTCAATGTTGAACATAGCCGCCACTTTAGCCGGCTCAAACTGCTGCGAAAAATACTGCGAACCAAAGCCGCCTACTTCTTCGGCGGTGAACGTAGCAAATACAAGGGTGCGTTCGTTGTTGGCTAATTGCTTGAAGTAACGAGCCAGCATTATTACGGCTGTTGTTCCTGCCGCATCATCGTTGGCGCCGTTGTAAATGCTGTCGCCGTCAACTGGCCTGCCTATGCCAATATGATCGTGGTGGGCAGAGAAGATTACCTGCTCGTCTTTTTTTGATTTGCCGGGAAGAAGGCCGACAACATTGGCGTAGCGGATTTCTTCAAAACTGTGTTCGGCTTTTATTTTAAACTCTTTTGGAACAATTGTACCCAAAATAAAGATTTTGCTGTAAGGCGATGAAAACATCTGGCGCTTTAAGCCCGCAAGGCGTGGAAACATTCTTCCAAAGCTTGTATCGACCATGACCAGCAGGTTCTTTTTTTCCCCATTCAGTTTTGGGATTTCGCTGGAAAAGTTTGCACCTGCTTTCACGTATCGCACTTCGTAGCCCGACTTTTCATCCACTTCCAGCTCAGGTTTGCTGGTAATAACAATGATATTTTTCGACTCAACATCCGCTCCTTCCGCTTTGTATTTTAACTCCTTCAGGCTTGGACGCATCATGACAAACGACTGCAGGTAACTTCCGCTCGGCAAGGGTTGCAGCCCGGCTTTTTTAAATTCATCCGCAATAAAATCGGCGGCTTTGTCTATCTCTGGCGAACCGGCCCTGCGGCCCCGCATTTCATCGGAGGCTAAAAAGTTTTCAATACGCTCCACCTCTTTCACATTAAAAACACCATCAGCTTTCTGCGCAGCGCAATACTCCGTTGTAAAAAACGCAGACCCAAACAGTAACGAACGAACAAATCGATTCATGATTAGAAATTATAGTTGCCTAAAATAAGATTTTGGGAGGTAAAAATTTAAAAAGGTGCTTTCAACGGAAAGACACCTTTTACTTTATCTTTTTGATTCGCTTTTAAAGGCTCATCATCTCTTTAAACTTCACGGTTTGGCGGCGGCTTACTTCTACTTTTTCGCCTCCTTTTAGTTCCAGCAACAGGCCGCCGTTGAAATAAGATTCCACTTTTTCAATCATGTGCAAATTGACGATATGCTTGCGGTTAGCACGAAAGAAAACTTTCGGGTCAAGTCTTTCTTCCAATGCATTCAGTGATTTTAAAATAAGTGGCTTGTTGGTACCAAAGAACACTTTGGCGTAGTTGCCCACGCTTTCAAACAGGCGCACTTCGGACAAGCGTACAAACCAACAGCGTTCACCATCTTTTACAAACACCTGGTCGTTTTCGCTCAGCAGGCTGTTGCCTGTAAATACCGGTGCGCCCATTGGTCTTGCTTCGCCGTTGCCGGTTTGCGCTTTTTTAATTTTTTCAACCGCATCGGCCAGGCGTTTGGGTTCAATCGGTTTTAGCAGGTAGTCCAGCGCATTTACTTCAAATGCTTTCAGCGCATAATCGTCATAAGCAGTGGTAAAGATGACGGTCGGCGCATGATCCAGTTCCTGCAGCATTTCAAAACCGGTCTTCCCGGGCATTTGAATATCAAGAAAAATCAGGTCGGGGTTGTGGCTTTCAATTTTCTGAACACCTTCTTCGGCATTGGAGGCTTCGTCCACCACTTCTACTTCCGGAAAATCCTGCAGCAGCTTGCGTAGTTCGGTGCGGGCCAGGCGTTCGTCATCAATGATGATTGCTCTCATATTATGTGTCGTTTCGTTAGAATATAGTCAGGGGTCAAGTTAGGAATTTTATAAACAAGGTCAGCCATTCACCTTTTCTGCAGCGTTCATTTTAATCGTTGTAGTGGTAACGGGCATTACCACTTTCGCTTCCACCAGGGTGTCGGCTACCTGTTTAATTTCAAAGCTGGCGCGGTCGCCGTACAAAAGGTTCAAGCGGTCTTTGGTGCTGGAAATGCCAAAGCCACCACCCTGCCGGGCATGGCCGTTCAGTTGACCGGTATTCTGCACCAGCAGTTCGTGCTGGTTTTGGTTGATGCTGGATGTTATTTTAATGATGCCGCCGCGCATTTGTTTGCTGATGCCGTGCTTAATGGCATTCTCCACCAGCGTTTGCAACATCATGGGCGGTACGTGGTTGTTCAGCGTTCGTTCGTTCACGTCGAATTCCACTGTCAGGCGGTCTTCAAAACGCATGCTTTCCAGCGCCAGGTAATCCCGCACAATTTTCAGCTCTTCGTTCAGCGGAACGGTTTCGGCTTTTTCGGCGCTTAAGCTGCTGCGCAAAATGTTGCTTAACTCCGTAATGGCTTTGCGGGCACGTTCGGGATTTTCATCAATGAGGGCACGAATGCCGTTGAGCGAATTAAAAATAAAATGCGGGTTGATATGCGCTTTAATGGTGTTTAGCTCCAACTGGCGCACCAGGGCTTCCAGTTTAATGGTGTCCATTTCCTGCTTGCGGGTTTTGATAATGAAATGGTACATGAAGTAGATGGCATTCCAGATCAGCAGCAGCGGAATAAACGAAATGAGGTTGGTGATAAAGATGGTGACGTAGGAAACCGGCGTTCCATCATCGCGAATGCGCAGTTGAAAAAGTTGCTCGTAAGGAGAAACAATACAGGTAATGAAAAAAGAAAACGCAAGTGTTAACAGGATGAAGGTGAATATCTGTTGGCGCAATTCTCTCATCAACACCCCTGAGCGGTGAATGATCTCCCGCATAAAATGGGTGAAAATGATGCCGACTTCGGTAAAAAAGAGAATGCGCTGGAGCACCTTCGGATCAATTGCCAACTGGAAGCTGTTATGGAGCAAGGCAAAGAAAACGTTGATCAAGGCGAAAAGTCCCCACCCCGCAAACTGAAACACCCAATACCTCGACAACTGAAAAGACTTCATCATATAAAGGTACGAAGGCCTTTTTGGAAGCGACCGTCCGTAAATATACCAGTGGCACAGGGATTTTACAAACGGACATTGACCACCTGCTAGGTGGAACTACTCAAGTTTCCAAAAATTGTTCAGCTGGCTTTGGCTGAACGGTTCTTACGGGCTATCATTGATGCAAAGTCCATCCCCATGAAAACACTAACCTGTAAAAGCTTCCTGCTATTTATAGCCCTTGTGTTTTTGTATTCCGCGGCAGTTGCCCAGCGGTCGGGCAAAGTGGTGATCAATGAATACATGCCGTGGACCTCAAACGGATGCGGCACCACCGCCGAATTTGTGGAGCTGCTCAACTTTGGCCCCGGGCCTGTTGACATTGGCTGCTATGTTTTAACCACGGGCAAGTATGCAATTACCATTCCCCCAAACACGTTTTTGCAGCCGGGTGAGTTTTATGTGATTGCCGGCCAGAATTTTATTCCAACTGACTGTGCCAACATTGACAGCGTTGGAAAGGGAATTACAGCAGACTTAAACTGGAATAGCTGCAACTGCACCAGTGCCCCCATTCCAACCACCGGCGACGGGTTACTAACGGATGGCGGCTCAGGCAACACTCCATTGGTACTGCTCGACCCTGAATTGACTATTATTGATGCCGTGGTTAGAAGCCTGCCGGCCGAAACCGCCTCCCCTATCACAACCTCAAGCGTAAATGGCAGTTGCGGGCCAAAAAGTTTTAACCTGAACACCATGGCGGTTAAGTACGAACAGCTGGGCATGTCGGCCGGGCGGGGAAATAGTTTTGCCCGTACCACCGATGGCGACTGCAGTTGGGTGAAAGACCCGCAGCAGAGCGCCAACGCCTCCAATAATCGAAGCGGCGACTTAACCGATATCCGTTATAGCTTTTCCTTGCTGGAGCCAACGGCCTGCGCAACCTGGAAAGGCAGGGTTAACGTGTATGTAGAGCATAGCAACTATGCGGCAATCTTTCCCATGAGCTATACCATTGCCTGGGATCAAAATAAGAACGGCATTTTCGATCAGGATGATAGCTATTCAACCTACCATGATAGCACGGCGCCTATGATTGAGGTAGGAGACCTGGTGGCCGGCCGCTACCGGATGACGGTTGCTTCTGCCAATGGCTGCTATTTAAAAACCTTTGAGTTTACCATACTTGAATGTTACCCTGTATTGCCGGTGCAACTGGAATTTTTCAAATATGCCGGTCAACAGTACGGAAATCACCGGCTGGAGTGGAAGTTGGCAAATGAAGAAAAACTGCAAACAATAACGGTTCAAAAAGCCCGGAAAAACGAACCGTTTGTTGATGAGAAGCAAGTTTCGGCGTACAGCGGAGAAAACGGCTATTATGCCACCGAAGTAAATGGAACCGACTACTCGCTTTTCCGGCTGCGTATCCAATTAAAAAACGGGGAAGTTTTTTATTCGCCGGTGGTAAGTCTAAACAGCAGCAGTTTTTTGGTTCAGAAAAGCTGGCCCAACCCGGCTTCGACAATACTGAACCTGCAACTCACCAGCGCCACTTCGAAAAACATTACCTATACGATCTTTCATGCCACCGGAAAAGCAGTAAATACAGGGCAAATACAGGCAACAAAAGGCCAGTCAGTTTACCAGCTAAATGTGGCTCATTTGCTGCCCGGCCTTTACCAGCTGCAGCTGGTAGGGCTTTGGGAAAACGCCCAACCTATTTCCTTGCGGTTTGTTAAGCATTAAAGCAATCCTTCCGTTTGCTGAAAAATGGAATATTTTTACTGCTTTAAAAACACACCCATGCAAATACCGGCCGGTGCGCTGTTGCAAACCATTGATTCACCCGACGACCTGAAAAAGGTTCCGAAAGAAAAACTACACCAGGTATGCGATGAACTTCGCCAGTACATCATTGACGTTGTAAGCGTACACGGGGGGCATTTTGGCGCTTCGCTGGGCGTGGTGGAACTGTCGGTTGCACTGCACTATGTGTACAACACGCCGTACGACCAGTTGGTATGGGATGTTGGCCACCAGGCATACGGACACAAAATTCTTACCGGCCGCCGCGATAATTTCATCACAAACCGCAAATACAAAGGCCTGAGCGGCTTTCCAAAGCGCAGCGAAAGCGAGTACGATACATTTGGCGTAGGCCATTCTTCCACTTCTATTTCTGCCGCCTTAGGCATGGCCATTGCCGCCAAGTACAAGGGCGAAGACCGGAAATCGGTAGCCATTATCGGCGATGGTTCCATGACGGCCGGCATGGCCTTCGAAGCCATGAACCATGCAGGCGTTGCCGATACGGATATGCTCATTGTTCTGAACGACAACTGCATGAGCATTGACCCGAACGTGGGAGCGTTGAAAGAATACCTGACCGATATCACCACCTCGCAGACCTACAATAAATTTCGCGACGATGTATGGAAACTGCTGGGCAAGTTGCCCGTGGGTAAACGTTTTACCCGCGACATGGCCTCCAAGCTGGAAGCCGGCGTAAAAGGCATGGTCACCAAAAGCAGCAACCTGTTTGAAGCCCTGAACCTGCGCTACTTTGGTCCCATTGACGGGCACAACATTACCAAGCTGGTTGATACCCTGAAGGATTTGCGAAACATTCCCGGGCCAAAAATTCTGCACATTGTTACGGTGAAAGGCAAGGGATATGCGCTGGCAGAAAAAGACCAAACCAAATGGCATGCGCCGGGTTTGTTTGATAAGATCACTGGGGAGATTTACAAAAAGAAATACGATGTTCCGCAGCCGCCAAAATACCAGGACGTTTTTGGTCACACCATTTTAGAGTTGGCGGAACAGAACGAAAAAATAATGGGTGTTACTCCGGCGATGCCGTCAGGTTCCTCACTCAACATTATGATGAAGGCGATGCCGCATCGTGCCATTGACGTAGGCATTGCCGAGCAGCATGCCGTTACCGTAAGCGCAGGCATGGCTACGCAGGGTCTGAAAGTATTCTGCAACATTTATTCATCATTCATGCAGCGGTCGTTCGACCAGGTGGTGCACGATGTGGCCATTCAAAAGCTGCCGGTTGTTTTCTGCCTCGACCGTGCCGGTTTGGTAGGTGAAGATGGCCCAACGCACCACGGTGCTTACGATGTTGCTTATTTCCGGTGCATTCCCAACATGATTATTTCGGCGCCAATGAATGAAGCCGAACTGCGTAACCTGATGTACACGGCACAACTGGAAAGCACCAAACTTCCTTTCGTTATTCGTTATCC
>DATKHJ010000255.1:0-4594 GCA_035510335.1 Flavisolibacter sp. | reverse complement strand
GGTATGGACACATTTTGATCAAACTGTTCACCGAACAAGGTTTGTGTGGTACCCGTTGCCACTTTTTTTCCATCCGCATCAAGAATGTCTGTTACCAGTCGCAGGTTTTTTCCGGACACGGTTGTTTTGATATTGACCTTTGCCTGCTCACTACTGATGAATGGTGTTGTGATGTAGGTTCCCCATTGATCAATGCTTTCAGCGTTCTTGACAATGATGCTGACTTTACGGTACAAACCAGCACCGGGATACCAGCGGGACGATTCGCCAACGTTGCGCAGGTGAACCGCCAGCACATTATCACCGGCGGACAGTTTATCAGTAATGTCGAAATAGAAATAGTTGTAGCCATAATTCCATTCACCAGCTTTTTTACCGTTGAGATAAACCCTTGGTTCACTCATCGCTCCTTCAAATAAGATTAGTGCTTTTTGGCCTTTCTTCAGCGGCAGCCGAAAACGTTTGCGGTACCAGCCTTCGCCGATGTAAGGCAACGAACCCGTGCGGCCGGTTTTTTCACTTGCCACTTTTTCATTGTTCTGCGAAATGGCCACTACCTGCTTGTCAATTTCTTTATCGAACGGGCCATAGATAGCCCAGTCGTGCGGCACGCTAACGGTTTGCCATGACTGGTCGTTAAAACTTGTTTGGAAAGCACCGTCGGCTTTTTCCCGACTGAACTTCCAGTAGTCTTTTAGTTCGATAACGGTGCGCAACTGCGCAGAAAGTTTGCCGGTGATGACAGTTACGAGCAGTAAAAAACAGAGTCGTACGTATTTCATAAAGGAACTGTTGGCGATGTTATTTTTTTAAGCGTATCCATTGCACTTCCATGCTTGCAGGCGTTGCACCCTGTGTTGCAGCAAAGCGAATTTCCAGCTTTTCAACATCTTCCATCTGCAATGTTTTTTTGGAAGAAGAAGTAAACCAAAGTGGTAGAAAACCGGGATATGGCCGCGGCAAGAGAAGCATGGAATCTTTTTGCAAACTACTAAGCGGAAGTTCAATCGTTTTCCACTCAGTGCTTAAGTTCACCATTGTGCCGTACGCATTGGCATCGGCATCAATCAATGAAAGATGTGCCGTCACGGCCTCTGCCGATCTTGCCTTGATGGCGATTTTTGAGAACGAAGAAAGTTCGCTGCTTCTTCCCTCCAACTTATCCCTAAAATAGGCCTGCCATCCCATAAGTTGTCCGGCGGAAGGAGCCGTCATGGCTGTTTTTAGCGCAAGGCGGCCGGGATCATCGGCTGCAATGTATTCCACACGATTGGCCCGCCAATCAGTATTGTACAAAGTGATCTTGTCGCGGTCACGGGTGGCGTGGTAAATTTCAATGGGGCTTTGCGCCGAAGCCACAAAGGTTTGATAACTCTCGTTCCGCCATTCATCCCACGCATAAGGATTGCCTTTGAAGCCACCAGGAAAAGTGTACGTATCACCAGCCGCATTTCTAACCATAATGCGGTAGTTGATAGCACCGGGTGTTACCATATCGGCAGGAACTTCTGCTTTGTATTCATAACCGCTGACGTGCTGCATCGGAACTGTTTTCCATTTGTTGGAAGAGTGGCGAATTTCTACAGCGATTTTATCGGCCGTGTCAATGCCTGCAATGGTTGAATGAATTGTGATTGATTGACCGGAGGAAACTTCTGTTAATGGTTCATGTACAATCATTAATTCCGCAAGTGAATGTTTAGGTGCAAAAAAATCGGCACTAAAAGATTGGGAATAACCTTTTTCAGAAAACTGTTTTTCACGTTCAATAATCAAGAATTTTCCTGGTTGTAGACTAAAACCTTCTTGTGCCTTATCACCCTGTCCAACAGCAAATGGTTGTCCATCATTTAATTTAACAACGTTGTACTTCTTTCCCAAGTCTAGTAAATTAAACTTCATTTTTTGTGGTTTCGAAATGAGTTGAACTACTTGTTTTTTAGGAGAAGCTTTTTTAAATGGATCATCTAACACAATTGCATCCGGCATAACCTCCAACATCCAACTGCCGTCATTCATCTTATCCAAAAAATAAGCACCTGTTCCTTCATACTGCACAACCGGAGAACTTCCCACACCCGCAATATGTTTCAGCTTTGAAATATCTTTTGGTTGCGTGGTAGTCGATCCGGTGTAATAAAATTCTTCTTCGCTATTCATCTCGCTCAACTGCTCTTTGTAGCTGATGCGAAAAACATCAAACAACGTATCAACAGGATAAGGACCATAACTTTTTCCTCTTGGTAAGCGGTGAAAGATTTTTGAAGCAATCAACAAACTGATGGCTTTTGCCGGCGTGTAAGCCAGGTTGAGGTAATGCGTTTGGTATTCCGTGTTTCCATAAGCTGTGTACAATGGATCGTAGGCAAACTGCGTAGCCCATTGAAAACCTGCGGTGCGATAACTTCTCGCCATGGCCGGGTACATGATGGGCTGCATCACATCGCCTGCATCAAACTCGTACACCATCAATGCACGGTTTTTAAATGCAGGTATGGTATCACCAAACGGAATGCGGTACTGCGCCACGTTCGGCAGGAAATTTCCTTTCACTTCGCGGCCGGCAACCAGCCCGGTTGGGTACCATTGAAAACTGTGTCCGTCCACATTCGCTTTCACTACCGCATCGGCATACGAAGGCGATTCGCTGATGTTGTAAAAAACGGGTTTCGTCCAGCCGGTGCTACGCACTGCAGCCTCCATGCGATTGACATATTCTGTTGTGCGTTCTTTTGGCCCACTGTGGTGCGGCTCGTTGTTGATCTCCATGGCAATCACATCCGGATCATCTTTGTACGAAAGCTTTGTATAAGGATTGATATGCGTGAAGAATTGCTTCAGGTAATTTTCCTGCGCCTTAAAGGCTTCTTCTTTCACCACCGATCCGCCTTTGCCATACACGTAAGAAAATCCATTCGTTTTTACATCCGGTTCGGGATAACCGTTACCCCAAAACGCAATGGGTGTAATAAGAATTTTGATGTTGTGCTCTTTCAGTTTTTTAATGAGATAATCGAAGAGGCGCAGGTGTTCGTTCTGTAAAAGATTGCCCAGCGAATCGGTGATGTCCACATCCCACACATGCACCCGAAAGGCATCTAATCCCAGCCTTGCCATGTGATGCACATCAGCATCGATGGCTTTTTCCATATCTACCCCCAACGCTTTGTGCGAACGATAACCGTAAGCAAAAGGCACGGTGTAATTCACACCGAAAAAGGCCGCTTCTTTTTTGGTGGCCGTGTAACGCAACACGCCTTTGTTATCAACGTAAACAAGGTTCGCCTGTTTCTTTTGTGCGTTGGCAAACGATAAGCAAAAACTGAAAAGAGAAAAGAGGAAAAGTCTTGTCATGGTGTGAAAGGGTTTACAGTAAATAGATACTCCATATCTCGCAGATATGGAGTATCTACAGCGTTACTTAAAAGCATCAAGGGCAACGGTAGGCTTTCCGGAATTATCAAAAGCGCCAAGTGTATAGCCCTGCCAGTTGTTGTACGATTGCGGTTCCCAATATAACACGCCCAATCCTTTGTTGCCCGCAATGGACTTTGTTTTAGTAACCAGGTCTGCAATGAAATTTTTGCAGGCCGCTGCATCATCCCACGGCAAGCCCACTTCCACAATCATCACTTCTTTGCCATAGCGGCTTACCATGTCGTTCATATTGGTGAGTGTTTGTGTATTGGCCACCTGCCAGCCGCCCGGAACATAAGAGGGATATAACGACATACCAATTGCATCAAACTTTGCCCCGTTGGCTACCAGTCCGCCAATGTTCCAGCGAAAGAGAGAATTATCCCAACCGTTTGAAACATGCACAATCACTTTCGCGGTTGGGAATACGGATTTCACAGCATCGTGTCCGGCACTAACAAACTGCGCATAAGCCGCCATGCTGGTCGATGCTTTCCCTTCGGGCCATAACATGCCATCGTTGGTTTCGTTGCCTACCTGCACCCATTCCGGTGTAACGCCGGCGGCTTTCAGTGCATTCAATACATCCGCTGTATGAGCGGCAAGCGCCGTTTTTAGTGCGGCCGCATCGCCGGTCCACACAGCGGGTTTTGTTTGCTTGGCCGGATCGGCCCAGCTATCGCTGTAATGAAAATTGATCATAATGCGCATGCCGGCATTTTTTGCCCGTACGGCTTTGTCCACCACGTTGGCCTTTCCATTCCACCCACCGGCCGGATTTACCCATACCCGCAGGCGAATAGTGTTCATGCCAAGGCTTTTCAGAATGATGAATAAATCCTGCTCGGTACCGGCACTGTTGTAAAACTTTCGGCCGGCGGCTTCCATTTCAGTGATCCAGCTTACATCGGCGCCCTTGGAGAAAGATGTATTTGATGTTGGCGGTGGCTGGGTAGCGGGGTCTGGTTGCGGATCGGGACTATTGTTTTTGCTGCAGGCGAACATGCTAATTGCAATAAAAAGAGGTAGCCATTTGAAGCGTTTATTCATATCGCTGTATGTGAAGTGAAAATAACAGTTAGAAATCAGAAAGGCTGCCTTAAAAGACAGCCTTTCATTTTATTGCTGTATTGACCAAATTAATTGATGGTTACAGTTTGCGTGTGCTCGTTAAGTG
>DATKHJ010000254.1:0-2846 GCA_035510335.1 Flavisolibacter sp. | reverse complement strand
ACTATGGTCCGCGCAAAGTACCGGATGGCTTAACCGATGAGCAGGTGCTTTTCCTGACTGACATCTTCCCTACCGGCTGGACGGCTGTTGACTGGGCAGAACTAAAAGGCGGCGAGACTGTGGTAGTTTTTGGTTGCGGCCCGGTGGGCATCATGGCCATGAAATCGGCCTGGCTGCGTGGCGCCGGACGGGTAATTGGTGTTGACATTTATCCTTACCGTCTGGCCAAAGCAAAAGCGGCGGCTAATGTGGAGGTGATTAACGCAGCGGAAGAAGATGCCGTGGAAATTATTCGCGGATGGACCGCCGGACGAGGCGCTGATGTTTGCATTGATGCGGTGGGCATGGAAGCCGACCGTACCACCATGGAAAAATTAATGAACGTTGTGCAGATGGAAAAAGGCACCATGAAGGTTTTGGAAACCTGCTTTGATGCGGTAAGAAGAGGCGGCACCGTGTCGGTGGTTGGTGTGTATGGCTCTCCGTATGACAACTTCCCGCTGTACAAATGGTTTGATAAAGGCATTAAGATGAGAGGTGGACAGGCACCGGTGCAGAAGTACATCGATCACCTGATGAGTCTTGTGGCTGATGGCAAAGTAGTACTGAACGATATTATTACGCATACCGTTCCGCTGTCAGAAGCATCGAAGATGTACGACATCTTCAACAAGAAAGAAGATGATTGTTTAAAGGTGGTACTGAAACCCGGAGAATAATCTTTCTATTACCGCAGGAAGAAAGCTGGCGGATAAAACCTGTTAGCCTTTCATCCTGCGGTTTTTCTTACCCATTAATAGCTGATGGCAATCTTGAATCGTGACTAAATCAATCTTGCCATCTTTTAAATAAGAAAGGTGAAGTCTGTTAAGAGCTTCACCTTTTTACAACAGGAAAAATCACCTGTTAGATAAAAGCAGACGCGGCTGCTTTGCGGTTTGTGACCTAAAGGTAGAAAATTTACAAATGCATGCGTTCTTTTTTCGACAATAATTCTTCTACGGTTTCGCGGTACATTTCGTCGGGTACGCAGCAGTCAACCGGGCACACGGCAGCACACTGCGGCTCTTCGTGAAAGCCCTGGCACTCGGTACATTTGGTTGGAACAATATAGTAGGTGTCAACAGCTATCGGTGCATTGCGCTGAGCGGCGTCAACCGCTGTTCCGTCAACCAGTGTAAAGCTTCCTTTTACACTGGTGCCATCGGCAATGGCCCACTCTACACCACCTTCATAAATTGCATTATTGGGGCATTCTGGTTCGCAGGCTCCGCAGTTGATACATTCTTCCGTTATCTTAATCGCCATAATTATAATTTGCTTTGATGTGAATTAGTTTTGCAACAAAAATAAAATGCCAGCATGAATTTACAAGAAAGAAAAGATTTGATGGTGCAGTTAGGCCGTTTTATGCAAACAGATGATGAAGCCTGGCAGGGAGCCAAACGAAGAGCAACAAATGAAAATCCCTGGTTCTTACCCGAGTTTATTGATCTCTCCGTCAGCAATATTGCCAACCAGTTTTTAACCGAAGAAAGCCTGCAATCGCTAATTGACCGTTACCACCTTACCGATAACACGGGGCCCAAAAAAGTAGGCATCGTAATGGCGGGAAACATTCCCCTTGTAGGTTTTCACGACCTGCTTTGCGTGTTTATGACCGGCCATTATGCCGTGATGAAGCTCTCCTCGAAAGATGATGCCTTGCTTCGCTTTTTAGTGGGCAAGCTGAAAGAGTGGAAACTGGAAGCAGCGCCTTATTTCACCATCAGTGAAATGCTGAAAGCCTGCGACGCCTACATTGCCACGGGCAGCAACACGTCTTCTACCTACTTCGATTACTATTTTGCCAAATACCCGCACATTATTCGCAAAAACCGTACATCGGTTGCGGTACTCACCGGTAAAGAAACCGAAGCAGAACTGGATGCGCTGGCCGATGACGTGTACCGCTACTTTGGACTGGGTTGCCGCAACGTCACCAAGATATTTGTGCCGCGGGGTTACAATTTTGAGCCGCTGCTCAACCGCTTCAAAAAATACAATTACCTCTTCGATTACCAGAAGTACAAAAACAATTACGATTACAACCTGGCTATTCACCTGCTCAATAAAAAATACTACATGAGCAACGGCAGCCTGCTACTGATTGAAGAATCATCCCCCTTCTCTCCCATCAGCCAGTTGAATTATGAGTACTATGATGATGCGGAAGAAGTTAAACAAAACCTGGCGAACAACGAGGCCATTCAGTGCGTGGTTGGCCACCAAGGTTTACCTTTTGGCAGCGGTCAGCAACCCGGTGTTTGCGATTATGCAGACGGTGTTGACACCATTCAATTTTTACTCGACCTTTGAGAAGTACGAAAACTTTAGTAAATGAATGTTAAACTGGCCGAATGGTTTTTCTAAATAACTGACAGAACGTTATTTTGTTAGGCAAAGGCATATTATTTGACAGACTATTAAAAAGCATAAATCACACGAACTATGAAATTGAAGCAAGTCTTACTTATTGTTGGCATTAGCGCCGCTTCAGCCGTAGGAAGCGTGGCTATTTACAACAAATTCTCCGAGAATAAAGTCGCCCATGTAGGGTCTGCAGCAAATGGCCTTCCCGCCAATTATGCAGGTTATTTTGACGGCAAGAATTTTAGCCCGGCCGACCCCGTAGATTTAACAAAAGCCGCTTCTGCCGCTGCGCCGGCCGTTGTTCACATCAAAACAAAAATCCCGGCAAAAAAAGTCAGCAACGACCTGCCGCGCCGCCGCAGCATCATGGATGATTTCTTTGGCGAGTTCTTTGGCGAGTATGGTCCGAATATCATCCCTGAACAGCGGGCCTC
>DATKHJ010000253.1:0-2340 GCA_035510335.1 Flavisolibacter sp. | reverse complement strand
CCGCTGACCAGTGCGCATGTTCGCAACTGGATGGAGTGTGTCCGTAGCCGTAAGCAGCCCAATGCACCGGCAGAAGCGGGGTATAATCATTCCATCGCTTGCATCATGACCAATGCTGCCGTTCGCACCGGTGGTAAGGCCACCTTCGACGCCAAAAAACAACAGGTAATGGTGAATGGAAAAATATTCAAGTATTGAGAGGTGAGTGGTTTGTTGACATCGTCAAATAAAAAAACATCGTTTGATATAGTAGAAAGTTGCTGCAGTGGATTCGGTGTTTTTGCAGAGAGGTTATAAAGCCATCTGTTTTGAAATTACCGGCGCAAAAAGAACGTTGCAAAAGCGGGTAATGAAAAAAATGATGTGTACTATACACTCTTACTATGTGCAAACACATTGCCTTACATAAAGTCTACGTATATCTGAAAAAATAAAATGCGGTTACCTTTTTGAAACGTGTAAGAATGACAAGATTAATCTGTTCTCTTTTTTTGCTGTGTTGGGTTAATGTGCTGCTGGCGCAAAAACCAAATGTAAAAAAGGCTTTCAATCATGCTGAAAAGCAAGCGGAAATTCTGTTGGCCGCAACAGAAAAAGCAGATAAAGGCAAGTCTGGAGATCTTGTTTCACCGAAAACGGTAGAAGAAGGAAAGCTGGTGCTTACCAATTCTTCCAATTGGGTCAGTGGCTTTTTCCCCGGCGTGCTTTGGTACCTGTATGAACACACAAAAAATGGCACCTGGCTGGAAGCAGCAAAAAAGCATACGGCCTTTATTGAGAAAGAAAAGAATAATACCGGCACGCACGATCTTGGTTTTATGATCTATTGCAGTTTTGGAAATGGGTACCGCCTGACGCAGGATACCTTGTACCGCGATGTTATTATCAAGGCAGCAAAAAGTCTTTCTTCACGCTTTCATCCGGTAACCGGGGTTATACGCTCCTGGGACCATAGCCGCGACAAATGGGAGTATCCGGTTATAATAGACAATATGATGAACCTGGAACTCCTGTTCGCCGCAACAAAACTAACCGGTGATTCTTCTTTTTATAAAATAGCGGTAACTCATGCCGACAATACCCTGAAAAACCATTTCCGGCCCGATTACAGTTCTTTTCATGTTGTGGATTACGATAGCAGAACAGGTGCTGTACGTAACAGGCATACGCACCAGGGATACAGTCACGAGTCTTCTTGGGCCCGTGGCCAGGCATGGGCACTGTATGGTTATATTCTATGTTACCGTGAAACCGGAAATAAAATTTATTTGGCGCATGCGGAAGGGATCGCAAACTATGTGTTGAATAACCCGGCTATTCCAAAGGACGGGGTTCCATATTGGGATTATCATGATCCAAAAATTCCGGATGCACCAAAAGATGCATCAGCAGCAGCCATTACGGCTTCTGCCCTTTATGAATTAAATGTTTACACGGGAAAGAATGATTATTATAGAAAAGCTGCCGATAAAATAATGCACTCCCTTTCAA
Organism: Flavisolibacter sp.; assembly: GCA_035510335.1. GTDB lineage: Bacteria > Bacteroidota > Bacteroidia > Chitinophagales > Chitinophagaceae > Flavisolibacter. The sequence goes on along the minus strand of DATKHJ010000253.1, from coordinate 849 downwards.
AAAAATATACCAGCAAAAAAGGAACGAATTGGGGGTTTATTTTAGACCATAGTACCGGCAACAAACTGCGTAACAGTGAAGTAGATGTGCCGCTTAGCTATGCCGATTATTATTACCTGGAAGCCCTGTTGCGCTCAACGCAAATGAAAGGCAGGCGCGGTGCAATAACAAAAGTGCCATGATACATCGCCACGCATAGCAAAGCACCTTTCTTTTGTCACAAAACGATTGTTGAAAGAGAATCCGGCCGCTACGTTTTATATTAAGGGCACTGTGCTAAATGGAAAATTGTTTTTTAGCCCAACTTAAAAAGTCAAAGTATTTTAACAACTGCGACTCGTATTTATTATTGAGGATGGAGTTTTGTAACGGTTCCAATTTATTCCATTCTAATTGGTTGCTATATTTTGAAAGTCTCCGTGGATTGATCTTTATCACCTTAAAGACGTATTTCTCAAGCATTAATATTTTGATCTTACCCTTAAATATTCTTTTGTAGGATCTTATTTCGTACTCCAGGTAGTCAAGGTCTTTGTTCTCATAATACATCACAACATTCAACAAGCGGGCAATCCTGTAAATAAGCGAGGAATAATCAACGTGTTTGATTAAAATAATATTATTGATTGCCTTAATTGCTTTTTGGAGCTGTCCGCATTGAAAATAAACAAGTGAAATGTAGAATAACAATTCAATTTGCCTGGGTTGGTGGACATTCCGTTCAAACTGATCACCCTTTTTCGCTGGAAGCTGACCATAGCGTTTCGCTCTAAGCTGACCACCCTTTTTCGCTCCAAGTTGACCACCTGTAAAGAAGGATGACGAGTGGTTGTTTTACTGGTTAGAATA
>DATKHJ010000252.1:0-12710 GCA_035510335.1 Flavisolibacter sp. | reverse complement strand
TCTTTCTGGCAACAGGTCATCAATGGCGACCGTTCGCTGTTCCTGGCCCTGAACCGGAACCTTGCCAATCCCGTGTTCGATGCGGTCCTTCCCTTTTTCCGCGACTCTGTTTTCTGGGCGCCGCTTTATCTTTTTCTTGCCGCTTTTGTATTGGTAAACTTTGGCCGCAAAGGCCTGTGGTGGGCCGTGGCTTTTGTTTCTACCATTGCCCTTGCCGACCTGCTGGGCACCTATGCATTTAAAGAAACCGTGCAACGCCTTCGCCCCTGCAACGAACCTTTTTTGCAGGAGCAGTTGCGGCTGGTGATTCGCCGTTGCCCGGGCGGTTACAGTTTTTTATCCAACCACGCCGCCAATCATTTTGGTTTGGCAACATTTATGGTGTTAACCTTCCGGCCTTTTTTAAAAGGTTGGATATATTTGGCCTATGTCTGGGCAGCACTCATTTCGTTTGCACAGATTTATGTTGGCGTACATTATCCGCTCGACATCCTGGCCGGTGCTTTGTTAGGCATTGGTGCAGGATATTTAACGGCTTCAGTTTATCGTGCTAATTTTGGCACGCTGACGCCGCTCACTTAAATCGCATTAATGGAAATTTTCATACTGCTCGGATTAATTTTTCTGAACGCTCTTTTTGTTATGTCCGAAATCGCCCTTGTCTCTGCACGTAAGGCACGCCTGGAAAGCATGGCTGAGAGAGGCGATAAAAAAGCCCGCAGTGCACTTGACCTTTCGCACAACCCCGAAATTTTTCTGTCTGCTGCGCAGATCGGCATTACGCTGATTGCCATTTTTACCGGGGTGTACTCAGGCGAAAAATTCAGCCAATACCTGTACCCGGTTTTTGAGGGCATTAGCTGGTTGGCCGACTATAAGGAAACGATCTCCACGACTATTGTAGTGATCATTGTTACGTTTTTGTCCATTGTTTTTGGCGAGTTGATTCCAAAACGCATTGGCCTCATCAATGCCGAAAAAATTGCCAAGCTGATGGCAGGCCCCATGCGCATGTTTGCCGGCCTCACGCATCCGTTTGTGTGGTTGCTGAACAAAACCAGCAACCTTATTTTCAAAATCTTCAACATCAAAAGCGAACGGGATGATTTTGTCACGGAAGACGAAATCAAAGCCATTATTACGGAAGGAACTGAATCGGGTTCGGTGGAAGAAGAAGAGAAGCAAATGATTGAACGGATTTTTCATCTGGGCGACCGTAATATTACCTCGCTGATGACGCACCGCAGCGATATTGTTTGGTTTGACGTGGTTGATAACGAAGAAAAAATCCGTGAGAAAATCTTCCAGGAGCCGCACTCCTTCTACCCTATCTGCGATGGCGAGATTGATAACATCAAAGGCGTTGTCTCGTTGAAGGACATGTACATCTCCGACGACTTTACGCTGTTTAAAGACCTGATGATGCCGGCGCTTTTTGTACCCGACAACAATACGGCTTACCAGGTAATGGCCAAGTTCAAAGCATCAAAGTTTCATGCCTGCTTTATTGTTGATGAATACGGAAGCCTGCGTGGCATGATTACGCTGAACGATATTATGGAAGCCATCGTGGGTGATATTCCGGATGCCGACACGGCCGACTATGAAATCATTGACCGCGGCGACGGCAGCTTCCTGGTGGATGCGCAAATACCTTTCTACGATTTTCTGACCTACTTTAACCGCACCGAATGGCTGACGGAAGAAGAACTGGACTACGACACGCTGGCCGGTTGTATTCTGCACGAACTGGAACACATTCCCAACACCGGCGAAAAGCTGAAGTGGAAAGGCTTCCGCTTTGAGATCATGGACATGGACGGCCACCGCATTGACAAGGTGCTGGCTTACCCGAGTGAGGAAATTAAGATTGATTTGGAGGAAGAAGCAGCGGAATAAAGCAATACAACAATATTCATTCTCTAAAGGGAAGGAAGATGCGCATTATTGGGAATGAATGCACCTGCTGACCGTGCTCACGTTTTAATTTTTTGAAGACCAGCGTTATTCTTCTTCTTTTTTCCAGAGGGATTCTTATTTTACCATCGTGAAATATAACTTTCTGCTTGCCGTGTTGCTTTTTGCCAGCACATCATTTGCCCAAACTTCAAAAAATGACAGCACTCCTCCTTCATCCTTTTACGTTGGAGCTGCTGTTGCGCTTAATGCATTCGCCGTTACAGGCATCGAAAGCTACCATGAAACGAAAATAAAGCATGCTGTTCCTGCAAGCCCTGTGTTTGTGGTAGGAGCAAAATTGTACACAGACAACAAAGCCTCACGGTTTTTTCTTGCGCCAAGAATCAATGTGTATTCTTTCAGTGCAAAGGGCGAAGTTGATCTTACATCAGGCTTGGCAAAGTTCCACCATGCCAGCTCGTATCAGTCAAAGATTATTGTTTCGCCGTTCGCTGGCGCTGGCTATCATGTATTAAATAGTGCAGCCTTGAAATGGCATGTTTCCGCCGGTGTCGGCTTTAATTTTTTATTCAACCGCAGGGAGTTGCAAACCACTACTTATGCCAATGGTACGCAGAAGGTAATTGATCACAGGCCAGAGCCCATGGTGTTTGTCTTTGGCTTGGGCACAGGCATTGATGTGGGAAAGCAGGCAACCATTTGGATGAACTACCAGCCACCTGCCGACATCAGTAAATACATGAGTAAGAAATCGAAGCTTTCATCGCTTCAGATTGGCGTTAGCTGGTCTTTTAAAAATTAGAGCAGGCTTTCTTCTAGCCGATGCGTTCATGTTAAAGAAGTCAGGAGTGAATGCGGGCAGAATCAGGAGAACAGAGAGATTCGCACACGAACTACTTCTGCAGGACGGATAAAAGAGCAAGAAACCTAATCTTCTCACCATATGCACGAAACTGAAATCTTCCACGCCAAAACTATCTCCGCCTGGCGGGCCTGGCTGGCTAAACATCATCTTACCAAACAATCCGTCTGGCTTGTTTGCTATAACAAAAACGCAGTACAAAAATCAATCAGCTGGAGCGATGCGGTGGATGTTGCACTTTGTTACGGCTGGATTGACAGCAAGAAAATTAAAATCGACGAAGAAACCTCGCACCAGTTTTTCAGCAGGCGAAAAGCAAAGAGCACCTGGTCGAAAATCAACAAGGACAAAATTGAAAAACTAACCGAAGCTGGCCTGATGGCAGAAGCCGGGTTAAAAGCTGTGGAGGTAGCCAAACAAAACGGCTCCTGGTCTATTTTAGACGAAGTGGAAAACTTAACCATTCCTACCGACCTGCAAAAAGCATTGAAAGCCCAACCTGGCGCTGAGGCCTACTTCGCAGAACTCAGCAAATCGGTTAAAAAGGCAATGCTGCAATGGTTGGTGCTCGCCAAACGTGCCGGAACCAGGCAGGCCCGCATCACCGAAATTGCAAACTGCGCCGGTCAGGGCACAAAGCCAAAACAGTTTTAGCCGGCCGAGGTAACAACGCTAATTTCTCTAGTGCAATGCATGCTATCTTTTTGTTGCTCTATAAAAAAAGGCCGGACATATTCGTCCGGCCTTTTGCAATTATTTTCTTTGCTTATTGCAGCATGATCTTCTCAGAAAAATCGCCTGCCTTCAGCAGGTAAATGCCTTTGGCGTAGCCATTCACGTCAATCGAATGCAGGCCTGCGCCCAACTGTTTTTGCAATATCAGTTTACCGTCGTGTGTGTACAAGGCAACTGTTGCCGGCTTGTCAAGCTGCACCTGAATGCGGTTGTCGTTAATGTAATTGTACAACAGCTTCACCCCATTGGCAGCACTGGCCAGGTTCACTTTTACTACCTGCGTATAGCTGCTCCTTCCGTCTTTATCTACCTGCTGAATGCGGTACAGGTTTACACCACCGGCCGGCGTGGCATGGGTGTAATCGTAAAAACGTACTTCGTTGCTGTTGCCAGCCGCCTGCACGGTGCCAATGCTGTTCCAGGTATTGTTATCGGTGCTGTGTTGCAATACAAAATGCGAGGAGTTTTGCTCTTGCGCCGTGCTCCATTGCAGTCTTACCTGCTTACCCAAGGACTGCGCAGTGAATGAATGATAAGAAACAGGCAGAATAACCAACTCGCTGCGTTGTGCCACGTAGTTAGCGGCTGTACCAGAGAACGCAAAATTAATCAGTCGTCCGTTGTTGGTTCCTTTCTGATCAATCAATGAAGCAAGCCCCGTATTTGTTCCGGAAGCAGTACCCTGGTTGAATGTGTAATAGGAAACAAGGCCGTTTGTTTGGGTCGCATCCGCAGTATTTAACTCCCTGTCTTTAACTGCCTGGATCTGTGCCTGTGTACGTGTTACATTCCAGATGCGGACTTCATCAATCTGCCCGTTAAAATATCTTCCATCAATCGGTCCTCCAACAGGGCCGGCATCAGCACCAACAATAAAATCGTTTGCGATATAACTGATGGTTGTCGTTGTTCCAAGATCATCAGACCCCACCAACGCACCATTTACATAAAAGCGAATGTAGCGGCCGTCAAATGTTCCGGCCAGGTGATACCAGGTATTATTTGTGAGGTTAGATACAGGATAAGAAACACCGCGATAACCGCCACCAGAAGTAGGGGCAAGTTGGAAAATTAGGTTACCGTTCAGCAGGTACATACCATAACCACTACTTTCAAAGCAGGAGATCAGTTCTTGTTCAGCGGCACCCACGTTCCAGTTGGCCGACCGCACCCATAGCTCCGCGGTTAATGCCGACGCAGGCTTTAAAGAGGTGCTGCTACCCAGGTTAACATACGTATTTGCAGTACTATTAAAACTAAGTGCATTGGCATTTTTGGCAACCTGCGATGCGACCCACGTAGGCGACCCAACAAATGTTCCGTTTACACCTGCTGTAGCCGTGCTATTGGTAACCGTAGTTCCGCTGGTTTGGTCCATTTTATAATAAGCTGTCAGACCGGTTTGGTTTGGCGTTGTGCCAAACATCGCTGTCTTTATTTGGTCTGCCGTACGGTTAACGCTCCAGATGCGCACTTCATCCACCTGGCCGTTCAAAAACCGAGTAGTTGCATCTCCCCAATTGCCAATCCGCAGACTGGTTAACGGGTTGGCTAAACCATTATTCACATTCCCGACGTGAGACGCAAGAGTTCCCACTGGTACGCCGTTAACATAAAGACGAATACTTTCTTTCGTACCATTCCAGCTTACCGCCAAGTGGTACCATACACCAACCGATAAATTAGTGGTCGGATAAGTAATATAACTGACATTACTCGTTGTGTTCATAAAAAAAGCAGCAAGGTTGCCGGCATAAACAACCATCTCAATTCCATTGTGAGCTACCGATTTGGCAATAATTTCCTGATCAACAGACAGACTGTTGAATTTTACCCAACATTCCATGGTTTTAATGTTGTTGGGATTAAAGTCACTGCTGTTTCCTAAATCAACATAACTGGAACCGGGAAAATTTAAAGCGTTGTTTGTTTGGGCGTTGGAGAGTAGAGAAGAGACAACAAAAAACGAGAGTAACAGTTTTTTCATTGGATGGAATAATTGGTTTTGGCCGCGAATGTATGGTTTGGCGTTATTAATTGATCCAAATTATCGGTGAAAACACAACACGACCTGTTGAAACAAAATAAGACTAAGGTGTTAGCCAACCATAGGCATTTTGTTTAGCCATTCGTTTTTCTAATTGACCTTCTCAGTGTTTTTACTTAGGTGTTTTTGTACATACGCCTAAAAAATCAACCTGTTCATACCTGTCGTAAACAGCCAGCGAAATTGCCGCAATGCACCTTTCTTTCCTGCCGACAGAAGACTATCTTCATCTTCGTTTAAAACTGTTGCATATGAACAAAGCCGCAACCACTGTTGACCAATACATCGAACGTTTTCCAACTGAAATACAAACCCGCTTGCAGGCGCTGCGCAAAACCATCAGGCAGGCGGCACCAGAGGCGGAAGAATCAATCAGCTATGGCATGCCGGCATATAACTATTTTGGTGCGCTGGTGTATTTTGCCGGGTACAAAGGCCACATTGGTTTTTACCCGGTGCCTACAGCCATGAAGGAATTTGAAAACGACTTAGCGCCGTATGCAGCAGCGAAGGGAACGGCACAATTCAGGCATGACAAACCGATTCCGTTTGAGCTGGTGACAAGAATCGTCAAATTCCGCATGGAAGAGAACAGGCAAAAAACGGAAAAGAAAAAACAGGCAAGGAAGTGCAAAAACGGTCATGCCTATTTCAAAACTTCCGACTGCCCAACCTGCCCCGTTTGCGAAGCAGAAAACAAACCCACAACAGGTTTTCTTTCTACCTTATCTGCACCGGCACGACGTGCACTGGAGAGCAACGGCATCACCAGTGTTAAAAAGCTGGCAGCGTTAAGCGAAGTACAGGTGCTGGCACTTCATGGTGTTGGCCCCTCTTCGCTTCCCAAACTAAAGAAAGCCTTGCAGGCAGAAGGACTGCAGTTTCAATAGCCGCTTTGTTTTTACCGCAAACCCGGAAAGCCGTACTGAATAATTTTCCGTCTTATCATCTTCCCGGCTAACTTTAAATCTATTGCACCATGGTCAGTAAAGAAACCTTCCGCAAAATTGCACTGTCATTTGACAGCGTTACAGAGCAGCCGCATTTTCAAAAAACTTCTTTTCGCATCGGTACAAAAATTTTTGCAACACTCGATACCGAAAACAAAAAAGCAGTTGTCAAACTTTCTGAGGTGGATCAATCTGTTTTTTGTGCTTACAACAACCAGGTTATGTACCCGGTTGCCGGCAGTTGGGGCAAACAGGGCTGGACGATGATTGAACTAACCCTCGTGCCCAAAGGCATGCTGACCGATGCCTTGCAGACAGCATACCAAACACTTGCTTCGTCCGGCAAAAAATCCAGCCGCTCAAAACCCTAAACACAATCTTAAGTTTTCCGGCGGCAACGGCTGTTTCCCTGCTCTCTCACCCTGCATCCCCTACATTTGCCAAAACCTCTTTTATGAAGACAGTTCTCCTGCTTTTGTGCACTACAATCAGCCTCCATTTGTTTGCGCAAAAAGACACCATGCTTCCGCCCTACCAGCGTTATCCAAACGTTCCGCCACTGCAACTGTTGCTGCAGGACAGTGCCACCAAATACACCAAGGCCGACCTGCCAAAGAAAAAGCCGGTGCTGGTCATGATGTTCAGTCCCGATTGCGACCATTGCCAGCACACAGCCGAAGCCTTTGCGGCCAATGCAGATAAGCTGAAGGACATTCATATTCTTATGATCACCACGGCGCCGCTTCACCGCATGAAGGAGTTTGCCGAAACCTATAAACTGTCCGCCATGGCCAATGTGGTGATGGCAAAAGACATTTACTATCTTCTTCCGCCTTTCTTCGACATGCGCAGTTTTCCGTTTATGGCGCTGTACAACAAAAAAGGTGATTTGATTAAAGCCGTTGACGGCTCTATTGCCGTTGACAAACTGCTAGAGCTATTTAACAGCAGTAAATAATGCCGTACGGCGGAATCCGTTAAATTCGTCACTCATTAATCAGCCTTGTACATGAAAAAAATCCTGTTGCTATTCTTTCTTCTCCCGCTTTTAACGCTTGCACAAAACAAGCAAATCACGCTTGACGATATTTACAAAAAAGGCACTTTCCGCAGCGAGTTTGTGCCCGGCTTTGCATCAGAAGACAACAGTTCGCTGTTCGATCCGAAAGACATCAAAGACGAAACCGGCAAAACCATCCGGTCGGAGAATTACGAAGTAAGCGCCGATAAAAAACGCATCCTGTTTTTCACCGGCCGCGAACCCATTTACCGCCGTTCGTCAAAGTCAACGGTGCATGTGTACGATGTCGCTACAAAGAAGACTGTTGCGCTGAACAAAGGCAAAGTGCTGCATCCCACTTTCTCTCCCAATGGCACAAAGCTGGCCTATGTTTTCGACAACAATCTTTACCTGTACGATATTGCCACGGCACAAACAAAAGCCATCACTACCGATGGCAAATGGAATCACATCATCAACGGCAATGCCGACTGGGTTTACGAAGAAGAGTTTTCTTTCAGCCAGGCGTACCAGTGGAGCCCCGATGGCGCCTATCTCGCTTACTACAAGTTTGATGAGCGTCCGGTGAAGGAATTCAACATGACCATTTTTGACGATGCGCACAACAAAGATTACCGTTACAAATATCCAAAGGCCGGCGACAGCAACTCCGTTGTGAGCATTCATGTGTACAACGTGGCAAATGGACAAACCGTTCCGGCCAAATACGAGCAAGGCGATATTTACATTCCCCGCATTAAATGGACAACCACTGGCAACAAACTGATTGTTTACTGGATGAACCGTTTGCAGAACGAGTTAAAGCTGTTGATGACGGATGCGAACACCGGTAACGCCACAACGCTTTACGAAGAGAAGAACAAATACTATGTTGACATTAACGACGACTGGTGGTTTTTAAAAGATGGCAAGCAGTTTTTGTTTGGTTCGGAAATGAATGGTTGGTACCGCCTGTATTTGTATAGCCTCGATGGCAAAACAAAAAGAGAACTGACCAAACTGAAAGCTGATGTAACCGACGTAAACGGCGTGGATGAAGCAAACAGATTGGTTTATTATACAGCAGCGTATCCAACCCCGATGGACCGCAACCTGTTTGTTACTGATTTTGACGGAAAGAAAACAACGCAATTAACAACCGGTAACGGCTGGCACCGGGCGGAGTTCAACAGCAACTTTACGCAGTTCCAGGATTATTACTCCAACATCAACACACCGCAAACCGTAACGCTTTACAACCTGCAAAAATCGGGAAGCAACATTACTGCCGTAAAAAGCAAAGTGCTGAACGAAAACGCAAAGCTCAAAGGCGTAATGGAACAATATGCGCTGGGCAAAACAGAGTTCATTCGTGTGCCCAACAGCAAAGGCGATACGCTGAACGGCTGGATGCTGAAGCCGGCCAACTTCGATCCAAGCAAAAAATACCCTGTGCTGTTTTGCAACTACGGCGGCCCCGGATCGCAGCAGGTGGCCAACCGTTTTGGCGCTACCTCCATGTGGCACCAAATGCTGGCGCAGAAAGGTTTTATTGTGGTTTCGGTTGACAACACCGGCACCGGCTACCGTGGCGAAGAGTTTAAAAAGAAAACCTATTTGCAACTGGGCAAGTTTGAAATTGAAGACCAGATTGACGCTGCCAAATGGCTGGCCAAAATGCCGTTTATCGATAGCAAGAATATTGGCCACTGGGGATGGAGCTATGGTGGCTTTATGAGCTCACTGGCCATTACCAAAGGCGCTGATGCGTTCTCAGCAGCCGTTGCTGTAGCACCGGTTACGTCCTGGCGTTATTACGACAACATTTACACCGAACGTTTTATGCGTACGCCGCAGGAAAACGCTAAAGGTTATGATGAGAACTCGCCCATTAATCATGTGGACAAGATTCGCGGTAAATACCTGCTTATTCATGGCACGGCTGACGACAACGTGCATTTTCAAAACAGCGCACAAATGGTAAAAGCGCTGGTGAAGGCAAACGTTGATTTTGAAAGCATGTATTATCCCGATAAAAACCACGGCATCAGCGGAGGACCCGACAATACCTCTTACCACCTGTGGGGCAAAATGACCAACTGGATCCTGCAAAATCTTGGCAACGACAATGTTGACAAAACACCGGTCGGCAATGCCATCAATGCGCCAAAAAAAGGCTTCTGATAACCACCCATCTTTTTTTGGAAGGCTCTCAATGGAGAGCCTTCTTTATTTTTATAGCGTATGAAAAAGAAAGCGTTGTTAGTAGCCATGCTGGAAGATGATTCGGACGACCGCTATCTTACCAAAGAAACAATTGCAGAAACAGGCTTAAATCTTGACATTAGGTTTCATCATAACAGTGATGATTTTCTTGCAGACCTGTTGCAAAATCCGCCTCACCTTGTTTTGGTTGATGACAACTCCACACCCGAAAACGGCCTGCAGGTTTTGCGCCGCATTCGGCAGGCCAAAACGCTTTCGCACCTTCCTGTTGTGTTAATCAGCGATAGCCAGGTGCCTGAACACCGCGAAGATTGCTACCGCGAAGGCGCCGCTTCTTTCATCATTAAACCCCGCTCGCTGGAAGCAACGAGGAACACCATCAGTACATTTTTCAGGTATTGGCTGGAAGTTGCCGAGTGTTAATCAACCAAACAGCATTTCGTTTGTAAATTGAAGGCGAATGAAAAAAATTGCAATAGCCATTACCGGCGCAAGCGGGGCCATTTATGCAAAGCTGATGCTGCAAAAGCTGACCGGCCTTTCCGATCAGATCGCGGAATTATCCGTGGTTATGACGGACAATGCAAAAGAAGTGTGGAAAACAGAACTGGAAGATGAAACCTACAACAGTTTCAACGCAAGATATTTTTCAACAAAGGATTTTTATGCGCCGTTTGCATCGGGCTCTGCGCAATACGATGCGCTGATTATTGTACCGTGCAGCATGGGAACCCTAGGCCGCATTGCCGCCGGCATCTCCAACGATTTAACCACAAGAGCCGCCGACGTAATGCTGAAAGAACGCAAAAAACTGATTTGCGTGGTTCGTGATACACCGTACAATCTTGTTCACATCCGCAACATGGAAACGGTTACGCTGGCCGGCGGTATCATCTGCCCCGCCTCTCCTTCTTTTTACAGCAAACCCAAAACGATTGAAGAAGCAGCAGCTACCGTTGTTGACAGGGCCATTGATCTGGCCGGGCTTCAGTACAAGAGTTTCCGCTGGGGGAAGTGATGGTTAATTCTTCAAAGATTTCATCGGTTACAAGCGCTCAACCATTTACAACCAGCAAACAGCTTGCAGATATTCCATTTTTTCAAGAAATGGATTATCTCTTCCATCAATCAATGGCTGTTAACGACAATAAAGTAGAGAAACAGGTAAGAAATGGTGTTCATCACAATTGAAGCCTGAAACAGCTTTTCCCGTTTTTGGTTGCGGCAAAACAAGCGAAGCAACAAGCCTTCGGCGATGATGGAAATCCACCAGATAAATGCCACAACCGGCAACGCCAGTTGAAGGCCGTTGAACTCATACCCCACCTTTGATAGAATGAAGGAAGCAATAAAATAAACCAGCCCGATGGAAAGGAGGTTGATGATGATGGCAACGCCAACCGCCGGCCAAAAAGATTTCAGCTTAAAAAAATAAATCACCAGCGCTTCCATAAAAAAAGCAATCAGGAACGGAGCAAGAATGAGCAGTAGAGGTGCCAGGCTTTCGATATTCATAAAAAAACCCGCGACGCCAACGGGCATTGCGGGTTTAAAAATAGTGCGACAAATTTAGATTTTACCAAACTGCTTGCGAATCAGGTTCAATGCACTTCCGGCTTTAAACCACTCAATCTGCTGCTCGTTGTACGTATGGTTCAACTGAATTTTATCGGTTGTTCCGGAAGCATGATTTAACACCATGGTCAGTTGTTTGCCTGGCGCAAATTCTGTCAGGCCAATGATATCAATGGTATCATCTTCCTGGATCTTGTCGTAATCTTCTTTGTTGGCAAACGTTAAGCCAAGCATACCCTGTTTTTTCAGGTTGGTTTCGTGAATACGGGCAAAGCTTTTCACCACAATTACACGAACACCTAAATGCCTTGGTTCCATCGCCGCATGTTCTCTTGAAGAACCTTCACCATAGTTCTCATCCCCTACTACAACACTTCCGAGGCCTTGTGCTTTGTAGGCACGTTGTGTTGCCGGAACAGGACCGTATTCGCCGGTAAAGGCATTCTTCACGCTGTCGGTCTGGCCGTTGAAAAAGTTCACAGCCCCAATCAGCATGTTGTTGGAAATGTTATCGAGGTGACCACGGAATTTCAACCATGGACCGGCCATGGAGATGTGGTCAGTTGTACACTTGCCTTTTACTTTAATCAGCAGGCGCAAACCTTTCAGGTCAGTGCCTTCCCACTCAGGGAACGGGCTTAACAACTGCAAGCGCTGCGACTCAGGGCTAACCGCAACTTCCACACCTTCGCCGCTTTCGGCCGGTGCCTGGTAACCCGGGTCTTCTACCGAGAAACCGCGTGGAGGCAGTTCGTAACCTTTTGGTTCGTCCAGCATTACTTCTTCGCCTTTTTCGTTCGTAAGTTTATCTTTCAATGGGTTGAAAGAAAGACGTCCGGCAATGGCATAAGCTGTAACAATTTCAGGAGAGGCGACAAAAGCGTGGGTAGAAGCCAGGCCATCGTTACGCTTTGCAAAGTTTCTGTTGAACGAAGTCACAATCGTGTTCTGACGATTTGGATCATCGATGTGACGAGCCCACTGTCCAATGCAGGGACCGCAGGCATTTGCCAACACTACACCACCAATTTCATCAAAGGTTCCCAGGTAACCATCTTTTTCAATGGTATAACGCACCACTTCCGATCCCGGCGTGATTGTAAACTCGCTGGCGGTTTTTAATCCTTTTTCTTTCGCCTGTGCTGCTACAGAAGCACTGCGGCTGATGTCTTCATACGACGAGTTGGTGCAGGAACCAATCAGCGCCACTTCTACCGCATCGGGCCAGCCGTTTGCTTTTACGGCTTCCGCCATTTTCGAAATTGGCGTAGCCAGGTCCGGCGTGAAGGGGCCGTTTACATGCGGCTCCAGTTCGTCCAGATTCAGATACAACACCTGGTCGTAATAATCTTCCGGATTGGTATATACTTCTTCGTCGGGGCGCAGGTGTTCGCG
>DATKHJ010000251.1:0-2359 GCA_035510335.1 Flavisolibacter sp. | reverse complement strand
AGGCTATCGATTCCACTAAACATCAAAAGAGCAATTAGCTTGTTTTGTTGATGTTTTGTTTGATTCTACTTCTGCGTTAGTAAGCCAACCTACTTCCCCCTTCTTTCTGTCCGTGCAGCCTGTACGCTGTAGCCAGGATTCATGACTGTGACGGTTGGGCTTATTCCAGGCAAAATGAGAGGTACGGCATTGGTTTCAGCCCTTGTCATTTACCGATGCCTGAATGCTTTTTGGGTTTTTAAGAGAGTGATATAATTGTTCGATTGCCTTGATTGCTTCTTTCGAATTTAAATCCGGAAGAAAGGCCGCTGTAAACTCTATGTATGCCTGTTTGTTTGCACTTGCATCAATTTTTTGCGAGACCGGGAAGAGTACTGCCATGCAGGCTGATTGGACATACAAAACCAAATTGGACCCTTTGATAAAAAATTGAATGACTATGCTGATAATGATGATGCCTAAAATTGAATAAAAAGCAATATTGAGCCGGTTGATTGTTTGTGATCTACTTCGGGCTGCGGCAGCCAGTTGTTTTTGGATTTCCTGCCTTCTCTCATTGTAAATCTTCTCGGTTGCCCGCCGCCTGGTCTCTTCCTCCGGTGAATTACCAAGTTTAGACAGGGTTTTAATGTTCAGCTCACCGAAAAGCTCATCAAGCGAATTGTTCATGGTTTTGCCTTTTTTTATGATACCGGTTGAATATTTGGGTGATCACCTGCATGGAAGCTTCTCTGTAATTAAGTTTATATCTTCTTAGCAGAAGCAGTGTTAGTTCTATGATCTCGATCCAAAAAGCAGGGGTGATTTTTGTAAGGGTGCATTTTATGGTTGCAGCGGGCGCCCTGTTTTTTATGCATACAACCAGATGGTCTTCCGGCTGGCAGGCGCATATATCAATGATTCCCGAATATCCTGTTGGTATGTACTGGCAAAACAAATTATCGGGAATCATCCTTCCGTTTACCTCAAGATTGTTTTGGTCCCAATGTGAGAAGACAATCACTACTTTTTTATCAAAAGCCTGAACAAAATCCTCTTCCCGCACAGTTTGGACGACATGGCAGCCATATTTTTTTATGTTTGGCAATGCCTGCTGAACAGGCTCAACTACCTCATTAAAAAATTTTAACCGGTTGGAGCAACACCTCTTCAAGAAATCGCTTTCCAGTAAGCCTTCTTTATACAGGTCATAATCCTTCATTTTACTGGGAATCCCGATAAGAAGTGTACAGTCCTGCGGTTCGTGTGTTGACATTTAAAAGGGTATTCTGCTATCGTTTGAGTGAGTAGGAGAATGGTTCTTCGGGTGATTTTTTACATGCGTGCCAGAAAACTGTTTTTCAGAAATGGAAGGACAAAGCATATAGTGGACTGTGTGAAGAGGGGCTCTTTTTTCTCTATTTGGTATTTGGGCAATTTTAACTGGTTTACCCATTGTGTAAATCCAGCTTCTTCAAATACAGCCTGAATGTTTTGATTTGTTAAATGACGACTCTGATTGATTGCCTTTGCAATAGACGTATTGGGTGACGAAGTGAAAATAGATTTAAGTTTCGCTATAAACGTTTTTACCGAATTGAGTGTTTTCCCAAAGAAGCTCACTTTTACCTTTTTACCGCTAACTGAAAAATCTGCTGTTGCTGTGTATTCTGTTACCTGTCCACTTTTTGTTCGTGTGACTGTAGAAACGTTATCGATTTTTGCTCCCGGTTCTATAATCGTGCTTCCCAGCCGTTTAGCACTTCCTGCATTATCCACAATTATGTCGCACCCGACACCTTTTATTTTAGTGGATTGCTTGTTTGAATTATACAGTTCAACATTCGATATGAACCGAGCTGATTTTTCGGTGTACATATCATCGACCAGCAGGTAAACAGATTGTTTGTCTTTGTTGTTGGCCATCAGTTTGTCAAACAGCTCATTTGCTTTATTGCCTGACATCTTTGCCCCCGTATTCGCATTCGTGATCGTATAAAAACTGTTTTTCTTACCATCGCCAAACTCAATAATGTAAGTACTGAATGATTCATCCTGATCGATGGAAACCTTTTTCAAATCCAATTTTTCCCATTCATCCAAGATTTTAATTACTTCTTGGGGATTGGCTTTGGGTGCCGCCGTTTTTACATACTTTGCTTTTGCAGCCGCGGGCATCTTTTTTAGCTGTGCGGGTTTTACTGCTTTGCTTATCATAAAAGCATTGCAAATGGGGCAGGTTATCCTCGGGCCAGGATGCCTTGCCTGACCCTGCAGACCTGTTTGAGCGATAAGTAATGAGAGCAATAATAAGAATGCAAAAGAGAAGCAAGACTTTTTCATATAGATGCTAGTTTGATTTGAGGATTAAGCATTCTAT
>DATKHJ010000250.1:0-9924 GCA_035510335.1 Flavisolibacter sp. | reverse complement strand
GGGTGAACGACTGCCTTGCCTGGAAGGTTTGCATAGCCGCCGGGTTGCCTCCCTGGCGCTGACCGCCCTGGGCTGGCTGGCGTGGTTCGGCATTGGCCATTTTCAATAACTCGTCATCGGTAAAGCGGGTGGCATCGGCTTTAAAGGTGGGCTTAACAGTTTCGTTGCTCCACAGCATCACAATCTTGCCTTTTACCTTGCCGGCATATTGCATCAGTTCAGCCGAATCTTTTGCTTTAATGAGCACAACTTCGGAATTCATGATTTTATTTCCCGGCGTGCTGCCCGTCCATGCTTTTGATTGGGCAATAAAGGGCACGTAGTAAGGTTTGGTCATGGCCACATAGCAACGCTCCTGCTGCCAGCCTTTGCCAAAATCGCCCCACGATTCAATTTGTACATTTTGAAGGCCCCAGCTTTCCAGTTTGCTTTTGGCCCATTTGGCGGCGTTCATAAAACCGGGTGATGCCGTAAGGCGCGGACCACTAACATCGGTGAGATAAAAAGCATGGTCCATTACCTGGGAGGCTTTCATGCCATCTTCTTTCAATTTAGCAATGACCGCCGCATCGCCTTCTTTTTGCGCAAACAGGAGCGAGAAGGAAAAATTGCAGGCAGCCAACAACAGTACTTTTTTCATGTATGTTCGATTGATTTGGTGCAGAGATAAGGAAAACGGAAGTTAACGAACATTAATGAATGCGAACGCGGCAGGAAGGAATTGCAAAGTATATGCTGGAAGTCGTATCAATCCAGGTTCAGTTGCTTCTTTTCGGCAAACTGCTTTTCCACCACTCTCCCATCGTTTAAGATGTGCAAGTAAGAAAAGGTTGAATCGCCCATTGACTTATCAAGCTTTGGCGGTGGCGCCGGTTGCGATAAGTCCCATACGGTTGTAGCTGTGCTGGTTTTTAGCAGGGAGTCTTTGCTGATGGCCCGGGAACGGGTTTCGTAAATAATTCCGCCCTCGCCTGCTTTGTTGGCCATTTGTGTAACGGAACGCAGGCTGTCAGCCGCATCGAAAATAAAGTAGAGAATCCGGCGGCCATGCTCTCCTTCGTCAAGGAGCAGCGTGAACTCCGTAAAGCCGGCGTTGCGCACTTGCCACGAATGCAAATAATAGGCTCCATGCCGTATAACCGAGTCGATTGTTTTGTTGCGGAACGGGGTGGCTTTTTTATACGAGGTCTCCAACTGGCTGTCGATAACAAACTCCTGAAGATTCTTCAAAGGAAAACTGTCTTTAAGGCTTTGCCAGTAAGACGCTTTTGCGGATTGATTTGTTTTGCCTGCGCAGGCAGCAAAGATTACAGCGGTGAGTAGAGTTAGAAGTTTGTTCATTTTGGGGCGTTAGCGTTAGCTTGTAAATAGAATTGATTGGAAGATTTGAAAGCTTTGCTACCAGGTCTCCAGGTAGCGACGCCAATTTGCTGTCTTAGCTTACACCATCCACTGTTTCTCTTTGTACAATTTGAAGAATTTAAGCAATTTCGTTCAAGATGAAAACGATGGTGCGGTACGGTGCGTATTGAGATGATTTGGTGACAACGTGAAAGGGCTTTAGGCAGATGTGGCATTCCGTGATTCATTAACCGCACCAATGCACTAAAGTAGAGTATAAAGATATTTTGTTGAGTTGTTGTGATCAAGCCACAATTGCCAAATGCTGCTGTTGGCTGCTGTCTTGCTATTCTCCGGCCTTTCTATATCGGGATTGTACCAACAGGTTTTGTTGGTTGAATGTCAAGGTTAGCGTTAGTGCGCAATTCACCTTACTATTGGCTAAGACTCCCGCGTTCCAACTAGGCATTTCGTCCAAAATCAAATTAAGCTTATCCTGATCTACTTTAAAGTTGGAGCGGTTCTCAATCCATTCGCAAATAGGCTTGCCTGTTGAGTAGATTAGCAGGCCTACCTTCATTTCACCCTGTGTTTGAGGGATTTGATTTTTCAGCTTAGCTGTCAAATAGTTTTTCAACGCTGAACTGTCTGTGCCAAATGCCGGGATCTTCTGCACTTTCGTAAATGTCTTTTCGAATGGATTTCGATGGTAGTAAATTCTGTCTTTAGTGATAAAGGTCCTTGTTTGTCCAATTGCCACAGCAGCAACGAACAAGAAAAGCAGCATTGTGATTGAAAGCTTTTTCAAATCTTTTTAGTTTAGAGTGAAAGTTCGCAATAGCGGCCAACGTTAAACGTGTTGCTGTCAGGGGTGGCATTCATTGCTGCTTAGCTTCACGTCAGCACTAATGTAAAATAGAATTGCTGTTGTCCAAAACTTGTTCTTATTCCACCATTGCAGCAACATGCTGTTATGCGCCTCAAAGCCGCTTGAGCATGGTGACCTTACCATCGTCACGCAGTTGGTTCTCGGCCTCCAGGGCTAAACAAAACAATTGCCCAGGCTGTAGATCATCTTTGTTCAATTCGATTGTTTTCCAGGGAAGCTCAGACGCCAAGTTCTCAACAGTGCGTACAATAACTCCTTTTGCGTCAGTTATACATACCGAGTATTTCATAGCAAGGTGTGGCGGATTGGGCAAATAGACAAATAATTCAGTTTGCCGTTTGGTTAGTTTGAAGTCTGAAGAGTAGTCACTGGTATGAAAGAAGAAAAACTGATTACTGTTCATATCTTCAACTCTTGTCGACTTCAAAGAGTCACAGTTAATGTGCATTAATTCTGCGCCGTCCAGTGAATAAAAGAAAAACTCGACCGGTTTGCCAAACGCGTAATGTACGGATGGGCCGCAACGCAGGCCGAAATAACTATACTGGGTTTGAAAGAGCTGTCCACTGGTATCAAAAAAGGACACTGGCCCGTATAGTTCTCCGGATTTCCGCTCTCCTTTTGACCGCACGTTACCGTTGTGATAATATTCCGTGTACGAACCTTGGAGCACGTCGTTCGCATAGTTCGCCTCCAGTTCGAGTTTACCGTTTTTTTTATTGTAGAAGCGAATAAGACCATTAAAAGTAGTGTCCAGAGAAATGTTTCCTTCTACAATACTATCAGGCAGTTCAACTTTTCGGTTATCGCTCTTACAGGAAGAAAATAGCGCAATCCAAAATATGGCTAACGGAACAAATCTCATTCAGGTCGACTTAGTGAGTGATTGATTATGGCGCTTAACGTTAAACGGCTTGCTGCTGTGCCGGGATTTATGATTGTCTGCCCGGAACTGAAGCCGCTTGAAAAACCAAAGTACAAAATATATTCTTGTGTTCATCTGCGTTCAGTCAGCCGAAACTGCTGCTGATGAGCGAACCAAAAGTTGATGCTGCGTTTGGTCTGCCGGCATAGCAGCAAACCGATGTTGTAGGCAGTTCTTTGTCATCTTGTTGTACCAACTTTTTCCATGTCTATTAGTTGGTAAATTGGCACAACGCTTTCAAATGCGCCTGAATAACTTACTCTGCTCGGGTTCTTATCTGCCTCTTTTATGGATTTAATTTTGTCTTGCAACTCTTTTACCGTTGACACGGAGAATAATGGTTTTACTTTTTCGAAATGTCTCATAGAAATTAATCTGTCGAACAATTCAAAACGTCCACGTGTTCTATAAACATACGTGATAGGAAACCATCTTAACTTTTCGAATACGGCTACGTAGTGGCATAATAAATCTGCATCGATTAGCCTGTTTTTGTCGAACCCCTCGGGTACTCTTCTTATAATTAAGTCCGCCATCGGGCTATGAAAATTTCTTGAGAATGTCTGCTTATAATACTCGTCTAAAATGTCAACATAGTTGTATAAGACCTCAAACCTTTGTGGTTCATTTGTAGAGTTGTATTTGCTTTGAAAAAAATAACTTGAATAAAGAAGTTCCTCAACAAATTTATAAGCCTCATTTTTCAATCCCACAGCTATAGTATATATGAACAGTTCGTGAATAAAAAATCTAAAATTATCAAACTCACTTTGTGTCCAACTACCGCGGTCATCTTGTGGGTCTTTCAGTAATGGCAACCTCTCAAAAAAGCGGATGAAGTTCTCGATGTCAAAATCTGTTTCACTTTTCAAAACTTTATCTAAAAAACCGATATAATCGTTTCTTAGAGGCGTGTATGAGTTGATAATATCATGTACTTCCTTCCCCCAAGCTATTATATCTCTGGTTTGAGGGGCAGATATTTTGTATTCTTTCAAATTCTCATAAAATTCATCAAGAAATTCTCTAATTAAGGAGTTGATGCGCTTAGGACTCTTATTTAACTGATTGTCAAAACTTCTTAAAATGCTTGAAGTTCTGTGGGTCATATGCGTCTCTTCAAATAGATAGTCTGGAGCCTTACCCAATTTAGGTTTACTATATGCTGGTCTTTTAAATATATTTCTTAGGAGCGTCTCATAGTTTTCCTCAAAGTGTTCTTGCTCAGAAAGGTCAATATAGATACGTCCTTCCAAATACGTCGGCACAAAGGCTATTCCGTTCTCATCTTTTTCCGACACAATCGGAATGAACTTTTCTTGTGAAACATCAGAGTAGATTTTAGGGCTGATAATTTGGGTTTCAGTCCCAACACCACCTGACCTGTGCTCTGCCTTTTCTGAATACTTTTTATCAAGTACAATCAAAACTCTATTGATGTCTTCTGATTTTACCATTGACTCCATGAAGGTGTATTTGTCTTGCCCTTCTCTTAAATTCCATTTATCTATGATTACGTCAACTCCATCAGATACGAGTCGTTCAGCCAAATTGATAACCCAATCTTCGTGTTCGGGGTTTGTCCAGCTATAAGAAATAAATACTTTGGGTGTTGCTGTCATCTTTAGGGTTGTTATTGAATTGCCTACAACGTTGAGGGCTTGGCGTTCGTGGCGGTAGTCCGTGGTTCGTCAGCCCCGGTATGTGGCACAATTTAGTTCTTTAGATGATGTTTACAAATGCTGTTCATCTGGGTTCCGTCAAGCCGGAACTGGTGTACGGCAGCGATAAAATGCTGATGGCTTGCACTTCGCCCCGCCATGACGCCAAACCCATGTAAGCAGCCGTTATTCTTTGTTTTTGCGCAATGACTGTTTCAGTAAACTAAGCACATAGTCTATGTCTTCAAGGTCGGCTAATTTTATTTCGTACGCACCGTTGCCCCAGTGTCCTACGTTTGAAACGTCACGTGCAATATTCTTTTGGTCTTGCAACTCACCGCTCTTCAAATTCAGATAAATCTTTAGCCCTTTTCCTTGCAGCACAACGTCACAAAAAATGTTATTGTCAACTTTGAAACCAATGGTTTGTTTTTTGGGTTGAACAGTTACGTTGTCGCCCATGTTTAATAATCGGTCTTTGAACTGCTCATAAAGTTCTCTGGTTTCAAAGTCAACTTTATTCAAATGGTCCTGTTCTGTGTAAACCTTCACTTCTTTGCTAACTGCTTCTACAGTGTCGTCACTCCGTGAAATAGTCTTGATGCTTTCTTTCGCCGATGCTTTCTGTACTTGTTCAAAGGAAATTGTGTTGTTCTCAAATTTTTTAACTTCCCACAACTCAATCGGAAGGTCTTTAAAGTTTATAGCTTCCCGCTGATATGTAGTAAACAGAGGTGAAACAAAGATTACTCTGGATTGTGTCCAATCCACATCGTTTCTC
The DNA here is from genome assembly GCA_035510335.1 of Flavisolibacter sp. GTDB lineage: Bacteria > Bacteroidota > Bacteroidia > Chitinophagales > Chitinophagaceae > Flavisolibacter. The sequence continues at coordinate 4,327 of DATKHJ010000250.1, read as the reverse complement.
TTCAGGCTTTGATTTTTGCTTTCGTTGTATTCAAGTATGAAGTCCGCCTTATTGTTAAGCATCAATGATAAGTAAGCGTAACCTTGGTCAATTACGCTAAAGGTTTTGTCCCGCTTATATTCAATGATAACGAACGATTTTGCTTCTGTGTCAAACGCTAAAGTGTCAATGCGGAAACCGTTTAGAGAAAACTCTGAACGAATAAAATCCAGTCGAAGTAATGACTGCAAATTTTGCTCAGTTAACTGTTGTATTTCACGCTCAAATTTGAATGATGTCTCCTTGATGTGTTCAAGCTGTTGTCCAATTCTGTATAAAGGCATAAACTGTTTTGGTCTGTCAATATAATGGCTGCTAACACTAAAATAGCCAACATCCACTATTCTCCCAACAAATCTCACTCTCTTCATTCTCAGGTACATCGTTTTCGCTTTTTCAGGTTGTAACGGTTGGCAAGCCAACATTTCCAAATGTCTTCCTTCACAGCCATTGCCGCTGATGGATTAAAAATGCACCTGGCCGTCACCCGGCGGCTGGCCTGCCTGTTTTAGCAGTTCAGTTGTGGTTCGTTTACAAAAAACAGCAGCACTCCGTCCCAAAAAAAGGGCAACAGCAGGCAGACAGAGAAACACGGTGAGCCCACCCGAAACTCCGGAAGCCAAAAAGTGAAACACGGTGAGCTCGCCGGAAACTCCGTCGGGCAAAAAGTGTAACACGGAACCCTCGCCGTGTTTCTCCTTTTAGCGTCCGACATTCTCGTTGAGGCTTGCGGAAACAACGAAAGCCTCAACGTGTTACATCTTTCCGTTTGTTCAGCAACGAGAAAGCAGAAGTTAATGAACCTTAATGTTTGTGCTTTTTATGGCCCGGAATGCGTGCGATGGAATTTTGAGGAGAAACAGTTGGTTATTTTTGTCACTGGCATTTGCGCTGGTACGATTATTATACATTCACCAGTCTCCCTTAATCATTCTTCATGAAATATGTAAAAGAGCTCGACGGAGTTCGTGCTATTGCTGTGCTGTTGGTTATCATCTGGCACTGGACGCCCCAGCATCTTTTTCCTTTTTCCTATAACATCGGCAGTTTGGGAGTAGATGTTTTTTTTTGTCTTAAGCGGGTTCTTAATTACACAGATCTTGTTGTTGAATCGTCAGCAAAGTTCTCACAGCCAGCACACAAAGGGCTTTCTCCTGAAAAACTTTTATGCCCGGCGGTTTCTGCGTATTGTGCCCACTTACCTGCTAACCTTGGCGCTTACGGCATTAATGAGCTATTGGATTCCCATAGCGGTAACGGGAGGAGAAATTCTTGCAGCTTCAACGTTTACTGCTAATTTTTATGTTTCGCATGTTGAAAGCTGGAACCTTTTCACGGTTCATTTTTGGTCGGTTGCCATGGAAGAACAGTTTTACCTGGTATGGGGATTATTGCTGGTAATGCTACCAAACAGGGCCATACTCCCGGCAATTTTGCTTTTTCTTTTTGCCGGTGTCATCTCACAGGTCTTCTATTCTCAGTCCGTTTATAATGGCTATGTGTTGCCACAGGCCTGCTTTCATGCCCTGAGCTTCGGCGGAATGCTTGCCTGGCTTTCACATCAACATCCGCAACTGGTAAAAAAAGTTTATCCAATTGTCACCGCCTTTGGTTTGCTTGGGTGCTCCCTTATTATTTTAAAGGCTACCGGGTACCTGAACGTAGGCCACATGCGGACTGCAAACGTGCTGGTGGGCGGATGGCTGCTGCTGCATTTAGTGATTGGCCGGGAGAGCCCATATTTTATAAAGAACGTGTTGGGCTTTAAATTGTTTGTTGCCATAGGCAAAGTAAGCTATGGCATGTACTTATACCACCTGCTTTATAATTATGTAGCAGCCAAAGTGTGGGTCAGGCTGGCGGCGCTTCTGCCGAATAACCTTTTGGCATATTATCGCTGGCTTTACCTGCTTGTAATGCTGCCTCCCTTTATTTGGTTATGCAGGCTTTCGTGAAAATGGATTGAGCAACCAATTTTACATCAAAAGCGTTTTTATCCCTACCAGCAAAACCCTTCAGTACCTGCCGTTGAAATAGTAAACGGGCGGGTTTGATTACAGTTGACAGGCGTAGGAAATCGGCGTGTCTTTTTTTGCGGTAGTTGTGTTCTTCCCTGCTTTGCGGTGTTGCATCAATAATGGCGCTAATGACTTCACTGTTGCGTCCACCCTGCCTACATCCACAAGACAAGGATGGTTCTGAAGCTACGTTTTAAAACCAGGCAAAGCATACCGGCTTAGAACTTGCGCTTTTCTACATCTTTTATAAACTGCCTGATAGCATTGAAATAGTTGGCCGTATCGTCCCACATGGCAAAGTGCGCCCCGTTAGGCGTAATGTGCACTCTCACCTTTGCGCCGGTCATTGCTTGCTGCATATCATAATAGCCCTGCGGATACATATAGTCTTTTGCCGATCCCAATAATAGTGTTTTGGTTTTCAGCGCTAGCAAGGCGGACTTATAATCGAGCTGTTGATGAATGCTTTGAAGTTTATATAGATAAGGGTTGCTTTTTTTGGATGTTATGTGCTTATTGTTACGCACCAGAGGCTCTGGCTCCACATCGTTGGAGCGAAAATACGTAAGGCGATACATCATGCTGTCCAGGGCCTTGGGCACCATTCGATGCAGTTTTTTGGAAAGCAAGGTGTCGGCCAGTGCCTGGCCATTAAACACAGAGTCAATCACCGGGCGGGGATAAGCCATAAAGGCCGGGAGCTCTTTCGTGGTCGTCAGCCAGGCGTTTGTGAGGCTGTCGTCAAACGATCGTTGTTTTTCCAGCGGTGTAAAATAATAACCCGGTACGTTTGATAAGATCAGTCCTTTCAGGTGTTGCTGGTATTTCTGTGCATAGAGTTCGGCAAGCATACCACCCCATGAATGCCCCAATAGGTAGAAGTTGTCTAGCTTTAGAGCCTTGCGCACTTCTTCCACATGCTCTACAAAGGCAGCTGGCGTAAAAGCCGTAGAGTCCAACGGGTTATCGGAATAATAAGAGCCCAGCTGGTCAAAGTAATAAACCGTGATGCCCTCTTTGTTTAAATGGGCCGGAAAGTTTTCAAAGTATTCATGTCCGTTAGCCGGACCGCCATGCAGCAGCAACAAGTTGATCTTTCCGTTACCAATCTTTTGTGTGAACACGTTGTACTGGCTGTTGTGTACCGCTACCATTTGTACACCCGGCTGGCTAAGTTTGGCTAAGTAAAAAGAGTCTTTCTGTACCTGCGCAAGACTGCCGGCGCCTGTCAACAAGGCGAAGACCAATAGTAAAGTTTTCATACTGCTGTTCAATTATGTCAAATATAGAACGCTGTGAAGAGGTAAACGTTACAGGAAGAAAAAGATGATTGTCAAAATACGCATTTAACAACAGGCGTGGTGGATGAAAAGATGGGGGAATGTTCGTTGCAAGAGTAATTTCTTGTCTGATCAACATTGGTAACTTAAGGGTGGGCATTTAAAATGCAACTTATGTGGACAGTTACTTACGCCTGCATTGCTAGAAGCAAATGTTAGCCGTCTGTTAGCAAGGTCGTTGCCTATTTTACGTCTTGGAACGCCAGATTCAATTTCGCCAACCAGGAATGGTTAAACTCCTTTACAGAAACAATTGCCATTTCATATTCTACTTGCTTAGCGATGTCTATATCTTTTTTCATATCAATAGCATAATAGAAAGACTCGCCTTTATATGGCTGAACTTTCATAACCAATATAGTGTTCTTAACTGCGTAACCGATTACTTGCCCTTCTGACGGGTTTCTACCAATGTATCCGTCCCCTACTTTATACGAGATGTCGAATGTCCCGTTTTCATTCTCTACCAAGTAATAGTTGCCTGTTATTTGTTCCCGCTTGGCGAACATGTCGCCCCAACCGAGACAGGATTGAAAAACAAAAAGTAATGGTAGGTATTTCTTCATGCAATGGATGACTGATATTCTATGGCGGCCAACGTTAAAGGTGTTGCTGTCAGTAGGTGAATTTGGAAAACTTTAGCTTCACTTTCTTCCTGTTGCTGGATAAAGATAATGAGTTGAAAATATATTCGTCAGCACCTATTGCAGCAAAACCATGTTACCAGCAGTGTTTTTAGTCGACCTTTCATTATTATTCAATTTAGGCTGTCGTTCATTCTATTTCTTAGAAGCAATTTGAAATAAATCAAAACAATAATTGTCGCAGTAATCCAATACAAAAAAGAAAAAGCTAGGAAGTAGATTAAAAACCACGCCGTCCAAATTCCAATATATTCAATCCAGTGCTCCGTCCAATACTTTTCAATAA
>DATKHJ010000249.1:0-4929 GCA_035510335.1 Flavisolibacter sp. | reverse complement strand
GTAATTCGCAACCCGATTGGATCGGCGGTTTCAGCAACACCTTCACGTATAAAAACCTTACGGTTTCTGCCCTGTTCGATGCCCGCTGGGGAATGGAACGCTTTAACCGGCTCGAGAATTTCTTTGCGGCTTTTGGTATTGCCGATTATACCGTTAACCGGAGAGAGTTTCATGTCTTCCCCGGTGTGCTGGCCGATGGCACGCCAAATACCAAACGGGTTTGGCTGGGCCAGGGTGTTGGTCCGGATGGCGTGAATTATGGCGAAGGCTATTACCGCAATTATTACCGTGCTATTTCCGAACCGTTTGTTTCTGATGCTTCGTGGGTGCGGTTGCGTTCGGCAAGTGTAAGCTATGCGTTGCCTGTTATATGGTTGCCGAAGAATGTCATTCGTTCGGCTTCGTTTACCGTTACCGGCAACAACCTGTGGCTCTACACAAAATATTACGGGTTAGATCCTGAGTCGCTTTCCGCAGACAGCGGCAGCAACGTGGATGGTACATCCGGTTTCACTTATCCCGCAACAAGGGCTTTCCTGTTCACCCTCAATGTTGGCTTCTAAACTTTACTTATCATGCTTAGAAAATACAGATACATTCTTCTGCTGGCAGCACTGGCTACGGGTTTTCAAAGTTGCGAGAAAGATTATTTTGATTTAAACGAAAATCCCAACCAGGTAACAACACCATCGCTGGCATCGTTGTTAAGCACGGCCACACACAAAACCGGCATTAACAACTACAACGTTGGAAGCATTACGTCAAACTATGTGCAGTACACGGCCAATCCATCGGCATCTGCCGCCTCCGACATTTACCAGGAAATTGATTTTACGGGCACCTGGGATGCGCTGTATTATGCCATGGCCGATATCAGCGACTTGAAAAAGCTGGCGGCTGAGCAAGGCGCTACCGAATACCTGGGCGTGGCCAATGTGTTGCTGGCTTACCACATCAACCTTGTTTCCGATTTATGGGGAAACGCACCGTTTTCCGATGCGTTTAATCCAAACACGCTAACGCCAAAATACGATTCGCAGGAAGACCTTTACAAGACCAGTAATGACCTGCTGGATTCGGCTATTTCACAATTGTCGGTTACTACCGCCACGCTCAAATTATCTACCACCAACGATTTAATACACAAAGGTGTACGCACCGCCTGGCTCAAAACAGCACATGCATTAAAGGCACGGAACCTGATTAAAGTGAGCAAAACAAGCGGGTACAGCGCCGCAGCAGTTTTAACGGCGGTGGGCAACTCGTACACCTCTAATGCCGACGATGCAGGCATGGCCTCATTCTCGCTGCGCAATCCCTGGGCACAGGTATCCCGAAACAATGCATCGCTTACGTTGGGTGGTTGGCTCTCCGAACAATTCGTTGACCATTTGAATGGCATAACCTATGGTGTGTTTGATCCGCGGATCAGAAAGATAACCGACCCGAACCCGGTTCTAACGCATGGGTTGTGGGTGGGTACAGTAAATGGCGCCGGCAACAGGCCGCCGGGCAATAACACCGTGAAAGATGAAAACTATGTTGATTCAACATCGCCATGGACGGCCGACCTGTCGCCTGTTTTAATTATGACGTATGCAGAATTAAAATTCATTGAAGCGGAAGCGGCCCTGCCAACAAATCCAACAAGGGCTTACACTGCTTACCTCGCCGGCATTAATGCCAACATGGATAAATTGCAGGTGCCTGCTACAGATGCCGAACGAGTTGCATACATGGCGGCTGCTTCGGTAGGTGCAGCCAATCTTACCAGGGCGTTGATCATGAAAGAAAAATACGTGGCAACGTACCTGAATCCCGAAGCATGGAATGATGCCAGGAGGTATGACTATGCCTACAAAGATTTTACATTGCCGGTTAACGCGGTGCTGCCAACTTACATCAGGCGGCTTGCGTACCCGATTGGTGAAAGAAGCAAAAACGGGCAGAACATACCAACCGTTGCTGCATTAAGCGACCGCTTGTGGTGGGATAAATAAAACAGTAAAAGAAAGGCTGCTCAAAAGCAGCCTTTCTTTTTATCGCTTCTGCTGAAAAAATGTTTTCATCAGTGCCGCACATTCTTCTTTTAAAACACCGTGTACCAATTCTGTTTTCGGATGGAAAGGCCAGGTCTCCTGCGTAATGTGCAGGTAGCCATTCTTTGGGTCGGAAGCACCGTAAACAATGCGTCCGATCTTGCTCCAGTACAAAGCACCGGCACACATTAAGCAGGGTTCTACCGTTACATATAACGTGGCATCGGGTAAATATTTGCTACCTAAATAATTAAAGGCCGATGTCAGCGCAATGATCTCGGCATGCGCTGTGGGGTCGGAAAGTTTTTCCACCTGGTTATAACCTCTCGAAACAATTTTTTTATCAATCACCACCACGGCCCCAACGGGCACTTCATCTTCTTCAAATGCAAGTTGTGCCTGTCGCAAGGCCTGCTGCATAAAGTATTCATCGTTCATGGCGTGAAAGTACGGCAGGGCAAAACAAGCTTCTTCAGCAAATGCAATTGAAAAACGAATGGCAGCTTGAACCAATACTTCCTCTTCCTCGATTTTTCTTCGACTTCTCAATAAATGCTTCTCCCTTAGTTTTGCAAAAACAGCAGCATGGGATTTTTAGTGAAAATATTGGTGACGGCTTTAGCAGCGTATTTTGCCGATTGGCTTTTAGCAGGCGTGGAAATGAAAGGCGTGCAAACCGCCGTAATTGTAGCCCTGGTGCTGGCCTTTTTAAATGCAATTGTCAAACCAATTCTCGTTGTGCTAACCATTCCCATTACGCTGGTTACCCTTGGTCTTTTCCTGCTGGTCATTAACATCATCATTGTACAAATAACCGATTACCTCATTGATGATTTTACTGTGAACGGTTGGTGGGCTGCCCTTCTTTTCAGTTTGATTGTTTCGTTTGTCAGTTCCATTCTTCACTCCATTGCCCGCGACAAAGACCGTAACCGCTAAACAGGTTTCTTCTTTTTTTGAAGGATCGGAATTTTTCGCAGCGATGCTTCCCTGTTCCATTCGGCAGCAGCGCCAATGAGCGTTGTAATTTCCAGTCTTACAAAATCGCTCCATTGATGCACCGTAACCGATGCAATGGAAGCCCGGTTCTTTTGCTCCAGTTTCGGAAAAGCCATCAAGAGGTCTTTGCCACGGCAAACGCACAAATGAAGTCCGTGCTTGTCGGCATGCAGGTAGCAAAACATGCCATAGTAATGATAAAACGGAAGCTTAAAGCTGAAGCGTTCTTCAATGTTCGGAACCGTTTCAAACAACAGTTCCCGCAGCTTTTGCGCAAACGCCTGTTGCGGCTGCGGAAGGCTTTCGATATACGCATCTACCTGGCGGGAAGCTTCGGCTTTGGTCATGATTTAAAGATAAGGCGCCGGATGAACAGGAATAGCAAAGCCGTATTACATTCGCTGCTTAATTTGTGCCATGGTCTTTCAGCGAAAAAACTTAACCGACAGCGAACTGCTCAACCTCTATAAAAATCTTTTGTGGCCGCGCCTCATCGAAGAAAAAATGCTGGTGCTGCTGCGGCAGGGCCGCATCTCCAAATGGTTTAGCGGCATTGGGCAGGAAGCCATTGCCGTTGGTGCAACCATGGCCTTGCAGCAAGATGAATGGATTATGCCGCTGCACCGCAACCTCGGTGTATTTACCTCCCGCAACATGCCGCTGCATAGATTATTCAAGCAATGGCAGGGTGCGCAGGATGGCTACAGCAAAGGCCGGGAGCGAAGCTTTCACTTTGGTACAAAAGAGCACCACATCTGCGGTATGATTTCGCACCTTGGCCCGCAACTGGCCATTGCCGATGGCGTGGCGCTGGCCTATAAGCTGAAAGAGCAGAACAAGGTTTCTCTCGCCTTTACCGGCGATGGCGGCACCAGCGAAGGCGATTTTCACGAAGCGTTGAATACCGCCGCCGTGTGGGATCTGCCCGTCATCTTTATTATTGAAAACAACGGCTACGGGTTAAGTACGCCGGTGAGTGAGCAATACCGTTGCGAAAGCCTGGCCGACCGGGCAAAAGGCTACGGCATGGAATCCGTCATTATCGATGGCAACAACATTCTTACGGTTTACGATACCATCAAAGGCATTCGCGACTACTGCATTAAAAACCAGAAACCATACCTGGTTGAATGCGTCACTTTTCGCATGCGTGGGCACGAAGAAGCCAGCGGTACCAAATATGTTCCCAAAGAATTGTTTGATGCCTGGCAGGTAAAAGACCCCATTAAAAATTATGAAGAATGGCTGATTGGGGAAGGTTTGCTTAGTACATCAATCGTTGCTTCGCTGCGGGAAGAAATGAAAGCGAAGATCGAAGAAGAACTGAAACTGGGTTTCGACAGCAAGCCAATTATGGTAAGCAGGGAAGAAGAATTGAAAGATGTGTACGCACCAAAGTCGGTGGTAAATGGTGTGTCGTCAGTAACTGTTCAAAATTCACCACTCACCACTCACCACTCACGGGAACTTCGCATGATCGACGCCATCAAAGAAGGCCTTCACCAATCCATGCAGCAACATGCCAACCTTATTTTAATGGGGCAGGACATTGCCGAATACGGCGGCGCCTTTAAAATCACCGAAGGGTTTGTGGAAGAGTTTGGGAAGAAGAGAGTTCGCAATACGCCGCTTTGTGAAAGCGCCATTGTGGGAGCGGCTTTAGGCCTTTCGCTGGAAGGCTTTAAAAGCATGATGGAAATGCAGTTTGCCGACTTTGTGACGGTGGGTTTTAACCAGATCATCAACAACCTGGCAAAGATTCATTACCGCTGGGGGCAGAATGCCGATGTGGTTATTCGTATGCCAACCGGCGCCGGTGTGGGAGCAGGGCCGTTTCACTCGCAGTCAAACGAAGCCTGGTTTGTGCACACGCCAGGATTGAAAGTGGTGT
>DATKHJ010000248.1:0-5309 GCA_035510335.1 Flavisolibacter sp. | reverse complement strand
GAACGTGAGTCGTCAATGGTGAATAGTGAGTAAACGATCCGGAAACCGTTAACCTGCAAAGCACTGCGCTAGGCATCTTTCCATTGCCAAAGGTGCAAACAGGCAAAGGTGCGGTACGGCGACCATTTGACTGCAATGGCTTTCATCTTTTCCTTGAATTCTTTTTTGTTGCTGTCGTCAAGCTTGTACAGCGTTTTCATGGCCGACTGAATGCCGTAGTCGTCCACGGCAAACACATCTTCCCTGGCGAGTGTAAACATCAGCAGCATTTCTACCGTCCACTGGCCCACTCCTTTGATCTGCGTAAGCAGGGCTATGATGTCTTCGTTGCTCATCTTGCGCAGCTTTTTATCGTCAAGCTTCTGCTCCATGGCAAACTGCGCCACGTTTAATACATATTGCGTTTTTGCATTGCTCAGGCCAATAGCCCGCAAGGTGTCGAAAGGCGTGGCGGCAATTTGTTGCGGTGTGGGCTCTTTGCCGCCATACAACTCTAAAAAACGGTGAAAAATAACTTTGGCTACTTTGGTGGAAAGCTGCTGGCTCATGATAGAAGCGCAAAGCCGAAGCGGTATGTTTTTTCGCGGCGTTAATTCAATAGCGTCCTGTTCGGAAAGAACTTTCCGCAGTTTACTGTCTTTTGAAAGGTGGCTGATGTAATCCATTGTATGAACCGGGATTTGCCCCATTTTTGGAGGTCGGCAGGAAACAAATTTACTTGCCGCAAGTGTTGTGAAGAAAGAAATCATACAAACGGAAGATGGCTCACATACGGTTTCGGTTCCTGAAATGAATGTAACGTACCATTCCGTGCATGGCGCTATCCACGAATCGATGCATGTGTTTATAGAAGCCGGTTTGCACTACGTATCTAGCCGCCTGGAGCGGCCTGATACACTGCGCATTTTTGAAATGGGTTTTGGTACGGGACTGAACGCCTTTTTAACGGCTATCTGGGCCGCGGAAAACAAAAGCAGGATTTCTTACACAACCGTTGAAACATCGCCGTTGCTGTTGGAAGAAGCCGCAACACTTAACTACACTGATAGCCTTGGGCATTCCGACCTTTTCCAGCAATTGCACCAAAGCAACTGGAATGAAGAAAGGCAGAATAATGAATTTTTTACGCTGGAAAAACGCCAGTGCAGCTTGTTGGATTTTGTTACGGACAAGCAATTTCACCTTGTTTATTTTGATGCGTTTGCCCCATCGGCGCAGCCGGAACTTTGGACGGAAGAAATTTTTAAAAAGCTGTTTGCGATGTTGTTGCCGGGTGGCGTGCTGGTGACCTATTGTTCGAAGGGTGTTGTGCGAAGAGCCATGCAGGCTGCGGGCTTCAGCATTGAAAAAATTCCGGGACCTCCGGGCAAGCGGGAGATGGTAAGAGCGAAAAGAAAGAATTGATCTCTCTTATTTGTCGTAGGCAAAATCTTTTAGCTCTTCAAGTTCCTTTTGTATCTGCGCTTCCCATTCGTTTTGTTTTGCTTCGTTGGAACCATAGCTTGTTTCGCTGTCGTAAGCAAGCCGGCGCTTTGAAAACTCAGCCGAATATTGTGTGTTTAATTCCTCTGCCAGCGTTGTAGCTTTTGTTATCCGCGTTTTGTTTTCTTTTAGGGCTTTACGCATCTTTCGTACATAAATTTCGCTGATGTCGAATAAGGTTTGCTGGTAGCGAAGTGCATGTGCAACGTTCGCAGTTGTATCGATCCACGAAGCGGAAGTGATCAGGTAGTTCCGTACTTTTTTATTGAAGTTTCTCGTAAACAAGTTGATCCCTCTAACTTCATAGTCAAGAGAAAATTGCGCAAAGGAAGATAACGCTTCCTGTTTTGCTGTTTTAATTTCAAAATCATCTGTCGTCAGCCTATTGGTCGCACTCCAGAGGCGAAGATTCTTTCCGCCTTGTGCATAGGTGGGCAGATAACAACACAGTGCAATCAACACAAATAACAAACGTTGCATGCCAGAATTTTTAAGACTGTAATTAGTTGACAGACCAGCTCATGCCGCCGTCTTTTTCATCTTTCAACTGAATCCCAATCTCTCCCAACTGGTTGCGAATTTTATCGGACAGCGCCCAGTTCTTAGACGCACGGGCTTCTTTGCGAAGCGTAATCAGCACATCCATCACGCCTTTCAGCTTGTCGGTTTCGCCCTGCGATTCGCTTTGCAGTCCCAAAATGTCTTCTACATACGTCTTCAGTTTGCTTTGCAGAAGCTGCAACGTTTCGGCCGACAAGGCACTGGCAGAAATTTGTTTGTCTTTAATGGAGTTGATGACCGGCACCAACTCAAACATATTGGCCAGCACTTTGGCTGTATTAAAATCGTCGTTGATGAAATCGTCAAATTCATTTACCAGCCGCACCACTTTATCATCCAGCTCTTTATCCGAAGCCACGGCCGACTCTCCGTTGCCGGTTGCGGGTTGTTGCTGCAGCCACTCGTATGCATCCATCAACCTGCGCAAGCCTTTCTCGGCTGCCTGCAGGGCTTCGTTGCCAAAATCAAGCGTACTGCGGTAGTGGGTTTGCAGAATAAAGAAACGCACCGTCATGGGCGAATAGGATTTTTCCAACAGGGGATGGTCGCCACTGAACAACTCCGTCAGCTTAATGACGTTGTTGTAGCTCTTGCCCATTTTGCGGCCGTTAATGGTGATCATGTTATTGTGCATCCAGTAGCGCACCGGCGGCGTGTGGTTGCAAATGGTGCTTTGCGCAATCTCGCTTTCGTGGTGCGGAAACTGAAGGTCCATGCCGCCGCCATGAATGTCGAACTGTGCACCCAGGTATTTTGTAGCCATGGCCGAGCACTCGATGTGCCATCCCGGGAAACCTTCGCCCCAGGGACTTTTCCAGCGCATGATGTGCTCTGGCGGAGCGGCTTTCCACAGGGCAAAATCGGCCCTGTCGCGTTTTTCTTCCTGGCCTTCCAGCTCCCTTGTTGTTTCCAGTAAATCATCCAGCACCCGGCCACTGAGTTTGCCGTAATCGTGGCTGGCTGCGTATTTTTTTACATCGAAGTACACGCTGCCGTTCATTTCGTAGGCGAAGCCTTTTTGAAGAAGGTCTTCAATCATGTTGATCTGCTCTACAATATGTCCGGTGGCAGTTGGTTCAATGCTGGGCTCCTGGCAATTGAACTGCTTCATGGCCCAATGGAAAAGATTGGTGTATTTCTGCACCAGCTCCATAGGCTCCAGTTTTTCCAGCACTGCTTTTTTGGAGATCTTGTCTTCTGCTTCTCGGCCTTCTTCTTCAAAATGGCCGGCATCGGTAATGTTGCGTACATACCGCACTTTGTAACCCAGATGCTGCAGGTAGCGGTACACCACATCAAAGGTGATGTAAGGCCTTGCATGACCAAGGTGACTTTCGCCGCTCACGGTTGGTCCGCACACATACATGCCCACATGGCCGGGTACCAACGACTCAAATATTTCCTTTTCTCTTGTATAAGAATTATAAACCCTAAGACTCATAAATAGATTGATTAATGATCGCAAAAAGGGATTGCAAAGAAACTGAATATCAGCAACAACAGCGAAGACGGCAGATAAGAGGGAGCTTGGCGATCATGATGCGGCAAAGATAGGGTAGCCCCCTCAATCCCCCAAAGGAGGGAGATGGCGGCCCCTCCCGCCTCCCCGGTGGGGAGGAGGCCTAAGCACAAGGGCTGGCTAAAGGGAGTTGCTTTTCTTATCTCACTCTTTCCTTTGGTGGGTCAGGGTTTCAGGTAAAGACGCCGCGGCGCAAAGAGAGTTTCTTTACGCTTGCCTCTTTTCTTTTTTTAATCTGTAAACGGAAAGCCAATCAAAGAATTGATTGAGTCTTTAAAATATCGTGCAAAAGCAAGGGTCTGTGCTCAGCGAAGCCCCTCCACTGGAGGGGGTTGGGGAGGCCCTAACTCCAGATCGGCCACCAGCATGTAATGATCCGACAAGTTGCGGGCAATACGGTTGAACTGGCGGATGGAAAAATCTTTGGTGGTAAAGATGTAATCAATTCGCAGGGTTGGCGAAATGGTATTGAATGTGCGGCCAATGCCAAATCCTTTTTTCAGAAAGACATCCTGCAGTTCCGGTCCCTTGATGGTGGTGTAAGCGTACGAATTGGGCACATCGTTAAAGTCGCCGGTGAGAATGTAAGGATAAGGATCGTTTGACAGCAGTTCCCTGATAATCTCTACCTGCTCCTTCCGCACCATCATGGCACTGCGTACTTTGCTGAAAAGGCCCTTTGAGTTTTTTAGAATGTCTTTCTGTTCTTTCTTGATTTCTTCTACGTTGTCGAAGTCTTCTTTTTTAAAGTTCAGCGATTGCAGGTGCGTGGTGTACACCCGGATGGTGTCTTCGCCAAATTTAATATCGGCATGCAGCAGGGTTTCCGGAAACCTGGAATGCGGGAAATACACTTTACCGCTGTCAATAATGGGATATTTGGAGAAGATGGCGTTGCCAAACCACTGGCGGTCGCCGTCGTTCATCCACGCATAATAAAAATAAGGGTAGCCCACTTCTTTTATCAGGTAAGCCAGGTTGTTGTAGTAGGTAGAATCGGTAGAGGTAAAGAACTCCTGCAGGCAAAGCACATCGGCATTTTGTTCTTTAATCTGGTCCATCATCTTGAGGCGTGTCTGGCTGCCCTTGTTGTTGTTGCGTTTCCATTCAATGAAGCGGGCCACGTTCCACTGAGCCACCCGTAGCGTGCCTTTTTCTTTCTGGTAATTAAACTTTTGGGTGGTATTAAAGGCAAAGAACAGGGCAATGCTGTTAAAGCCAATGAGCATGGGCACCAACGAAATAAGAATGAAGCGTGGCTTGAACACAAGCCAGAAAAAAATAAAGGCAAATAGTGTAATAAGAATGAAACCAAAGCCCAACCCAAGCAACGAAATATACCAGTATTGAACAGGACTTAGCTCCGGCGCCAGGCATGCAGCCAAAAAAACAAAAGCCGCAAGGATGTTCAGGATGAGAAAAATGGTTTTTGTTATGCGACGGTAGGCAGCCATTAAACACGAATTAATTCACGAATTACACGAATTTTCAGCGAAAGTTATTGCTTAATGAAATGGAAAACAGAAGGCAGCTTAAAACACAATTCTTTTAGACGTAAATGACGACTGGCCAAAGTTGGCAATCAGGCCAAGTTGTAACCCTGATGCTTTCAGATAATTTAGGGTTTGCATTGTAAAGCTGTCAACAAGCATTGAAGTTGCTTTTGCTTCCAGAATAATCTTGTCAAACAAAACAAAGTCGGCATAAAACTGCCGCTGAAGAACAATTTTCTTATAATGAATTCTAT
>DATKHJ010000247.1:0-10380 GCA_035510335.1 Flavisolibacter sp. | reverse complement strand
ACAAAAAGGAATTCCGCTGATTGCCGATGGTGGCATTCGTTACACCGGCGACATGGTAAAAGCCCTGGCAGCCGGTGCCGATTGTGTGATGATGGGAAGCATTTTTGCCGGCACGGAAGAAAGTCCCGGTGATACCATTATTTACGAAGGAAGAAAGTTCAAAGAATACCGCGGCATGGGTTCGCTGGGTGCGATGTCGGTTGGCAGCAGCGACCGCTACTTCCAGGACCCCGAAGCCGATGTAAAAAAATATGTACCGGAAGGTATTGAAGGCCGTGTGGCGTACAAAGGTTTGCTGAAAGAAATCGTGTACCAGTTTGTGGGTGGACTGCGTGCCGGCATGGGCTATTGCGGTGCAAAAAACATTGCCGAACTGCAAAATGCCACGCTGGTAAAAATCACCAACGCCGGCATGCGTGAAAGCCATGCACACGATGTAGAGATCACAAGAGAAGCACCGAATTATTCGAGGAAGTAGGCGGCCTCCCCAGACCCCTCCGAAGGAGGGGCTTCGCTAAGCACAGACCCTTGCTTTTCGATGATACTTTGAAGACTCAATCAGATTTTGATTGGGTCTTTTTCTTTTTCCACGCAGCGAACGCAGCGGAGCTAAGACGCTGCGCCTTTGCTTCTTTGCATCCGTTGCTTGAAACCCACTTGCATCGAAAGAAAAAATTGAAGGAAAAAAACAACTTGCTTAAGCTGACTTTTGTGCGGTGGCTAAATCCCTCCCTCGGAGGGATTTAGGGAGGCCGCCTATCTTTGCCGGATGCACATTCACATTTTAAGTGTATTACCGGAACTATTGCAAAGCCCACTCTCGCATTCCATCATGAAAAGAGCGCAGGACAAAGGCTTGCTGAAAGTGGAAGTTCACCATCTCCGCAAATGGGCAGTAAACGAATACGGCCAGGTGGACGATTACCAATACGGCGGTGGCGCCGGCATGGTCATGATGCCCGAACCACTTGCCAATGCCATTGAAGAACTGGGAAAAGAAAAGCCCTTCGACGAGATTATTTTTTTAACCCCCGACGGCGAAACGCTGAATCAAAAGATTGCCAACTCACTTTCGCTGAAAGAGAACATCCTGCTGATTTGCGGCCATTACAAAGGCATTGACCAACGCATCCGTGAAAAATATGTAACCAAAGAAATCTCTATTGGCGATTATGTGCTAAGTGGTGGTGAGTTAGCGGCGGCTGTGTTGGTAGATGCTGTTGGAAGATTGATTCCCGGTGTGTTGAATGATGAAACATCAGCACTGACCGACTCCTTCCAGGATAATTTATTAGCGCCGCCGGTTTACACCCGACCATCTGATTGGCGCGGAATGAAAGTGCCCGACATTTTAATGAGCGGGCACACCGCAAAAATTGACGAATGGCGACACGAACAGGCCGTGCAACGGACCAAGGAAAGACGGCCGGATTTGTTGGAAGAGTAAATGCGCCAACCAGCGACAATAAAAATTTTCAACGGGAGTAAATCTTTCTAACAGCAATTTTAAATGAAGAACAAAGACTTTGTGCGACGGGTGAAGCTTCTGCCCGTTTTATTCCTGCTACTCAGTTGCAACAGTTCAACCGATAATGACACATTCAAAAGCCGCATGGATATGCTGATGCGCCAAAAAGATTCCCTCGTCAGGCTGAGGGCCGCAGAAGAAAGAAATCTTACGGCCTATGAAAAAGAGAAACCAGTGGAAATTTTGTTAAATGATACGGCTTATTTGCAAAAGGCAGAAACTGTTGTATCTCTCGATCAGAAAATAAACTTTGTTACCCACGAGATCAGACAGTTGGAGAAGGAAAGACTTGCTAATCAGGAACAGAAGAAATAATGATGCAGTACTAAGGTTGGCGAAGACGTCAACAGCTTACGGAAAGAACCGTTGGATTGCTTTTACACCAGCACCTCTTCCACCTCTCTAAAACCCTCCGCCGGTAACTGCCGCTCCCATAAAATTTTGTAGATCGTTTCTGCAATCGGTATCTCTGCGCCAATGCTTTTATTCAAATTGTAAATGCACCGCGAAGCGTAATAGCCTTCCGCCACCATGTTCATTTCTAACTGCGTAGCTTTTACGTTGTAACCCTTGCCAATCATGTTACCAAAGGTGCGGTTGCGGCTGTGCAACGAATAACAGGTTACCAGCAAATCGCCCAGGTAAACGGAGGCCGCGTAGTTCATGTCTTTTTTCTTTGGGAAAGCGGCTGCTTTTTCATGTTCACCCACAACTATATGCTTAATGCCCACTTTGCGCAGAAAGCCGGCCATTTCATCGGCTGCATTGGCAATGTAAACGCTCAAAAAATTATCACCATATTCCAGTCCGTGTGCAATGCCGGCGCCTAAGGCATAAATATTTTTTAGCACGGCGGCATACTGCACACCTACAATGTCGGGATTAACAATGGTGTTGATGTATGGCGCTTTAAAACACTGCGAAATGCTTTCGGCAGTTTCTTCATCCACACCCGAAAATGTTAGGTAGGAAAGTTTTTCAGCCGCTACTTCTTCTGCATGGCAGGGGCCTAACACCGCGAAATAATTCTTCAGTTCAACGGAAAAATGTTTTTGCAAATATTCATTCAGCAACACATCCTGTCCGGGCACCAACCCTTTAATAGCGGAAAGAATTTTCTTGTCTTTTAACGAGTCAGGACGAACTGCTTCCAGCACACCTTCAATGTAAGCCGAAGGAACGGCGACTACAAGTAAATCAGATGCATCAATCACTGCCTGCACATCGGCCTGCATGTTTAATAAGGCAACATCAAAATAAGCCGATTGCAAATAATGCGGATTGTGTTTGCGGCGCTGGATGTAGTCAATAGAAGTAGCGTTGCGTATCCACCAGTTAACAGGTAGCCCCCCATCCGTAATTATTTTTACCAATGCCGTTGCCCAACTGCCGTTGCCAATCACGCCTATCCTGAATGTCTGCATCTTACTTGGTTTGAAATAACTGATCTTTCTTCACTACACGAACTTTTGTGCCAGTACGCAAAGTAGAACCAACTGCTGTGTTAGGGCCGGTTACCACCCGTTCGCCTTCTTTTAACCCGCTGATGATTTCGAAATAATTAAAATCCTGGATGCCGGTTGTTACCACCCGTTTTTCTACTGAGCCATCGCTTTTCATCACATACACCACTTCTTCCAGTTCATTGCTTTCGGCTGCGTTGGCATCCTGCACTGCGTTATCATCTTTTTCATTTTTCAATGCCTCATCGCTTCCTTGCACTCTTGATGTAACAGCGCCAACCGGAACACTTAAAACACCATCCCGTTTCCGCGTTTTAATATCGGCCCGTGCATTCATGTTCGGACGAAAAGGCAACCGCCGTCTTTCTGTTGTATCATACAAATCAGCATACGAAGAAGGCAGTAACCTGATACGAACTTCGTAGTTGGTTACATCGGCCGAAAGAAACGACTGCGCATCACGTTTGCCGGTGCTGTTGGCAATGGTCGTTACCACACCCTTAAACTTGCGTTTGTTATAGGCGTCCACTTCCACATCGGCCGAATCTCCTATGCTGACTTTAATAATGTTGTTCTCGTTCACATCTACCCGCACTTCTATGTTGGCCATGTCTGCAATGCGCATTAGTTCCGAACCCGGCATTTGCATAGCGCCAATGCGTTCGCCGGCGCGGATGTTCAAACCCAAAACTGTACCGCTAATGGGCGCTGTAATGGTACTGGAAGATGCACCAGAACTGCGTGGCTGCTGCATGCCCTGCAACAAGCCTTCAAAGCCTGGCGGCACGTTTGGAACGGAAATGCGTGGTGTGCTGCTGACGGTGCGATCGCCTTGGATACGTGCCAGCACCTGTCCTTTCTTCACCGTGTCGCCTTCTTCCACATTCAACTGCACTACTTCACCGGCAATGGGCGAACCCACTTTGATTTCAAGCGCCGGGGTAATCTTGCCGCTGGCAGAAACAGTTTCTACAATCGTTCGTTTGGTTACGGCTTCCGCAGTTACTTTGATGTCATCGCTGCCTTTATTAAAAGCTACTCTTGCTACCAGCCAGATAACAGCCAGTAGAATGAGCGAGATGAGTATCCATTTAAATGTCTTGTTCATAGTGTTTGTTGTCTTTACGGCGACAACTCTTTTCATGATAAAAATAAGCACAGGAAAAGAACGCTTCACACCAACCACAAACTACAAACCATCTAACGCCTGTGCTAAATCCGAAATAATATAACCCGGTTCTTCCAAACCGGTGTATAGACGAATGTATTGGTGTTCAATTTTGGTTGCATCAAACTCGTGCGGTTGCAGCCCGGCGCATTTTGGTATCACTAGCGATTCATGTCCGCCCCAGCTTACCGCCATTAAAATATGCTTTAGCGATTCGCAGAACCTGGTGATGCGTTCCATGGTTCCGTTCTTTAGCGTGAACGTAAATAACCCGCAGGCACCGCTCATTTGTTGCCTGGCAAGGTCATATTGCGGAAATGATTCGTCCAGTGGAAAGAGAACCTGTTCAACATTTGGATGGGCTTTTAAAAACGGCAACACTTCCGCGGTTGTCTTTGAAATTTTCTCCAACCGTGCCGGCAAAGTTCGCAGGCCGCGAATCAGCAGCCAGGCATTGAACGGCTGAATACCACTGCCAACATTGAGGTATTCCGAATCAAAAATCTTCTTCATCATGGCATGCGAGCCACTCAGCACACCGCCCAATGTATCGCTGTGTCCACTAATGTATTTGGTTGCTGTCTGCATGCACAAGTCAATGCCCATTTCAACTGGACGTTGGTAAAGCGGCGTACAGTAACTATTGTCAATCAGCGTAACAATGTTGTGTTTTTTAGCAAACGCTGCTACTTCTTTAATTGGCTGAATGGCATAGTTCCATGAGTTGGGCGATTCGAGATAAATGAAGGTGGTGTACGGCTTGCGGGCTTCTTCAAATTCTTCAATGGTTGCCCCATCAATGTATGTAGTGGTAATGCCAAAGCGGGAAAGAATTACATCAAACGTTCGCTGCGCCCAGGTGTAGGGATTGCGAACCGAGATAATGTGGTCACCGGCTTTTACATTGGCAAGAACGGCTGCAAATATGGCCGCCGCACCGTTATTAAAAACAAGACAATCTTCCGCACCATCCAGCGCCGCTAATTTCTTGCGCAGAATATCAACGGTTGGGTTCAGCCCGCGGCTGTACAGATAACCGCCCATTTCATCTTCAAACGCTGTGCGTAGTTCGGCAACCGTTTTAAAGGCAAAGTTGGACGATTGCACAATGGGCGGCGCAATGGAATTGAAGTACTGCTCACGGTCTTCTGCCAGTTCATTTATGATGTAAGAAAGATTCGCTATCGGGTTTGTCATCTTCTTTTGGTTTCAGGCTTCGTACAATAAAATACAGTCCGGTAAAAAAGGCCAGCACGCCAATGCCGGTCAAGGCTGCATAATCATTTTTTTCATAATCAAGCGCAATGCTGACGGCAACAAATACATAGGCGAGAATAAAGATCAGCGGCAGCAAAGGATAAAGCTTCATGCTGAAAATGCCCGTGCCGTTTAAATGTTTTGTTCGCCGGCGAATAATAAAAATGGTTCCGGCAGACAAGGCCATGCCGAAGCAATCTAGAAAAATAGTGAAGCTCAAAATTTTGTCGAAAGCCTGCGCCCAGAAAACAATCAGACCTGCCATTACCGCAAACACGGTCAGCGAAATGGTCAGCACTTCCCGCTTGTTGCGACGGGCAAAAGCTGCGGGCAGAATCTTGTCTTCGCCCATGGCGTACATAACTCTTGGGTTGCTCAATAACACTGCATTCACATAAGCCAGTACGCCAAGAAATAACAGCACCGATAAAATACGTTCAGCATGCACACCAAACACTTTCGAGGCCATGATGGCTGCAATGTTGCTGCTGGTTTTCAATTCTTCAAAACCAATGACCTGCACATAGGCATAGTTGATTAATACATACAGGAGAATGATGACGAAAATGCCAATGAAAATACCTCGCGGAATATTTTTGTTGGGTCGTTCTATTTCTTCGCCAAAATTGATGGTTTGCTGGTAGCCGCCGTAACTAAAACTTACCGCCACCAGGCCAATACCAAAGGCCTTGATGTATTCGCTCAGCAACGGGCTCATTTCGCCCCGGCTAATGGCCGATACGGCAGGCGATTCGTTCACTGCAAAAAACAGCGGTGCAATCAATAACAGCACCATACCAATCTTGATGATCATGAGCACCGATTGTGTTTTGGCACTCATGCGCAGGCCAAGCATGTTTACCACGTAGAAAAGTGCAATGGCCACCAGTGCAATTACAACCTGGATGGTTTTGAATGATTCGGCATTACCGGCCACTTGCATGTAAGCGGCGTCTTTGGAAGCAGGAATTAAAACGCTGGAGATATACTCGGCACCAACCAGTGCAACGGCCGCACACGACGCTGCATTGGAGACCAGGATAATGCAGTTGATGGCAAAGGCAATGGATGGATGATAAGCGTAAGCAAACACTTTGTAATAACCGCCGGTTACCGGCAGCCGCGAACCAATTTCGGCGTAAGTAAGTGCGCCGCAGAAGGCCACCAGTCCGCCGGCGATCCAGCACAAATAAAATACAAAGGGAGTAGGAGTAGCCGCTGCAACATTTACCGGTGTACGAAAGATACCCATGCCAATCACGAAACTGATGATGATCATGGTAAGATCAAAAAGCTGCAGCTTTTGTTTCTTCATCATGGTTTGAAGATAAGGGAATGCGTTTTTAGTTTGAATTTGGCGTTTGGGATTTGGCATTTGGAGTTGTTTAGATACTTTCTCTCCGTGCCATTGCAAGAGATTCTACAGCTCAATTGACTTCTTCTATCCTACACCAAAAAACAAGAACGGCCTAAGAAAAGTTTCTGCTCTAATCACGCCAACGCCAAACACCAAATCCCAAACACCAAACCATTTTTCTCCTACATTTGCCCCGCAATTGGTTCTTCCGCCTCAAGGCGGAGGATGAAAAGGGAAGCCGGTGTAAGTCCGGCGCTATCCCCGTAGCTGTAAGATGATGAGTGATGAGTAATCAGTAATGAATATTTATCACCCGATCTTTCAAACAAAAAACCACTGTGGACAATTTCGCGGGAAGGTGTTTGAAAGAATCATTAAGCCAGAAGACCTGCCAATTGCGTTTCACAACATTCATGCTTTCGGAGGAAAAGCAGAGAAAGGGATAAAACCGCGGTTATCGCTCTCTCTATTTTTATTTTTCTGAAAGCAGTCACCAAAAATTTTTTAAACCAATGAGAAATTTTTTTGCCGTGACTGCACTACTCATCGGCAGTCAGCTTCAGGCACAACTTGCTCCGCAAGAGCGGAAAGACACACTGGAAAACATCACCCTCACTGCAACAAAGTTCTCTACTAAAACAACCGAAACCGGCAAGGTAGTTGTTACCATCAATCGCCAGCAGCTTGAAAAAGCAGGCAGCCGCGACCTGGCACAAGTGATCACCGAATTAGGTGGCGTTTTCATTAACGGCTACACCAACAATGCCGGCAAAGACAAAAGCATTTACCTACGTGGCGCCAAGGTAGATCACACATTGATTACGGTTGATGGTGTTCCGGTGTACGATGCATCGGGCATTGGCAGCAATTTTGACATCCGTTACTTCCCGGTGGACATTGTAGAACGGGTAGAAATTTTAAAAGGCAGCCAAAGCACCCTGTACGGAAGCGATGCCATTGCCGGCGTTATCAACATCATTACCCGCAAAGGCGGAAGCAAACCAGTTTCGGTGAACGGCGTAGTGAATTACGGGAGCTACAACACATGGCGGGCAAACGCCGGTATTAGCGGCGCTGTGAAAGGCTTCGATTACAACCTGGCTTATTCTCACTTCAGCACAAAAGGTTTTTCCGAAGCGCAACAACCGTTTAATGCTACACAGCCATTTGACCGCGATGGCTACAACCAAAACAGCGTGCAGGCCAATCTTGGCATACAGGCATCCAAGGCTTTTCGCATACAACCATTTGTAAGGTATAGCAAAAACAAAGGAGCGCTGGACAACGACGCATTTGTAGATGAACTGGACTTTAACTACGATGCAAAGAATTTGCAAACAGGTGTAAAGAATATCATCAACATTGGCAAAGGCCAGTTGAACGTGCTTTACCAGTTAAACAATACAGAACGCAATTACCTGGATGATTCTACCCAAAGCCGCAATGGATTTTACATCTACAACCAAAGTGCTTACAAAGCCACCGAGCATTTTGCAGAAGCTTTTGTTGTTTATCCTTTCGGCGATTTTCGCCTGACGGCCGGTGGTGACTTTCGTTCATCCAACACCGACTATGATGCCTTGCAGGTGAGTCCGTTTGGCAGTTCCAAAACAGTGCAAAGCGGCGACAGTGTAAAGCAAAGCCAGGGAAGCGTTTACGCTGCTCTAAACTACTCAGCTAATAATCTATCGCTTGAAGGTGGTGGACGCTTCAATCATCATTCCGAGTATGGAAGCAATGCGGCTTTCAACATCAACCCTTCTTATTTTATTCAGAGACGGATAAAAGTGTTTGCCAATCTTTCATCGGGTTACAAAACGCCAAGCCTTTACCAGTTGTTTTCGGTGTATGGTAACAGGCAACTGCAGCCGGAGACTTCGCTTAACATTGAAACCGGTGCACAGGTTTTTACAAAAGATGGCAAAGGCAGTTTACGAGCCACTTATTTCCATCGGAACGTTAGCGATGCGATTGCTTTTTTCTACAATCCTGCCACCTTCCAATCCAATTATATTAACCAGGATAAACAACGCGATTTTGGTATTGAACTCGACGGGCAATTACATCTTACGGAAAACATTCAACTGCGGGCATTTTACAGTTATGTCGATGGCAAGATCACAACCAAACAAAGCGGCAAAGACACTACTTATTTCAACCTGTTGCGCCGTCCGAAAAACACGGTGAACATTTTCCTGGGTACGCAAATCACCAAATCATTGTATGCATCGCTTAACCTGAATGCAATCGGGCAAAGCAAAGATGTTTATTTCGACCCGGTAACATTTGATCAGCAATCCATCACGCTGAAAGCTTATACCCTGGTGAACTTCTACGTGGAGTATGCGTTGCTACAAAATAAGCTGCGGTTGTTTACCGATCTGCGTAATGTATTTGACGAAACCTATGCCGATATTTACGGCTACAAAACCGCTGGCTTTAATGCCTACGGTGGGTTGCGGTTCAGGTTATGATAGTTGAAGCAACGCAGAACGTTGTACACTAACTTGTGAGCCCATAAACAAACAAGTGAACGTCAGTAAATGAAAACATTTATGAACTGGAGCGGAGGCAAGGACTCCGCTCTTTCTTTATTTCTTGCCATGCAGCAAGACATTAAGGTAGATGCCTTGCTAACTTCGGTTAATACGGCAACCAATCGCATTTCCATGCACGGTGTGCGAAGAGAATTGCTGCAACAACAAGCGGCGGCTATTGGTCTTCCCCTACACACCATTGAACTGCCCGAAATGCCCGGCATGCAGGTGTACGAAGAAGCTGTTCGTGCAAAGCACAATGAATTGAAAGCAGCCGGTTATACCCATGCAATGTTTGGCGATGTGTTTTTAGAAGACCTGAAAACATACCGCGAAAACCTTTTAGCCAAAGATGATTTGCAATGCCTTTTTCCAATCTGGAAGATGGATGGCCGCGAAGTCGTTCGGCAATTTATTGAGGCAGGATTTAAAGCGGTTGTTGTTTGTGTAAACAGCACTTACCTTGATAAAAGCTTTTGCGGAAGGCTCCTGGATGAAGCCTTCCTGAACGATTTACCAACCGGCGTTGATGCCTGCGGCGAGAACGGCGAATACCACACGTTTGTTTTTGATGGTCCGCTGTTTTCTTCTCCCGTAAATTTTGCCAAAGGCGAAACGGTTTTTAAAGCCTATCCCGCACCGGCAACAGCGGCAGCTGACGAATGCTTTACCACCCCAAAAAGGGAAGCCGGCTTTTACTTTCTCGACCTGCTGCCACAGTAAGTTGAAGCCGCTATTTTTGCACAAACCCGGAACCATGGACTTTCAGCTAAACCATTACCTCACTGTTACGT
This sequence comes from Flavisolibacter sp., assembly GCA_035510335.1. Taxonomy (GTDB): domain Bacteria; phylum Bacteroidota; class Bacteroidia; order Chitinophagales; family Chitinophagaceae; genus Flavisolibacter. The sequence continues at coordinate 276 of DATKHJ010000247.1, read as the reverse complement.
TTACGCTATTTGCCGTTATCGATATCATTGGCACCATTCCCATTCTGATTTCGATGAAGAACAAACTGGGCGGCATTCGGGAAGGGATGGTGACGATTATTTCCGGGGGGCTGATGATTCTTTTTCTTTACCTGGGAACGCCGTTTCTGAATTTGCTGGGGCTTGATGTGGGTTCGTTTGCGGTAGGCGGATCGATTGTGATTTTTATCCTGGGATTGGAAATGGTACTGGGCCTTGAGTTTTTTAAAAGCGAAAACGATATGCGGTCTGCTACGG
>DATKHJ010000246.1:0-17621 GCA_035510335.1 Flavisolibacter sp. | reverse complement strand
TGCCAGTTTTAAAAAGTCTTCCTGCAGGCCCATGACCCGCAGGGTGTTGAAATAGGCGCCTAACGAAACGCTGGGGGCCCCTTTTTCGATTTCATGCAGGGTGGAGCGATCAATGCCCGCCCGTTCAGCTACCTGCACCGTGGTCAATCGCCGCCGTTTGCGGGCCAGTTTGATATTTTCGCCCATTTTTTCCAGCAGTTGCTGGTGCTTGGGGAATAGGACAGCACGTTTTGTTTTCATTAATTTATTGGATAATATCCGCAAAATAAGACATTCTGTTGAAAATAACCTACATATTTAGGAAATTTGGAAATGATAGGAATAACCCTGAACTTCAGTGACGGACCCTTTTTTGATATATCAAAAAAGGGTCCGTCACTATTGCGTTTTCGAGAACCCATTATACAAAAGCTACCCCGTTATCTTTCCACACTCCCGGTAGCCGTTCATACACCAGGGACACTTGGAAACATCATCGCTGATTTTGCACGTGCCATCAACGATCCGCTGGAAGATGAACCGGCCGCCTATCTTCAATTTCTGATCAAACAGGGCAGCCTGGAAGCGATCTATCTCGATACACCAAGTGGTACACTGGAGCGCTACCTGATTGGTATACCCTCCCTTGCAGAAATTGCGCTTTCGCTAAAAGACAATTCCTACCTCTCACATGCCTCGGCGGCATTTATTCACGGGTTAATAAACGAAGAGCCCCCGATAGTTTATGTTTCTAAAGAAGGCTATCCGCGTCAGAAAGAAACAATCGTCTTGGCACAGGAGGCCATTGACACTGCTTTTGCAAAACCGCAGCGAAGGTCCGGCACGGAAATAACCTGGCAAGGCCACCAGTTTCTGCTCCTGACCGGGCAGTACAGCGAAGGGGAAGGGGTAGAGCAAAAAGGAAAGCTACGTCTCACTGACCTGGAAAGAACCTTACTCGACATAACTGTCCGGCCACAGTATGGCCGCGGTGCAAATACTGTTTTACAGGCTTACCGGGAGGGAAAGGGCCGCATTGATGTGCAACGACTAAGGCAACTGCTGGAGCACCTCAATTATCATTATCCCTATCACCAGGCTATTGGCTTTTACCTTACCAGGGCAGGCTATTCATCAAAAGAACTAAAGTGTTTTCGTAGCATGAAGAAACGTCACCGTTTCTACCTCGATTACCAGATGAACGCACCACTTTATGACGAAACCTGGCAGGTCTATTATCCTCAGGACTTAACGTGAAATACCACGTAAATCTGCCTGATGTAAATTCAGGTAACCACTGCCATTATCCTACCTTTGCTGCTTTTGCCTGCAAATCGGTAAACCTTCTTTTCACATGAAAACCTGTAAATACTTCAGACCTTAGTAGACCATTCCCCTAAAAACTTAAATAGTGTTTTATGGAGTTAACTAAGGATGTAAACGCGTATTTGAAGCTCAGAAAAAAACTGATGGTACTGGAATATGCGAGGCGCTTCGGATCTGTTGCGAAGGCGCTGAAGGAGTTTAAAGTACCAAAGGCTACCTACTACAAGTGGAAGAAAATCTATGACAAAGATGGTGAAGATGGCCTGTTGAAGAAGCATCCAGTTGCCTACAACCACCCAAACAAGATCAAGGAAGAGATCATCGAAAAAGTGCTGTTCCTTCGTAAGGATTACCAACTTGGATCCTGGCGGATCAAGTGGTACTTGGAGCGCTACCATGACATCGCAATTTCCGAGTCGAGTGTTTCCAGAATCCTTAAACGCTACGGTGTTCAGCGCCTGCAGAAGAAGGCAGCACGCAGAGCCTTACATTCCAGACGTTATAACAAATCGGTACCCGGCCATCACGTGCAGGTGGATGTAAAAGTGCTGTTGCTGAAGGATTTGGTAGAAAATGAATATAAGCGTTTCCAGTATACCGCTATTGATGATGCAACTCGCATTAGAGCCCTACAAATCTACCCACAGCAGAACCAGGCAAATGCTATTGAGTTTATAAACTATGTAGTAAAAAAGTTCCCGTTTCGCATTAAAACCATTCGCACCGACAGGGGTCACGAATTCCAGGCGAAGTTTCACTGGCATGTGGAAGATTTGGGAATGGAGCACCACTACATCAAGGTTCGCACACCACAGCTGAACGGAAAAGTTGAGCGTTCCCATCTCACCGATCACCAGGAATTTTATCAACTGTTAACCTACAAAGATGATGTGGATTTAACGGAGAAACTAAGCCAGTGGGAGAACTTTTATAACTTCGAAAGGCCACACGGCGCACATGCTGGCAAAACACCCTATGAAGTACTAAAAACTCTCTTACAAACCTAAGCGAATCGTCTACTTTCGGCTGACGTATGACATGGCAGCACCAGTACAACAACTTCCATCCGCACCAGGCACTGAATGGAAAAACACCAGCAATGACAGTAAACAATTACCAAAAACAAAATCAACAAAGTCTAAATTAGCACCATCCTATAAAGGGGAAGGCTTCAATAGCGGGGAAGCTTACACTACGTCTTCAATTATCCAGCCTTTTTCAATGAAATAGTCCAGTAAATACTGTAAAGGGTCTACTGGTTGATCGGCTTGGCCATCTTCTGGTAGTATCCCTAGATAGTCTAGCGTATTGCTTGTTAAAGATTAATGGGAAATGAAGCTTACCTTCAACTGTGGAGATTATCCATGAAGCTCTTGATAAAAAATATGGTCAGCCTGCGATGCAAAATGATTGTAAAGTCTGAGTTGGAAAAACTAGACCTTCATTTCATTATTATAGAGTTAGGTGAAGTCGAAATTAAAGAAAAGCTAAGCCCCAAAAAGCAAAACGAACTGCAAGAAGCATTGCACCGGTTTGGCCTTGAATTAATGGACGACAAAAAAAGTGTGCTGATTGAAAAGGTAAAGAACATCATCGTAGAAATGATTCATTACACCGACGAGCCGCCTACGCTTAATTTCTCGAACTTTCTGAGTGAAAAGCTGGGGTATGATTATAACTACCTGTCTAATCTCTTTTCAGAAGTAAAAGGCACGACCATCGAGCAATATATTATTTCCCATAAAATTGAAAAGGCCAAAGAACTGCTCATTTACAATGAATTAACGCTTACCGAAATTGCCTACAAACTTCACTACAGCAGCGTGTCTCATCTTTCCAACCAGTTCAAGAAAATCACTGGCCTTACGCCAACCTTCTTTAAACATATGAAGCACAAACGGCTGATTGCCCGCGAGAACTTGTAGCACAATCGGCAACTTTCTTCTTTTGTTATCAGTAAATCATGCAAGGTATTCCCAGAGTTGTGTAAGAACCCATCGGTTGTTTCAGCTCAACTTTGCAGAAGAAAAACAACCGAATGAAAAAAAGTGACACAGGGAATGGAGAAGATCTCAAAGAGCTTGTAAAATCAAAAGCACACATTATTGTGGAGATTATTGAATACGTCCCTAATGCGGTCGTGAGTAAAACGATCATTAAGAAAACAACAGGCAATGTCACCGTCTCGTCATTTGATGCCGGTGCAGAGCTGGCAGAGAAAACATCTCCTTTTGACACCTTCATTCAAATTATTGATGGTAGTGCCGAAGTGGTAATCGATGAAAAAGAATTTGTCCTCACATTGGGCGAAGGCATTATCGTTCCTGCCCATGCAAGGCATTGTATCAACGCCACCCAACAGTTTAAAATGATCTCTACAGTTATCAAGAGTGGTTATGATGATTAACCGTGTTCTGTTGAGATGAGCTATCGCTGTATAAATGAAAATAGAATTTATGAAATACATCATTACCACATTACAGGCGAAAACAAATATTCTGTTTATTACTTTATTCGTAATAGCAATTGCTTTCGCATCCTGTGCCAGCAAACTTAGGTTCAATGCCTCCTCCGTTGTTCCGGCGGCAGAAGGTACTGTGAAGGTTAAAAAAGACGATAATAACAACTACAATATAAAAATAGTGCTGTCAAACCTAGCAGCACCCGACAGACTCCAGCCACCAAAAAAGATGTATATCGTTTGGATGGAAGCCGACGATCAAGTAAATAAGAACATTGGCCAGATTAATACATCGACCGGGTTTTTATCGGGTAAGCTAAAAGCGGACTTCGAGACTGTTTCAGCCGCCAAACCAAAAAGAATATTTATTACCGCCGAGGATGATGCCAACGTACAGTACCCGGATAGCAGAGTGGTTTTATCAACTAATCAATTTTAAGTAGGGGTTGTGCACTTGTAAGCAATCACTGTTTTAATTCAGGAGAAGTGAGTGCTTGCGTGAAATTTGCAAAAGTTGAGCTTTTGTTTACATGGCCCAATAGGGTATTGGTAACACTGTTTACTCTTCTTCTTATTCCAAAAGCAACAGAGGGGCTGATCTCTTCTGTAACAGCCAGGACACCTGTTCAATCAGTAAAAGATGTAACCCTCTGCTATAATCGTGTAACATCCCAAGCAGGTAAAAGGGTGACCTTTGTTCCGTAAATGTTCTAACCCAGGAAGATCTCTAATTCAATCATGGGTTAGATAAAAACACCAGTTATGAAGAAAGTTTTATTGTTCGCATTATTTGTATCCGCAGTAGGAGCTATCCAGAGTCAGGCCCAATTACAAAAAGGTTCCGTACTTATTGGCGGCGACCTGGCCGGCTTTGACTTGGGATTAAATGAAGGCTCCACATTCAATATGAGCCTGACCCCAAAGGTCGCCTGGTTTGTCCGCGATAACCTAGCCTTGGGCGGTTATGTTGATTTCGGTTTGGCTACAGCCAAAGAGGCAGGAACGAATGTTAGTTATGGTGTCGGTGGATTGGGTCGCTATTATTTTCCGACCGCTGATGTAAACGTGGCAAGGTCGACCCGGTTTTTAATGGAAGCAAACGTTGGGATTCAGGGCGTGAATACTCCAGGTGGCAACAATACGAATGGTCTCGGCTTGGGCTTCGGTCCTGGACTTGCTTATTTTGTTACCAACAACATTGCGCTTGAGTCTTTGTTGAAGTACAACGGCATTCTTGGTTTTGGCTCAAATGCCACCTCCAGCCGCCTGTCTTTGAATCTTGGGTTTCAGATTTACTTACCGGGCAGTAAAGTGAAGAGCGAAATAGAAAAAATAAAGTAGGTTTTCTTTAGCAATGGCCAACCGGTGGCCATTGCTAAAGAAAACCATCCTCTGCCAAAATCCTATCACTTTTAAATTAATGATGATGAATAGAGTATTTAATGATTTTACGGAGATGAAGAGCATTCTCCTTTTGATCGCCTTTACAACTTTCGCTTTTGCTTCGCAGGCACAAAAACTCCAGGTTCGAGGTGGCGTGAACCTTGCCAATGTAACGGTAACCGATAATGGTCGTGTGAACGAATCCAACCAGCTCACCAGTTTCCAGCTTGGCTTGGTGACCGACATTCCGCTGGTAAAATCAGTGCTTTCTCTGCAACCTGGTGTCCTCTACACGGGCAAAGGTGCGAAAGTGCAAAATGGCACCGAAGGCCAGAATGGTTACTTCCGTCAGAGTTTTAATCCGCGGTATATCGAAGTGCCGTTAAACCTTAAGCTGATGCTGCCATTCGCCAAACAAAGTGGTTTGTTTGTTGGTGCAGGTCCTTACGCAGCTGTTGGCATTGGCGGTAAGGTAAAAACAGAAGGTCGGTTGATTGGCGCTGAGTATGATTTTGAGCGGAGCATTACGTTCTCAGACGACGACCCCACCACATTTGATGAGGAAGAAGGCACCGGCCTGGGTGTTGTACGCAGGTTTGATTATGGTGTGAATGCTATGGCTGGCTTCGAAATCAAGAACATCGTAGTAACAGCGAACTACGGGGTCGGACTTGCCAAGCTGCAGAGTGGTACAACAAGCAGCGAGGATAATAACAATAAACATCGCGTATTGAGTTTCACACTTGGATTTAAGCTGTAAACAACAAATCAAAAACTTGTATCAGCCCATACCAATGCACACGAAGTAAAGTTACCCTACAACGATTGGGCAAACTGCCGCATCGCCCTTTGAAGACAATACATGCTTTAATCCCTTAACCAGAAAACATTTTATGATCCGTTTAGCATGTGTAAAGAGCCCCGCCATTATTGATGCGCGGGCTTTTTTTAATTGCTACATACACAAGTTCATTCTTCATCCTTACCAAGAGACACTTTTATTTGCATCACAAAAAAACTTTCGTCATGTCAGAACGGAATTTAGAAGCAAAGTTAATAGCGCTTGAAGCCCTCATTCTAGAAAGAGAAACCTTGCTTAGTTCGAGTATTCTAAAACACGTGGAGTTTGGTAAGGTAAAAGCTATTTATATGAAAACAAAACTGCTAAAGATCTCATATGCAATCCTGCTTAAAAAGTTTAACCAGGAAAAAGAAAACATGCATTTTCCTGCTGAAAGAGTCCTTAAGTGAGAAGAGAAGGAGGCAATCCCTTTTTAAAGGAATAATGTTTTCGCTGTACTTGACTGGTTTATAGCTGATCGCTAAGGCTACTGGTAAAAATATGCGCTGAATCTTTTATTCGACGAGACAACCAATACATGCAGTTTGAGATGAGTTTGATTAACGTGATCTAAATAAAAGTAGTTCGACGAAAAGCTACGCCTTAACACCATAGCCGGTTTAATAAGACTACCTTACAGTTGATCAGTTATTCTGCTGGTCCAAAATCCTTCACATGTCTGATACAAGGCCGATGATTCCTGCTTCGAAAGGAATCAACATTCCGATTGCAAATAAGTCCGCTAAAATGAATGCAATGGTTTATCTCGGTCCTGGTAAAAAGGCTTGGGAGGAAAAACCAAAGCCGCAGATCATGAAATCGACAGATGCTCTGGTAAAGATTTTAAAAACAACTATTTGCGGGACTGACCTGCACATCCTTAAGGGTGATGTTCCCGAAGTGAGCGAAGGGAGAATACTTGGGCATGAAGGCGTCGGAGTTGTTGAGCAGGTAGGTAGTGCCGTCACCGGTTTTAAAAAAGGTGATCATGTGCTGATCTCCTGCATAACTTCTTGCGGCAAATGTTCTTTCTGTAGAAAAGCGATGTTCTCACACTGTGAAGATGGTGGATGGCTGCTTGGTCATTTAATTAATGGCACGCAGGCGGAATTTGTCCGCATACCCTATGCTGATACGAGTCTTTATCACATACCAATCAATATAGATGAAGAAGCACTGGTTATGCTAAGCGATATTTTACCGACCGGCCTGGAATGCGGGGTATTAAATGGGCAGGTGGCTCCCGGCGATACAGTCGCAATTGTAGGTGCCGGACCCATTGGTCTTGCTACTTTACTTACCGCACAATTTTACACGCCGGCAGAAATTATTGTGATTGACATTGATGAGAACCGTTTGGCTGTGGCGAAACAGTTCGGTGCAACACAAACCATCAACAGCTCCACCGAAAATGCAACAGAACAAATTATGCGGTTAACCCAAAACAAAGGTGTTGATGTAGCGATTGAAGCAGTAGGGATTCCGTCAACGTTTGAACTTTGTCAGGAAATCATTGGTGCCGGTGGCCGGATCGCCAATGTTGGTGTCCACGGCAAAGCGGTCTCCCTCCACCTCGAAACATTATGGTCGAAGAATATTACTATTACGACCCGATTAGTGGATACGGTTACGACACCAATGTTGCTAAAAACCGTGATGGCAAACAAACTCGATGCAGGTAAACTTATTACACATCGTTTTTCTTTGAAAAATATAATGGAAGCGTATGCAACGTTTGCGAATGCCGCAGAAGAGAAAGCCTTAAAAATCATCCTAACCAACGATTAATAGACCACAAATACAAAACCATGCAAAGCACTGACGACGTTAATATCGACCAGGAAACCATCAGCAAAATTGGTCTGCGGCTAACAGATAATTCCATTAATGCACAAATCTCACCAGAAGCAAGAGTATTCATCTATCCTTTCCTGGAGGAGGTTTATGTGATGGAAAGCGATCTGTATGGCAATAAAATGCCAAACGGCTCCTGCTTTCTTGCCTTTAATGGCCAACATGGATTAATGGGTAAGCACTTGAGAGTTGAGTTTTTACGAAACGCAACCCTTAAGGAAATAAAAGACATGGTACAAAGCAACTGTGAAGGGTAGATGTGGTGATTCGAGCAATGTTGCTTCCTTGATACAACTGGGTATTCATAAGGGATATATTTATCGTTGCCGCCAACTTCAAAACACAATCTAAAAACGCAGTCCCCAAAATTACAAGGATTGCGATTTTTCCATTTAGGCCGGACGAATGCGTTTTGAAAGTTCTTTCTAAAGCTCAGTAACAATTGATTTGAACTGCGTTTTGGCAATCACCACCTGGTAATCATCAAGCGCACATTCATACCGCAGTAAAGCGGCATCAGGAACAGGAAACGTTATTTGATTTCCTTTTAAAAAATTACCAAATAGTTCGAACTGCACTTTATTGGCCAGTTGAACAAAGACGTTGGTTGTACTCATATCTTCTACCCTCAATCGTCAGGCCGCATACCTCTAATCAGAGAAAATATGCATCTTATTTATGCTTTCGGTAATTAGTAGAAGCACAAAGCAACTCCTTAACACCGAAGCTGGCTGAAGAAGCTTAGCTTACACTATTGCCGGTTATTTCACTGGCATGTCAATCTACTAGATGTCAAAAATTAAAGAGGCGGAAACACTCAATCAGAATCTTTCAGCCTTCTTACCGGTTAATCGAAAAATTCTTCTCGACACCCTTATTAAACATGAAACGCTGACGGAAGATGATATAGCAAAAGTGGAAAATCTCGGCGTTGTTCCCAATAAACAGCAGCTAGGTTTCCTCTTAAGCGAACTTACGCTAAGCGGACATATTCAAGTGCTTTCCGGTGCAGAACCGGTTACCTACACCATTACACAAAAAGGTATTGATGAAGGGACAAGACTTCAATTAAGTACGGACTAGGCTTCCTCTTTTGTCAATCGTTTAGTCAACCAGCTAAGCGAAGGGGCCTCTCTTTTCCAGACTAGCCAGGCACTCTCGCCAATGCCGATCACAACGGCTTTTGCAATGGCTTGTTGTCAGCCATTTTCTTCCATCAAAGGAGCAACTAAAAGACACCTTTCTCTCAAATCTGACCGCAAATAATTTTCTACTAGCGACCCTGGTGCAATGGTTTGTTTGCCCTCTACCAGGTTATAAACTATCAATTTTGAACATAACTATTCAGCGAAATCTTGATGGCGCGGGAGATGCTTCGGTGTTCATCGGGAGGTTTTTTAAAGAACTCCTTTCCTTTCCTTTTGAAGGAAAAGAATTTGTACGGCAATGTTTCGCCATCGGCTACAAATCCTTGCCGCTGGTGGGAATAACCGGTTTTATCATGGGCCTGGTGCTCACCATTCAGTCCCGGCCCACACTGGCTGAATTTGGCGCAGAATCCTGGCTACCAGGCATGGTGGCACTTTCGCTAATACGGGAAATAGCCCCGGTCATCACGGGGTTAATCTGTGCCGGAAAGATTGCTTCCGGTATTGGTGCAGAACTGGGATCTATGAAAGTAACAGAACAGATTGATGCAATGGAAGTATCCGGCATCAACCCATTTAAATATTTGGTGGTAACCAGGATTCTGGCTACCACGCTAATGGTGCCCCTATTGGTTGTTTTTGCAGACGGTGTGGGTATTTTAGGCGGGTTTGTCGGTATCAATATTCACAGTGACGTCAACATGGTTCGCTATTCCTCGCAGGTACTGGAATCACTTGATTTTATTGACATTGTTCCGGCCACAATCAAAACCTTCTTTTTCGGCTTCTTTATTGGCATGATTGGTTGCTTTAAGGGCTACACCGCCGCCAGCGGAACGGAAAGCGTAGGCAAAGCAGCCAATGCGGCTGTTGTTGTCGCATCCCTGTCCATCTTCATCATCGATATGCTGGCGGTGCAGATCACTGATCTATTTTATTAAGCCATATGAAACAGGAACAACTGATTGATTCAAGAAACAGGCCCTTGGTGAGTGTTTCACCGCCGGTAATAAAAGTGAAAGGCCTTTATAAATCATTTGGCGCGAAGAACCCGGTATTAAAGGGTGTTGACCTTATTGTAAGAAAAGGCGAGAACCTGGTGGTGCTGGGTAAATCAGGTTCCGGCAAATCCGTTACCATTAAATGCATGGTGGGACTGGTGGAAGCAGACAAAGGAGAGATTCGCCTGTTTGACCAGGACATTGCCACGGTAAACACCAAAGAACTCAATCAGCTCAGAATACGGGTGGGCTTTCTTTTTCAAAATGCAGCGTTGTACGACTCGATGACTGTACGGGAGAACCTGGAATTTCCCCTGCGGCGCCATTTCAAAAAGCTGACGGAGAAAGAAGTGGAGCTGGCTGTGACAGAGGCGCTCGAAAGTGTCGGGCTGGCCGGGGCCATCGATAAAATGCCCTCTGAGTTGTCGGGCGGTATGCGGAAAAGAATTGGGCTGGCCCGTACGCTTATCCTAAAGCCGGAGATCATCCTATACGATGAGCCAACCACCGGGCTGGATACCATTACCTCCAGAGAGATCAGTGAGCTGATGCTAAAGGTGCAACAGCAATATAAAACCACGGCCGTCATTATTACTCACGACATGGCATGTGCAAAGCTGACAGGAGACAGGCTGGTGATCTTAAAGGAAGGAGTAATGGTTGCCGAAGGCTCTTACGATGAACTGGAAAAAAGCGGCGATGCCTGGATCAGGTCCTTTTTTATCTAATCTGATTTTAAAAAAATTTATGCGCAAAGAAAAAGGTTCTAATTGGAAATTAGGAATGTTTGTGATTATCGGATTGGTGCTCTTCGCCGGTACGATCTATTTTGTAGGCAAGCAGAAAAACCTCTTTGGATCCACCTTCTTTTTAACCGCCCACTTCAAGTCGGCTGGTGGTTTGAAAGAAGGAAACAATGTTCGTTTTTCCGGCATCAATATCGGCAGTGTGAACACCATTACCTTGACAGATACCCTGGTCATTGTGGAACTAATGATCCGGAAGGAAGTGCAGGAGTTTATTAAGACAGATGCAACCGCCACCATTGGTTCGGACGGCCTGATGGGGGACAAGGTGCTGACCATTAATCCCGGTTCAACTGATACTGCCTTTGTCAAAGATGGTGACATCATTTCAACCAGGAAACCCATTGATATGGATGACATCATGGCCAGCCTGAAGACCAATGTAGACAATGCGGCCATTATTTCAACAGAGCTGGCCAAGTTCACCTATAACATGAATAACAACAAAGGACTGTTGTCGAAAGTGATGGGTGATGAAGCTTTTGCAAATAGCCTGGAGACTACGCTGACGAATCTGAAAGGCAGCTCCGAACAATTCGCAAAGTTTGCAGTGATGATGAATAGCGACAAAGGAGCTATGTCTGCACTGATGACCGATGAAGTAATGGCCAACAATATTCGTCAGACCGTTGCCAACCTGCAAAACTCTTCTGACGAATTTAAAATGTTCAGTGCAAAAATGAACAGCGACAAGGGCGCCTTGTCACGCCTTGTAACCGATGAGAAAGTAGGCAACACACTGGACAAGACACTTATCAATCTGGAAGGTGCTACCCGAAAACTGGATGAAAACATGGAAGCCTTACAAAGCAATTTCCTTTTAAGAGGATTTTTCAAGAAGAAAGAAAAGACAGAAGCAAAGCTAAAGGCAGACGAGAAGAAGGCCCGTGATGCTAAAATAAAAGCAGAAAAGAAATTGTCCGAAGAAGTGAATCAGGGTCTGAGGCCCCTGCTTGTGAAAGACACGACAAAGTCTTAAATGACCTCGAACCGTTTTTGCAATTACAAACTATCCTTAATTATGTTCTGACCTGCATTCTTTGTTATCAGGTATATCTGCCCGAAAGCTACCCCTTAACACCAATGACCATGATGAAAGCCTACATTACACTATTGCTGGCTATTCCGCCGGCAAACAAATTAAAAGATGATAAAAACGAATGACAATCTCAGTTTAGGAAAAGGTAAAATGATGAGCAAAAGTTTATCCGTCACACTATTGATAGCATTCTGTTTGGTGCTGTTTGCAGGATGCAGTACTGCTACACGCTCACAAAAAGGAGCCGTAATAGGTGCTGCTGGTGGCGGTGCAGTTGGTGCAGTTGTCGGTAAAATAGCCGGTAACACAGCGATGGGTGCAATCATCGGAGCCGCAGCGGGTGGCGTCACAGGCGCTGTCATCGGCAGAAACATGGATAAGCAGGCAGAAGCCATTGCCAAAGAAATGAAGGACGCAGAAGTCATTAGGGAAGGAGAGGGCATCATTATCCGGTTCAATGAAAAAGTTCTGTTTGCCTACGATCGTTCAGACCTGAACACGACAGCAAAAACAAACCTCGATAAACTGAATAGCATTCTGGCAAAATATCCCGAAACCAATATCACCGTCATCGGTCATACCGATAACAAAGGCTCGGATAGTTACAACCAGACACTTTCTGAGGCTCGTGCAAGTTCGGTTACTAGTTATGCCGGCCAGAATGGGATAAACACAGCAAGGCTGACCACTGTGGGAAAGGGCGAATCAGACCCAATTGCAGTAAACGATACCGAGGAAGGACGTGCATCAAACAGGCGTGTTGAATTTGTGATCACGGCGAATGAAAAGATGAAAGCGGAAGCCAAAACAGAAGCGCAGAAATAAGTGGAAAGAAAATTTCACCACGCTAAAGTATACAACTTATAAAAAACAGTAAATAAAATTTATGTCAGATAAAAACAAAAAGCAGTTTGGTATTTGGATGGATTCTCACCAGGCTACGATCATCGGCCGAGAGAAAGTAGAGACAGGAGCGTTTATTGTCCTTGGTCATGAGAAGAACGCCGGATCGCAAGGCAATTCAAATGAAAATGCTGCCAACAACAACGAAAAAACATTGCGTCAATCCTATTTCAAAAGTATTGCGGCACATATGCAAAACATTGACGAGCTACATGTGACGGGTACTGGCCAGGTACAGGAACAGTTTATCCGCTATATGGCAGAAACACCGCAGTTTAAAAAAGTAGTGGCGCAACATAGCACAACAAATAAAATGAGTGAAGAAAGCCTTCTGGCTTTTATTACGACGAAGTTTAACTAGTAATCAATGACAGAGCACCGCTTTTCAGGGTAGCTGCTTTAGCTGTTCTACCATATCGATTTCATAAGCCGCATTTCTATGCGGCTTATTTTTTTGCTCCTGCGACTACTTCAAATCTTAAGTACTGTCAAAATCTATTTTTAGTTGATGGACTGTATGCCTAACCAATCAACTTAAGTTGACGACGGTCCCTTCTCTATTTTATGGTTTTATGTATCCTTTGGTATCGATTATTGTTTTATAGACGAAAGCGAAGTCTTAACACCAAAGCCCCTAGGAAAGGTTTACATTACATATGTACCTGTTATTCTATGGGTACGTAAATCATGCCAATGTCAAATATTACGCAAGTTGTTAATGCTGAAAAAAACATGACAACCTTAAAGAAAGGAATGAGTGCATCCGGTTTGGACCAAGTATTGAGTGGCGCAGGACCTTTTGCTGTCTTTGCGCCTTCCGATAGGGCATTCGGAAAACTGGATAGTGGCATAGTGGACGAGTTGCTAAAACCGGAGAGTAAAATTAAGCTGACGAGACTACTACGTCAACATGTTGTTGCCGGAAAGGTTAAGCTGAAAGATTTTAAGGAAGGTGACAAGTTGCAAACCATTGATGGAAAAGAGCTGCCTGTTCATGTAGCTGCCGGCGCCGTTACAGTCGGTGGGTCGACTATTGCCAACCGGGAAATTGCCAGTTCGAACGGTGTTGTTTATTCCTTAGACACCGTATTAAAAAATTAATCCCATCTTAGTTGATACCCTTTAGACCAGCCGTAGTACCCGTCGGCTGGTTTTTTACCCACAGTCAGAGTAGAATGAAATTTCTTACCCGCAGCATACTTCTTGCGACACTAACAGAGTTCAAAACATTGAAAGCGGAGGAGTTGTCAAAAAAAGAAAAACTTGGTTTCATACCCGATGCAAACCAATTAAAATTTCTTCTCCACCAGCTCACTATCAACGGCTATGTCCGTGTCCTTACACATAGCACTCCAATTACCTATTCCATTACAAAAGAAGGGATTGCTGAGAGTGCGAGGCTGTCGAAACTAAAGGCTGAAATGTTTTCAGAAGTTGTTATTTAAAAAGATCTAATAACGAAAAGCCGGTAATTAAAGGTGATTAACGGAAACGCCCTGCTATTTCCCCCACCTATTTTTTGCCAAGGGCTGAGTTCCGTCAGATTGGTAAGCAGAATAACATGAAAATAGCTTTGTTATTGGTGCTGTACGAATAACTGAAAATGCAACAAGAACACTGGTTCTTATTTTTCTTTTGATTTTTGCACCACCTTTTCCGCTACAGAAGGTTTTTTCTTCTTGCGAAAAGAAATCGCTACAAAAGTGGTCGGCACGTCATCACCCAGCAGCTCACCCCAGGGTTGCATGCCCTCCACCCGGTCAAAAATGATTTTCAAGATGCCTACTAAGGGGATAGAGAGGAACATGCCCGCCACACCCCACAAAGCTCCGCCCAGCAGGACAGCAATAATGGAGATGAGCGCATTGATTTTTACTTTGGAAGATACAATGTATGGCACCAGGAAGTTGTTGTCAACAAACTGTATGGTGAGGTAAGCAATGACAATCCACAACTGCATGGAATAGCCTTCGCTGGTGACAGTGGCCATCAGGAGCGGCAGAGCGATGGCGATGAGTCCACCGATATAAGGCAGCATGTTCAGAATAGCACCAATAACACCCAGAAGAAATGCGTACTTGACCCCGATAATTAGTAGAGCAGTTGAGTTCAGCACAGCTACTATTGCAGCTTCCATCAGCAATCCCACCATGTAGCTTTGTATGGCAATCTTTGTTTGTCCCAGTATCTCTGATACCTTGGCGGCATTTTCTTCGGCAAATACTTTGTAAAAGAAATTCAGGATAAGGGTTTTGTAAAAAAGAAACAGAAATACATATACTGGCAACAATAAAAGAACGCCCAGTGTACCTAGGACAGTATTTAAAGTGCCGCCAATAAGGGCCTTGTTGCTGTTGGCTGCCTCGTCTATCAACGCCAGTTGCTTTTCAATGGAAAGACCAAATTTTTGTTGCAGCCAATTTTGAAGGCTTGCCAGCAGGCTGCTGAATTTTGCTTTTAATGCAGGCAGATTTTCCCCAAAGCCTGCAATTTGAGAGGATAAAAAATAAAGGATTCCTCCCACCACCATAATTGCTAGCAACATGGCAACGATGATGGATGGGACTTTTCCTAATTTATACGAGCCCAGTTTGTTCACCAAAGGGTTTAGCAAAATAGCAATGATAACGGCAAAAGCCAAAGGAGTCAGGATGTCGCCTAGGTTTATTAAAATGTAGGTGGCCAGAATAAGGCCAAACAAGATGATAGTGACCTTGACATAAAAGGGCAATTCTTTTATTTGCATAGGAACACTTTAATGCTTCAAAAGATAAAGCAAAATACTGAACCTGCCGTCACCCATTGCTGCTTTATCTAATGGGAGGTTTCTGGGATATTTAAAGCCAAAGGAGCCATCTTGGGCTTTTATTGAATGCCTGATTATTTTTTGCCATTATAATACCTAGAAAAAAAAATCTGGCTGAAGGGTGTGACGACGCCGAAGACCGATTGTAGTACTTGACGGGATGAGAGAAAAAAGTCACCTGGCACAAGATGTGGCAGTTTTGACCTCTCACTTTGTTACTGGTGCAAACGAACCTCAAATAATTGGGGCTACGCAAGCAACTGAGTATCAGTTGCTGCAACTTTCTCTTTACTTGTAATTGTTGTAGTTGTGCCGTATCTGTGGGAAAAATAAATTGTGTTCAGATTGGTAGGAGATGAAGAGTGCTTATCTGCTACTTTTCTCCATGCTTCCTTTCTTCGATGTAAGTTATTTGGTACCGGACTATAATCAACCTGAAATATAGATGTTGCTTTGGCCTGTGTAAGGTAGGTGAATTGACAGGTAGTAAAAGCTTTTTAAGTTAAATGTATATAGATGAGATATGTAGGGCTTAGTTGTTGCTACTATTGGGGTATGCCCCATGCCTCGATAAAAGAAGTCATGATTGTATTTAGCTCACTTGAAGCTATTTCAAAGTTCAAGCATGAATGTGCCTGCAATGATTTCTATGTAGATAGAGATAGCCTGACACTCGTTGGCTTTTTCAAGCCTGAGCATATCCAGCTAGCCGCCGATAAATTTGGTGCGAGGTTAAGAAACGAAGTTTGAAATAAAAACCAAGCCTTTCGCTCAAACAAGCCTACCTTACATGGTGTAGCCTGAAACACCTATAGTTATCTTTTCTCCTTCTTCTCGGTTTTTGCACCTGTTTCCCGCAATTTCACATTCTCACCTTAACGTGATTTTTATGACACAAAGCTTTCTATTATCACTAATTTTTTCACCATGCTGATCTTTCAAAAAACAGATATAGAGGCAAGCAGTCATTTTCATCCTTCAAATTACCCGGCTTTAAAAGAAAGCCTGGCCGTTATGGATGAAAGGATGGCCAATCTTCCCATCCTTTACAAGGCAGACATGCTTATTGCTTCATTAAAAGGACAGGCAATAAACGAGGCATGGGCAAATGCAAACCCAGCGGTTGCTGCCATGCTTCTTTCCCATTCCTTGCCAGTGCAGGATTTGGCGAATCTTTTCGCCCGGAGCAGGAATGCAGAACTCTTTACGGCAGAGTTGGAGAGCTATATCCGGAACTGGTTCAAAGTAACAACGACTATCTATTGAAGGATAAAGTAGAAATTGACAATGCAGCCATAATCTATTTAATAAATAACCATGATAGATTCACGTGAAGTAAGACCCGGAAACTGGGTGATAAAAGTGACCGGCATTGATACCAATACAAAACCCTTTTATGAGTACAAAGCAGTATTGGTAGATGAGTATTTTTATTCATTCGTCAAATTCTGTTTCCCCATACTGCTAACTACTGGTGTATTGGGAAGTAGTGGTTTTCGACATGAGTTTGGAGACTGGTTTAAAAACGAAGATGCGGAAGGAATCGACGATGGACTTCCATTTTTATGCTTTCGTCACAGCGACAAATGCTGGTATTTCAGAAACAGCAAGATTCCTGCCCAGCCAATTTACTTACACCAATTGCAAAACCTGGTATTTGCGCTAACCAACCAGGAACTCGCAATCAAACTGGGTTTTTTTGAAAATCTTCCCATGGTTGGGCCAATCAACTTCTTTGTTAAAGCAGCACAGAAGAACACCACAACCAAGCAATTGTTGTGACAATACTGGTTTGGTAAGACCCAATGCTTTATAGATATCATAAGGAACAATTCCAGCTTCAGATAAGGATGCTGTACACTTCTTTAATGATTTATCTTTTCGTATCGTTTATTAAGTCTACCTTGTATGTATTAGCACCTTGCAAGGTTCCCTGAGATGATCTGATTTTGCTGGACACATGACTTGCGTAAATTAGCAAGTAACAATGCAAGACAAGAATCCGCAAAAAAGCAGAAGGAAGTATGATGCTTCTTTCAAGACAGAAGTTGTCAACATGATTGCCGCTGGCCGT
>DATKHJ010000245.1:0-3834 GCA_035510335.1 Flavisolibacter sp. | reverse complement strand
GTACCGACCGTGCTGCGGAATGTTGCCTGCAACTGTTTACCGTAAGCAAGGTGAAAAAACCAAAACTGGTTGCCGGAACGGTGGTGGATTGCAAAACAAACGCTGTATTAGCCGGCGCAGAAGTAGTGGTGAAAGATGCGGCAAACAACACTGTTTTTGCAGGTACAACAACTACCGGCGGTACGTATAATTTCCCGATGGAAGATTTTGCCGCTGTGCAAATCAGCGGTTCGCTGAAAGGTTATTCGCCGGCTAATACAAACGCACCTGCGCCGGCCGACGAAGCCGCGGAAGGAACAACGCTGCCTGTGCTTTGCCTGAACAAAATTCCGGAAGTGGGTACTGTGGAAGTGCTGGACAATGTGTACTTCGCATTCAGCAAAGCCATTGTATTAGAAGAATCGTACGATGCCTTGAACAAACTGGCGCAAATGCTGAAGGACAATCCAACCGTATCGGTTGAGATCAGCGGCCACACAGATAGCAAAGGCGATGACAAGTTTAACCAGAAGCTGTCGGAAGCCCGTGCGAAAAGTGTAGTGGAATACCTCGTAAGCCAGGGCATTGATAAGAATCGCCTGGTGGCGGTTGGTTACGGCGAACTGAAGCCGGTTGCGCAAAACACCAACCCCGATGGAACCGACAATCCGGAAGGAAGAGAGAAAAACCGGAGAACAGAGTTTAAAGTAATCAAGAACTAAGAGTAAGGTCAATGGTGGATGAAATGATTCATTCACCATTGACCATTCACTATTCACGGCAAAACACCAGTTATGAGAAAGCGAATTTTGTGGGTGGTTTTTACACTGATTGGGTTAACCAGCTTGGCGCAACAGCCGCCGCACTATACTCAGTATGTAATGAACCAGTACATCATCAACCCGGCCATTACCGGCATTGAAGATTACACGGACATTAAATTCAGTCACCGCCACCAGTGGTCGGGGTTTGAAGACAGGCCTGTGACGTCTTATTTCACGGCGCATAAGTCGTTCGGCTGGGCTAACGCAAAAAGTTCAGCTACATCGTACGATGTTGGCGGGGGCGGAAATGCAAGGGGGAAAAACTACTGGGACGAATACACGGCCGCCGATCCGCATCATGGCGTTGGTGTGCAGATTATCAGTGATAAAACCGGTCCGTTAAGCAACATTAAAGCAGGCCTTACCTATGCTTACCACATTGGTTTAACCGAACAAACCAGCATTTCTGCCGGCTTTGGTTTAGGCATCAGCCAGATGACGCTGGATGCCAGCAAGCTGAATTTTGTACACACAACTGTTGACCCGGCGGTTTATTCCAGTGGTGAGTTAAGAAAGATTCGTCCGGATTTAAGTGCCGGCGTTTATCTCTATTCCGGCAAAATGTTTTTGGGCATCTCGGCACAGCAAATTCTGCCACAACGGGTAGAGTATGCCGACACGTCGGTAAAACTGCGTGGCAACAACGTATTGCCACATATGTTTTTAACGGCAGGCTACCGGATGCTGATCAGCGATGACCTGAATTTTATTCCATCCGTTATGGTGAAATATTTTAAAAACACCCCGGCGCAAGTGGAGGTCAATGGCAAACTGCAATACCGCGATATGGGTTGGATAGGCATTAGCTACCGCAGTTCCGATGCTATTGCCGGCATGCTTGGCTTTAACCTTTCCAACCGGGTAAACTTTGGCTATAGTTACGATTATACAACCTCCATCCTGAACCAGTTCAGCCGTGGCTCGCATGAATTCATGCTCGGCTTTATCATTTCCAAGGGATACGATGACTCCTGCCCGCGAAACATTTGGTAAACCGTTGCCTGCTATACCCAAACGGCCTCCCAACAGGGAGGCCGTTTTTATTTCCGCCTTTCCCGTTTCTGAAAAGCAGAGTATTTTCGTACGCAATCGTTATGCATTAAATTAAAACGTTTTGGGCCGCTCAGTACTTTTTCTTTTCTTCTGCAGTTCTTTGCTAACCCTGGCATGTTGCCAGCGGGAAGCTGCATCCACCCCTGGTACTGCAAAAACGTTGTTTGATAGCGTTCCTTCTTTTGCAACCGTTACACCAATCATCAACGAAACATCCGGCATTGCAGACAGCCGCAAAAATCCGGGGTTTTTATGGGCGCAGGAAGACGGTGGAAATCCTGCACAGCTGTATTTGCTAAAGCACAATGGAACAGTGCAGAAAAAAATTGTCCTGGACAATCTAACCAACCGCGACTGGGAAGACATGGTACTGTTGGAGAATGAAATTTACATTGGCGAAATAGGTGATAATAATGGTGTGTACCCGGAGTACTTAATTTACAAATTTCCCGAGCCGGCCAGCACAACCGATACGGTAAGAAATATTGAAACCATTCGCTTTCGTTATACCGATGGACCGCGGGATGCAGAAGCGTTTTTGGTGGATCCGCTGGACAAATCAATTTACATTATTACAAAGCGGGACAATCCTTCCCGCATTTACAAACTAACGCCGCCTTTCACCAATGCAACGGTTCACACTGCCGTACAGGTAGGCCAGTTATCAATGTCAGGAATTGTGAGTGCAGCGCTTTCGCCGGATCGCAAAGAGATCATTCTGAAAACCTATCCCGGGCTTGGCCATTTCAAAATAGGGCAGGGTGAAAGCATTGAAGCGGCGTTAAGCAAAGCGCCAACAATTCTGCCCTATACCATTGAGCCGCAGGGTGAGGCGGTGTGTTTCAGTGCAGCAAACAATGGCTATTTTACTCTCAGTGAAAAAGCGTTTGCGCCAGAAGTCAGGCTGTACTTCTACAAACGAAATTAGTTTGGCTGTTCAGTTTTCAGGTATGCGGTTCGCTGCTTATCTTGAGAGTTCTAACCAAAACTAATGTTATGTTTCAATCTCCGTTTTCGTTCAGCGGCCGCATACGCCGGAGAGAGTATGCCTTTTCTTATCTCATTTATTTTGCTTTGGCAGTTGTGTATGGTTTTGTTGCAGAACTGATTGGCGGAGGAGGCTGGGAGTACAGCCAGGCAGGTAATATTTTGTTTTTGGTGTTGTTTATTCCCTGTTGGGTATTCCTGCTGGGGCAGGCAGTAAAACGTTCGCATGACCTGGGCAACAGCGGGTGGTTTATCCTGATTCCGTTTTATAGTTTGTGGCTTTTGTTTGCCGATAGCAAGTACGGCGTTAACCAATACGGCCCTAACCCAAAGGGCATTGGCAACGAACCTGAATTTGCCTTTGAGCAGGAACAGCAAGCTTATTAATCGTTTCACAATCTTATCAAGAAAGCCCTGTCTTTGCCAGGGCTTTCTTGTTTTTACACAGTAAAACCGGTGAGTTTTCGGTGAAAGAGCCTCTCGTCGTTTTACACTTGGGTATCTTTGTCTATATGACACGCAAGGAAAGGATTCTGTTGATTTTGCTGGCGACGATTAATTTCACCCACATACTGGATTTCATGATCATGATGCCATTGGGAAATTTCCTGATGCCGCATTTTAAAATCTCTGCGCAATATTTCAGCCTCATTGTAGCGGCTTACCCAGTAACTGCTTTTGTATCGGGAATGATTGCTGCTTTTTATGTAGATAAATACGACCGGAAGAAAGTATTGCTTTTTGCCTACGTTGGTTTCATCCTGGGCACTATTACCTGCGGCATAGCGCCTTCGCCGGCCTTGTTGATGGCAGCCCGCATCTTAACCGGTTTGTTTGGCGGTTTAATTGGTGCGCAGGTTCTCTCCATCATTGCCGATACGTTTCCGTACGAAAAGCGGGGGCAGGCCATGGCGACTGTCTTCATGGCTTTTTCCATGGCTTCCATTTTTGGCGTTCCGTTCAGCCTTTACTTGGCAAAACTCATTAGCTG
>DATKHJ010000244.1:0-4856 GCA_035510335.1 Flavisolibacter sp. | reverse complement strand
AAGCAATTGTTATGGTCTCCACGTGTTGGCTTCAACTATGATGTAAGAGGCGACAGAAGCGCTATTGTAAGAGGTGGTATAGGTGTGTTTACCGGTCGTGTTCCGTTTGTGTGGATCTCTAACCAGTTTTCCAACAACGGTTTGCTGCTGAACACCATCAGCATTACCGGCAACAGACCTTTCATTGCCGATCCGAACAACCAGGCGGCTGTAGGCGGTACCGCTTCAAGAACGTTTGAAGTAAATCTGATCGACAAAAACTTCAAGTTCCCGCAAGTATTCCGCGCCAACCTAGCTACCGATTTCAAACTGCCTGGCGGAATCCTGGCTACGTTTGAAGGTATCTACTCAAAAACCATCAACAACGTTTTCTACCAGGATGTAAACCTTGCTCCTGCTGTAGGCGTGGTTGACCCGGCTTACAACAATGGCTTTGACAAGCGTATTGCGTTCTCTTCTTCTACCAACGCTGGTGGACGCAGAATTAACCCGGATATCACAAACGCCATTTTGCTGAAGAACACCAGCGAAGGTTATTCTTATAACCTGACTGCCCAGTTCAGCAAAACATGGAGAAATGTGTTTGCATCGGTTGCTTATAACCACAACGATGCAGCTGAACCAAACAGCGGTACAAGTTCAACAGCCCTTTCTAACTGGGAGTTTGTACAGGTTGTTGGCGATCCAAACAATCCACCACTGGCAACATCTAACTATGCCCTGACACACAGAATTACCAGTGTGATTTCGACTAACTTTTCGTACGCCAAGTATTTCAAAACTTCTGTTTCCCTGTTCTACGAAGGAATGTCTGGCCGCCGCTTCACTTACTTAGTGAATGGTGACCTGAACAGCGATGGCCGTTTTGGAAACGACCTGCTGTATGTTCCAAAGAACCAGAGTGAAATTAAGTTTGTTGACCGTTTGAACAGCGCAGGTACTGCAATTGTTAGCACTGCTGCAGAGCAAGCCGCTGCGTTTGATGTTTACATCAACAACGACAAATACCTGAGCAGCCGCAGAGGTACTTATACGGAAAGAAACGGTAGCACTACACCTTGGGAACACGTAATTGATGCCCGCATTGCACAGGATTTTGCCATTGTGACCGGCAAAACAAGACATGCACTGCAATTGACGTTTGACATTTTCAACCTGACGAATTTGTTGAACAGAGATTGGGGCCGTCAGTATGGCGTTAGCAACCAGGCGTACAACCTGTTAACTACTATCAACAGAACGAGCGGTGCCTTCCAGGGTAAAGGCTACAACTTTACTCCGGGTGAGCCATGGAGCCCAAGCTTCAGCTCTCGCTTCCAGGGCCAGGTTGGTATTCGTTACATTTTCAACTAATCAGTACAAATCCTGATAAAGAAAAATCCTCTGCATTTGCAGAGGATTTTTTTATGCGGCAAACTTTCGTCTGCTTAAATCAGGAGATCATTTTTTGTCTTGCCATTTGGAGTTGATGCCTTGTTTTCTTCGGCAACAGCCAGGCTCCATCCCCATAACAAAAATGAAGGCAATGCTTTGCCCCAGGTGGCTACATCGTGTTTCCCGGCTTCATCGTTTACATAGCGTACATCTTTTTCTTTCTCGTAACCGAGTGCTTCCAACTCTTTTATTAAGTCCGTTGTATCATCAATGGAATCAATGATGCCGTTCCCGTTCCGGTCTGCGGTTTCATCCAGCGATCCTGTAGTGAAGTAAAAGCGCATGCCGGGCTGGTACTGCCCCTTGCGAATCTGCTGGTGCATGATGCGGTGCTGATCATCGTCGTAGTCATCATCCAAATCTTTCATGCGCCACCAAAGCGAACCGGAAAAAACACCCACGGTTGAAAAAACATCGGGATAGTTCCAGGCTGTGTCAATGGCAGATAAGCCACCGAGTGAAAAACCGGCTATGGCTTTTTGCCTGAATGCTTCAACACCGTATTCCTTCATTAAAAACGGAATCAGTTCTTCCACAACAAAAAGCTGATGGGCTTTTGCTTTTGTTCCGCGGCCGGCATAGTCGGTCGTGGCTGCTGTGCCGTATTCATCTTTGCGGTATTTATTGGCATGAATGCCCACGCAAAACAGCGGTGTTATTTGTCCGGAAGAAAGCAGCCCGTTCAACATCGGCACAAACGGCATGTCTTCCAGGTCCTGCCCGTCGTTCATCACCAAAAGAGAAAGCTCGCCGGGGTTAGAAATATTTTTAGGCAGGTAGCAATCAACAATCACATAACGCTTCAGGTGCACCGAAGCAATGGCTTTTTGTTCAACAAGGATATGGGATAAGTTTTCGCAAAGCATAACGTCAAAAATAATTGCTGCACCATCGCAAATGAAAATATTCCGCCGAAGCAAAATCTTTTTTTTCGGTTCAATTTAGTTTGTACTTTAAGAGCATTGATCAGGACATTAAACCAACAGCAATGAAAAAGATCGGAATCTTGTTTGGCCAGGAGCGCAGTTTTCCCATGGCATTTATTGAGCGAGTGAACAGCAAAGGCGTAGAAGGCATAGTGGCCGAACCGGTGCGGATTGACAAAGTAGTGCAGGGCGAACCAACCGGCTATGCAGTGATCATCGACCGTATTTCGCAGGACGTACCTTTTTACCGCACCTTTTTAAAAAACGCGGCACTTACCGGCACGGCGGTTATTAACAACCCCTTCTGGTGGAGCGCCGACGATAAATTTTTCAACAACTGTTTAATGACGCAGGTGGGAGTTCCCATTCCAAAAACGGTCATTCTTCCCTCGTACGAAATGCCCACCGATACAAAAGGCGAATCGTTCTCTAACCTGGCCTACCCGCTCGACTGGGATAACATCTTTAACTATGTTGGTTTCCCGGCGTACATGAAACCCTATGCCGGCGGCGGCTGGAAGAACGTGTACAAGCTGCACGACATGGCGGAGTTTTACGAAAAGCATGCAGAAACCGGCCAACTGGTAATGCTGTTGCAGGAAGAGATCATCTTTGACGAATATTACCGTTGCTATTGCATTGGCGGCAAGCATGTACGCATTATGCCGTACGAGCCACGCAACCCGCATCACCTGCGTTATGCCGCCGACTTCTCCCCTTCGCAGGAACGCTACAAACTAATGGAAGATATTGTGCTGCGCATCAACAAATATTTGGGTTACGATTTTAATACTGTTGAACTGGCGCTTCGCGATGGCGTGCCGTATGCCATTGATTTTGGCAACCCGGCCCCCGATGCCGAACGCAAAGGCGTGGGCGAAGAAAACTTTGAATG
The DNA here is from genome assembly GCA_035510335.1 of Flavisolibacter sp. GTDB lineage: Bacteria > Bacteroidota > Bacteroidia > Chitinophagales > Chitinophagaceae > Flavisolibacter. The sequence goes on along the minus strand of DATKHJ010000244.1, from coordinate 1,601 downwards.
GGTGGTAGAAACAGCTGCCAACTATGCCATTGAAAGAGCCCTGGCGCAAAAAGACGGCGTTGACAATTTAACCTGGGGCGAATACGTAAAACGTGGCGCTGCCAAACAACCGCTCGTTTAAAAATATGTTTACGGTTTTTGACGAAGACAAAGGCGAGTATATGTTAGTGGAGGAACCCGATCCTTCGCTAACATATACCTATGCTGACTACCTGCAATGGAGATTTAAGGAAAGAGTAGAGCTTATCAAAGGGAGAATCTTTAAGATGAGCCCTGCGCCCACCTTAAAGCACCAGGAATTATTAATGCGAATCTCGAACTCTTTCTTCAACTACCTGAAGGGCAGGACGTGTAAAGTATTTGTAGCTCCTTTTGATGTACGCCTTCCCGCCAGGAACCGGAAAAAACCAGAACAAATAACCACCGTTGTACAACCCGACATCTGCATTGTTTGCGATGAAGACAAGCTGGATGAAAAAGGCTGTTGCGGTGCACCCGATCTTGTTGTTGAAATTCTTTCTCCTGGCAATTCACAAAAAGAAATCAGAATTAAACATCAACTCTATGAAGAAGCAGGTGTTACTGACTATTGGGTGGTTTATCCGGCAGAGGAAAGCATTGCAGTTTTTCACAACAACGAAATAAACGGGTACGGTGGCGCTATGCTATATACAGCCGGCGATATCATTACCTGCAAAGCGGTTCCGGGGTTTACCATTTCCGTTACAGACATCTTTAACAGCCGTTAATCATTGGCAATAACATCATTCACAACAATCCTGGCTTTTGGATTTAGAAATATTGAAATCTCATTATGGCAAATCTGAACTATAAATCATTTACGTTAGGCGTTGAAGAAGAATACATGGTGATGGACCCGGCAACCATGGAGCTCAAAAGCCATGAGCAAAAAATTGTGCACGAAGGGCAAAAGATGATCAAGGATAAAGTAAAGGCTGAAATGCACCAGGCCGTGGTGGAAGTGGGTACCGACATTTGTGCCGACATTGAAGAAGCACACAAAGATGTTTCTATCCTCCGTAAAACCATTTCAGACATTGCCGGCGGATTGGGCTTTGCCATGGGCGCTGCCGGCACGCACCCGTTCAGCCATTGGGAAAGCCAACTGATTACCGACCATGTTCGCTACAACGAAATTGTGAACGAACTGCAGGAAGCAGCCCGCAGCAATTTAATTTTTGGCCTGCACGTACACGTAGGTATGGAAACCCGCGAAATGGCCATGCACATTGCCAACTCCACCCGCTATTTCCTGCCCCACATTTATGCGTTAAGCACCAACTCGCCTTTTTGGGAAGGAAGAAAAACCGGCTACAAGTCCTTCCGCACAAAAGTGTTTGACAAGTTTCCCCGCACCGGTATTCCCGAAGCGTTTGAAAGCATTGAAGCGTACGATAATTACGTGAAGCTGCTGATGAAAACCAACTGCATCGACAACGCAAAAAAAATCTGGTGGGACCTGCGGGTGCATCCTTTTTTCAATACCGTTGAATTTCGCATTTGCGACGTGCCGCTGACGGTGGACGAAACCATTGCACTGGCAGCACTCTTCCAGGCCATCTGCACAAAAATTTACAAGC
>DATKHJ010000243.1:0-2338 GCA_035510335.1 Flavisolibacter sp. | reverse complement strand
ATGGCCGGGATAACCGTCCAGATCAACTCCAGTTTGTTGTTGTGCGGGAAGTAGTACGGCTTTCTTCCTTCTTTTTCCTGGTATTTATATGCAAACCAGAACAGGGCTACCTGCGTTAATACGAAAACAATGAAGGTGATGGCCAGGGTAATGTAAAGCATGCGGTCCACCAGTTCGCCGTGATTAGAGGCAGGTTCGCCAAGAATCTTGTCTTTAAAAAGATGGTTGCACCACCATACACCGAGCAAGCCAAGAATCAGGAAAACGAGCAGCAGGAATCCATTGATCCGGTTTGACTCTTTTCTTGTTCTTTCCTCACCCCTCAAAATGGCGACATATTCACTTGCCTTGGCTATCTGAAAAACAATCAGAAAGCCTAAAATGAACGCTACGATGATCCAGGTAGATGACATAATTAATTCCTTATAAAATCAACACTCAAAGGTAATCGCTGATAGGGCCGGAAGGCTTTACCAGCTGCTTTTTTACGTTTTCTTACGTATGATGAATAATACTTTCTTTCAGGAACGGGTGGTTCTTTGCAATTAACGGATGTTTGGCCAGAGAACGTGCCGTAACAAACATAATCAACCCCACAAAACCCAAACCGATGCCTAGATCAGGCAGAATATTCGGAACATAAGTTTCGAGAACCTGCTTTCCGTCCGACGTGGTAACCATGTGTTGGGCGGAAGTTGGCATCACCATTTGGTAGAAATCGAGCCAGTGCCCAAAGATGATGAGGGCTGCCATCATGGTAATGGTACCGTAGTTTCTTTTTGAAACCCGCTTCATTAAAATGAGCAACGGCGCCAGGAAGTTGATGATCAGGTTCAAAAAGAAAATCGTTCTATACGGACCTTGTACGCGGGGTTTGAAATAGACAGTCTCTTCCGGAATGTTGGCATACCAGATCAGCATAAACTGCGAGAACCACAGGTATGTCCAGAAGATGGAGAAAGCGAACATGAATTTGCCCAAGTCATGAATATGCTCTTTTGTTGTTAGCTCCAGGTACCCGTTGTTTTTCATATACACCACAAACAACGTAATTAATGCAATGCCGGCTACGAAAGAAGATGCAAAGGTGTACCAGCTGTACATGGTAGAGTACCAGTGTGCATCAATACTCATTAACCACAACCAGGGAATAGACGACAGGACAGTCAGGCCAAACAATACGGCATACAATGCTGCCCACACGGTGCTGTTCCAAATAAATTTTTTACCTTCTTCAACAGAAAGCGGACGGTTATCAATGCTGCGGGAAATGCTGCGCATTTTCTTACCAAGCAGCCACCAGCCTAAAAGCGTCAGTATAGTAACGATGATAAAAAACGGCTTGTTTAAAAAACCGACTTTAGCTGATAAAACAGGATCTTCCTGCACATGGTGCGTATCTGTCCAATGGTAAATAACGTGGTTACCACCAAAAATCAATGCAATTAAAACAACAAGTACAATTATACTAATTACAGGTACGCAGGTAGAAACAGCTTCAGTTACCCTTGCAAACGATTTCTGCCATCCTCCCCAGGCCAGTGTAGTGGCACAGATAAAGAACATCGCTGCGTTTGTAATTAACAGAAAATAAACGCTGTTTGTGAGCAAGGAAGCATAAAAACGTGCCGACTCATGATTATCGCTACTAGCACCGTGCGTAATAAATAATATGATGACGGATAACAACCCCAACGCCATCAAAACCAGCGATACGGTGTTATATTTTTTTGGAATCTCAAACTGCTGTCGTAGTGTCATTACTGTTCGTTTATTCGCTTTGTTTGTTAGTTTCTGTTTGACGTATCAGGAGCAGTAGCACCTGCAGGTTGCGCTGTCTGGTTCGACGGCGTTTGCGTTTCGGTTGCTGTGGTGTCGGACGATCCGCCGCCTTGTTTGCTGCGGATGTAGTTAATCACCAGCCAGCGTTGTTGTGGGTTCAACTGCGATGCATAGCTTCCCATTTGTCCTTTACCAAACGTAATTACGTGATAGTAATGTCCATCGGTCCAGCCGGCAGCTTGTGCATCGTTCAGCACCTGTGGTTTTGCCGGGTAGGGGCCATCGCCGTTTTTCCAAAGCGGACCGTTTCCGTCCAGAGCGGTACCGTGGCAAATACCGCAGTTAATAAGGTAAAGGCGTTCGCCTTCCTTCAATTGCTTCGGGCTTTTTGCTGTTGCCATTGGGTTTGTCAGTCCGTCAGCGGCTTTCAATCCAACCGTATCGGCTGTTAAATGGTTTGGAAGCATTTCGCCACGGGCTATAGTTCCAGGAACTGGCAGGCCGTTGTACAAAATACCGCGGTTGCGCAGGCTGTCGTATTCGCCTTCCACCATGT
>DATKHJ010000242.1:0-11506 GCA_035510335.1 Flavisolibacter sp. | reverse complement strand
AAGAAAAAGGTTGCTTATATAAGCAACCTTTTTCTTAAATTTTGAAATACAGTTTATTGTTGAGAAATGCGCAAACCAACAATACTATAATTCCTGTTTGGTCTAACTCCATTCGCTTCTTGCAAACGCAGCACAAGTTCTCTTGAACCGGTACCTGCTCCCGGATTCAGAATGGGCACAGTAAGTGTTCCAAAGCTGCTATTGGCAGGAATGGTCACTTTTCCAGATAATGGCCCGTAGTGTGTGCCAGCAACCGCTGGAGAAACACCTGCCACCGGAGAAATCAACGTGTAATTCGTAACAACGGTATAGTTAATCTCAGTCGGCGTGCTTCTCTGCGCACCAACAAGATTTACTCGCAATGAAACATCTCCAGAAGTTCTTGACAATGTTGCATCAGCTGTTGTTGCCGCACGGCCCGGTACTGGAACCCTTGTCATGATGGCGAAAGCAATGCTGTCTGGTTGTGGTGTGTATGCAGTATTTGTATTCCAGGTAGTTGCATCAAATTCTACCAATGCACCTGTAAATTCAACAGGGTCATTTTTAATACAACTCACGAGTCCAATTAATATAAAGGAGAGAAATAATAAATTGATTCTTTTCATCAGTAAAATATTTTAATAACCAGTATTTTGAACAAGTTTCGAACCTGCCACTTGAAGTTCTCTTGTTGGTAATGGCGCCAAAATTCTGTAATCAGTAAACGGTACATCACCACCACTGTACAAAGGAGCTTTTACAATATCTCTTCCAAGTCTTTTCAGATCCCAGAAACGATGTCCTTCCATTGCCAATTCAATCCTTCTCTGTTTCAGGATTTCCTCATACAATGCAGTTCCCGTTAAGCCAACAAAAGCAGTTAAACCTCTTGCCACTACAATTCTGTTTAAATCGGCTAATGCCAACGCTTCGTTGAACACTGCACTTCCTGGTGTAGCAAATGCTTCAGCCCTGTTCAGGTAAACTTCTGCAATGCGGATTACAGGAGAATGATCCAAGTTTGTGAAACCATTTTTACCCAGGTATTTGGTTGTCTCAATATATACTTTACCGCGACCTGCAGCACCTGGCTCATACAGAAGATTACGAACATCGGCTGTACGGCTGTCGATAACCGCAGCATTAGAACGATAGTTTGCCTCGGTATTTCCGCCAGCAAGCGTAATACCTAAGTCATTTAGCAAATAAAGAGAAGGCACTACGTCACCAAATCCAATCGTTGTTGTGCTTCCTGGAGCACCGATGGACGAAAATGTCGTATGCAATGACTCGTTCGGGTTACCACCTTCAGCGTTTGTGTTAAACGCTACCTGGAACAATGTTTCCGGGTGTGTAGGTGTTCTCCATCCTGAAACGTAAGCATTGCCGGATGTCAGTTTGCTTCCGGCAGTGTTAACCGCCGAATCTGACCAACGTTTTGCCTCCGCATAATTCTTACGGTACAGGTTTACCCTTGAAAGGAAGGCCTGTGCGGCTGCTTTGTTTGCAAAGTTTGGCGTAGAGGCTGAGATTGTAAATGGAGCAACACCTCCGGTTGTAAGACGAGAGTTAGCTGCTTCAAAATCGGTTACAATCTGGTTGTAAACCTCTTCGATTGGAGCCCTGGCTGGAAGATTGGCAAGTGCGCCTTCCGTAGTATTTGTTCCTTTTGTCATTAAAGGAACGCCGCCTTTGTTCTGGCTGTTAACAACCGCACCAGGGATATAGGCATATACAAGGGCAAGATTGAAATGATTCAAAGCCCTCAGAAAGTAAGCCTGTCCCTCAACTGATGCTTTTTCAGCCGCGGTCAATGTTGGGTTACTTCCAGCAGCTTCCAAAATCAGGTTTGCATCATTAATATTAGTATAGCTTAACTGCCATGTGTCGCCCAAGAAATGTGCACGGTTCTGGTTGTTTGACTCGGCTAACAAGCGACCGGACCGGTTATTGGCATAACCGTTATCGGCCAAAACTTCAGGTAAAGCAATTAAATCTCTACCATAAAGACGAAAACTTTTCTGTCTGGCATAGATACCAACCAGTGCTGCATTAATGCCCTCTTTTGAGTTCAGGGCTGTACTTGCGTCAATTGATTGTTGTGGTTCAATATCAAGTGCTTTCTTGCACCCAGTCATCATACCCCCTGCAAACACTGCCGAAAGAGCAAGGATAATTGAATATTTTTTCATGTACTTTTTTTGATTTAATTAAAACCCGATTTGAAGGCCTACTGTATAGTTTCTGCTTTGAGGAATTTGTCCGGTACCTGCGCCCAAGAACTCAGGATCGTAGCTTGGCGAGTCAGCATAGGTATAAAGGTTGGTTCCCTGTACATATACTTTCAAACCCGACAGGCGGAGACGGCTGGCGATAGATGTTGGCAGATCGTATGATAATGTTACATACTTCAGACGAACATAATCGCCCTTGTACCACATGCGGCTACCCGCCTGCGCACCTGAATTCTTCTGTTCAGCATAAAGATTCATTCTGGGAACTGAGGTAACTTGTCCAGGCGTTGTCCAGCGTTTGTCATAAACTTCCTGTAACCAGTTAATACGGCCACTTGCTTCGGAAAGGAAAGAAACCTGGCCATCATTTACCAAACGACCATATTCATACTGGAAGAATACATCGAGGCTAAAGCCTTTGTAAGTAAAGGTGTTAGTTAAACCACCGGTAAACTCTGGCAATTCATCGCCCAGAACTTTGTTATCCTTTGGTGTTACAATCTGATAAGTCAGGTTACCAGTGCTGTCATACCACATGGCACGTCCGGTAGCAGGGTTAACACCGGCATACGGCGCTGCTTGCACCAGGAATAAAGGTTTGCCTACTACATAAGATGTTCCGATGTTTTGTGTATTGCCAAACAGCTCAAGCAATTTGCTTTTGTTGTAAGCGAATACGAATGTGGTGTTCCAGTTAAAACCACCGGCATCTCTTGACTTTAAGATGCTGCCGTTTAATGTTAATTCAACACCTCTGTTTTGTACTTTACCAACGTTGCTGGAGATACCATCAAAGCCGCTCGTCCAGGCAACTGTCTGGCTAAGTAACAGGTCGTTGGTAATACGGTCGTAAACTTCAACCGAACCACTGATGCGGTCGCGGAAGAAACCGAAGTCGATACCTAAGTTCTTTGTTGTGTTTCCTTCCCATGTTAATTCAGGGTTGGCTAACTGTGTATAGGTAATACCGGCCAAACCGCTGTAAGTAGGTCCACCGCCATACAAACCTCTGGCATCAAAGTTTCCAATCTGGTCGTTACCGGTTTTACCGATACCGAAGCGCAGGCGCAATGAACTTACAGCATTTGCACCTTCCATAAATGATTCTCTGTCAATGTTCCAGGCCAGTTTCAAACCAGGGAAAAAGCCATAACGTGTGTTAGCACCAAAGCGGGAAGAACCGTCGTAACGACCCACCAAACCAACTACATAACGGCTATCGTAGTTATAGTTAAAGTTGGCGAAAACACCCTGACGGCGGAAGCCTGTACCTGTTTCGTTATAGGTGCTGGCAGTAGCTGCGGAAGCCAATGTACGGAACTGAGGAGTTGGGAAACCCTGGGCAGATACGAAAATTGAGCGGGCATCTTCTTTACGATATTCATAACCAAGTAAACCATCGATGTTGTGCTTGTCGCCAATTGTATGTCTGGCTGACAATACCTGGTTTGTCAGGAAGTTCGTGTTCCAGTTGTTACCAGCCTGGCCTAAACCACCTCTTGGCGCTCCATCATTTGTTCTTGGATCCCAGAAAGAGTTGGTTTCAACTGTACGGTAATCCAAAGCATAGAAAGTACGGAACGACAACCAGTTGGTCAGTTTATACTCGCCTTGGATGTTACCAATAGCCTGGTTGGTTCTTTGGTTAGCCGTATTATACTCGTTAACAGCCAGTGCATTCTGGTTTAACACACCCGATAAGCTGGCAGGGTTCTGACCTGGCAAACCATAGAATGAGCCATCAGCATTATAAAATGGGTTGAAAGGTAAAATTCCGGAAGCAGCAAAAGACAGGTTACCCAAGGAAGAACCACCGGCACCGCCAAAAGGAGCCTTTTGGTTAAATGTGCTAAGGTTTACATTGGTAGTAAGTGTTAGTTTGTCTGTTGCTCTGTTTGTGAGGTTAATGTTTACACCACTACGTACAAAATCTGCAGCCGTAATGATTGCCTGCTGCCTGTTATGGTTGGCAGAAAGACGGAATGTAGTGCGATCGTTACCACCGCTAACACTCAACTCATAGTTTTGAATATTTCCCTGACGGAAGGCAGCATCCTGCCAGTCGTATGTAGGAACAGTTGCAGCTAAAGAGTCGAGACTCTTTTCACTAAGGCTAGAAACAAGAGCATTCGGAAATCTGTAATCGGTTACCAGGGTAGTTCTTTTTGCCGCAAGAGAAGACTGCAAGTCTCCGTTCATTCTTGCTTCAGTTCTGGCCTGGAAGTAATCCTGAGAATTCAGCACATTAAGCTTGCTTAAACGCTCAGCTTGTCCAAAATATGTATTGAACTGAAATTTCGTTTTACCGGCACGGCCTCTTTTCGTAGTAATGATAACTACACCATTAGATGCCGACGCACCATAGATAGCTGCCGTAGCCGCATCTTTTAAGATATCGATCGATTCAATATCATTGGGATTTAAGAAGGCTAATGGGTTTGATTGTGTAAAAGTTGTCGTGTTAGTTGTGTTCAGCTGTACACCGTCCACGATGTAAAGAGGCTGGTTTCCGGCATTGATAGAACCATAACCGCGAATACGAACGGTAATAGCACCACCAGGAATACCATTGTTCGATTGAACAACTACACCAGCAGCTTTACCTTGCATTGCTTTATCCAAAGATGCAACTGGCAAGTTTTCAATTTCTCCTGCTCTGATGGTAGAGATCGTACCAGCTTCGTCTCTTTTTCTTCTCTGCTGGTAACCTACTACCACAACCTCCTGCATATCAGTGGCAGTAGAGGAAAGGCTTACATTGTAAACGCTGGCAGAAGTTAAATCAATCTCTTTTGTTCCAAGACCAACGGCTGATACAACCAACGTTCTGGCATTTTGGGCAATGCTCAGTGTAAAGTTTCCGTCTGCGTTTGTAACCGTACCAACGCTAGTACCTTTAACGGTTACGGAAGCACTGGGTACTCCGACATTTTTGTCATCTGTCACTTTACCCGTAATAGTACGGTTTTGAGCTAGTAGCTGCAAGGACAGAAGCAGCGTACTTAGCAAAAGCAAGGTAAATCTTCTCATAATACTCTTGTTAAAATTTAAAGGTCCGCGAATTTAGGTGATGAACGGGTTAAATAGACCACGACTTTTAACAAAATGCTGCACTCGATATTCTTTTTAGACGAAAAGGCTAAAATTCTCTACGAGTTTCTCACTACCTCTTTCATTTCTTAAACAAAAAACACACTCATATTATAATCGCTTGATATTGATAGCATATTTGGCACACAATTAAAATAGCAAAGCATACAATTCCTTTATCACGCTAAAATTTTTTGTGTTGATATTATATAGAGATACTCGTCAGATTCGCTAAACAGACAAACACTGAGGAATAGGTTGGCAGGTGCCAGGCAGCGACGGCGCTAACATAAAAAACCCGCCATTTGGCGGGTTTAAGCTTGAAAGAGAAATAAATTAAAAACCTGGATTTTGAATAATTACCGGGTTTTGGGTGATTTCGTCTGCAGGAATAGGCCAGATGAAGCGGTAGTCACTGTAAGGAATACCCGCTCTTGTTGGCGTATAAGCAAGACCGCAACCATAGATAGCAGCACCTTGCGTACCGTTGGAGGCTTTTGCAGGCACACCACCCGGCGTATAATTCGCATTGTTCTCGCCGGTCAGGCGGCTTATATCGCCCCAGCGCTTGCCTTCCAGTAAGAGCTCTACTCTTCTTTCAAACAAAATAGCTTTAATTAAAGCTACCTTATCGGCAAAGCTGGCAGCTGTGTAAGCATCGGTTGCCGGGTTAGCCAAAGCCCTGTTGCGTACAGCATTCACCAGGCTGATGGCTCTTGCCGATACTCCGGAAGCCTGGCGAGCTTCTGCCTCGGCTAGCGTTAGCAGCACTTCTGCATACCGTATTTGTGGCGCCCAGTCACCTCTGGTGGTAAAATCCTTGTACTTCATTGTCATTATACTTGTACCATTAATGTTATTGGTACCAGAAGCGTATAAAAGTGTCCGGCGTTTATCATCGCATTTCCATGCGTTATTGTTCCAGATAATTGGCGATACAGCAACCAGGCCACGGCCACCAAGGTTAGCCGGTCCTAACTGTCCTGCCAAAGAACCATTCACGCTGATACCATCTTGCGGATCATTCTTGATTGAGAAAATATTTTCTTCCGATGAGTTGGCACCAAGTGTTCCATTAAAAGGACCGTCCGGAGTGGCGGTTAAAGCCCATCCACCAACCGGGCTCACAAAAGGCGCTGTGGCCGGAACGAGTTTGTTGCCTTCCGTAATTACGCCTGCATAGTCACCCATGTGCAGTTTTACTCTCATTTTTAAAGCAATAGCTGCTGCCTTCGTTGCGCGGTAAGTGCTCACCGGAGTGCGGGAAGTAGCCTGCAACGCTGGCAGGTTTGTTTCCGCAAAATCCAGGTCAGCCAGCAGTTTCTGGTAGTTCTGTGCAACAGTAGGACGTGCACTTTTTCTTAACTCATCCACTGCAACACCACTTGTAATTGCCGTTTCGCGGTAAGGAACGCCCAACTGGCTTCCATTACCATCCAAATAAGGACGGGCATACATAATTACCAGTTCGTGGTGGGCCAGTGCACGCAGAAAGCGGCACTCTGCTTCGTACTGCGTAGCTATACCTGTAGCTATTGTTCCTTTTGTAGCAGCGGCCTTAAACCCTTCGATGGCCACATTTGCTTTGTTAATCAATGCATAACTATTATCCCAGTAAGCTACCGCATTGGCCGAAGTTGGCGTATGCGTTGTTTCATAAGTAGCCTGGTAAAAAGCAGCAACGTTGATGACATCTTCGCCTCTCAAATCTCCTTGCTCAATATTGGCAGAACCAAAAGGGTAACCTCTTCTTTCTGTTCCGCCAGGATAAGCGCCACTTTGGGCGGCATCGTACACCCCGTTCAGAACCAGCAATGCTCGTTCGGGTGTTTCAAAAGCTGTAGCATCGGTGATGGATGAATACGATTGTACATCCAACACTTTTTTACAACTTAAAACACCAACTGAAGCCAATAATAATAACAGACTTATTTTTTTCATCGTGTTGATCGTTTTCAGTAAAAAATTTAATTAAAAGCCTACGTTCAAACCAAACGAGAAGGTTCTGATTTGCGGAGGTAAGCCTGGGTTTTCCAAACCGGTTTGTGTGCGGTTATCAGGATCTACACCTGAGTATTTGCTCCATACAAACAGGTTTTGTCCTTGTGCATACAAACGGAGGCTTTGTACTTTACCTTTTGTAAGCTTGCTTAATGAAGAAGCACCAAGCGAATACGTCAGAATAACATTCTGCAGGCGCAGGTAATTACCGCTTTCAACAAACCGTGAAGTAGCAATACCATTTTCGTTGATAATATTGCTTTGGTTGTAAACCAGTTTTGGAACATCGGTAATGTCACCTGGCTTTTGCCAACGCTCTAGAATTTCAACACCATTGTTCACAAAGGCCTGGTCTAACAATGCCTCCTGCCTTGTGATGTTCATAATCTTGTTTCCGCCTGAATAACGCAGTAAAAACTCGAATCCAAATTGCTTGTAGTTCAGTGAGTTGGTGATACCGCCGTACCATGTTGGAATCGACTGACCCAAGTTTCTCCTGTCGTTAAAGGTCATAGAGGTTTGGTTGGCTGCAGCAATGGTACCATCGCTGGCATCTTTAATGAAATAGTAGGCGCCGTTAGGAACGTTGCGAACCACCAAGCGGCCATCGGCTTTGTAATACATTGGGTAACCATTGGCAGTATTCACACCTGCATACTGATAACCGTAAATGATATTGATTGGATCGCCAACACGGATAATGTTGTAAGAACCATTGTTGATGAAGGCTGTCGGTGTTCCGCCAATAGAGTACAGGCTCTTGATTTCGTTTTCAACATTGGTAAAGTTTACATTCACACTCCAGCTGAAATCGCGGCTGCGAACAATACCGGCATCAACTCCAAGTTCAAAACCTCTGTTGGTCATTGTACCAATATTCTGCGGAATAGTATTACCTGGTACACCTGCGCTCAGTGGCACCGGCACATTCAGGACAAGATTATCGATGTCGTTCAGGAACCAGTCTGCAGTAAGGTTAATTCTTCCTTTCAGCAATCCCACTTCCAAACCAATATCGTACTTCTTGCTGGTTTCCCATTGCAGGTCGGTGTTACCAATAGCGTTGGGTGCTATACCACTAATGTTACCATAAGCTGCTGTTCCAAATGTGCTCAGGTAAGGCAAACCTCCCAGCGGATTACCCACGGTAGCATAAGAGGCTTTGAATTTTACATCGCTAAAGACGTTGGTAAGAAAGTTATTGTTCTTCCAGAAGTTTTCTTCTGAAGGTCTCCAACCAACGGAGAATCCAGGGAACGTACCATATTTCTTACCCGGTGCAAGCGAGCTTTGTCCGTCGCGACGGAAGCTCACCTGTGCAAAGTAGCGATTGCGGTAATCGTAGTTAAAGCGGCCAAAGAGTGATTCAAGTCCTGACTCTGAGTAGTTACCACCAATGCTTGGCGTAACGGCTGAACCCGAAATCAAATTCTTCTGCAGATAAAATAAATCAGCAATGTTGGCGCCTTGTGCACTTAACCATTTTGTAACGCCTTTAGTTACTTCATGTCCCGCAGTAAGGAAGAAATTATGATCGTTTAGATTCAGGTTGTAGTTTAAATAGTTTTGCCAAACCATATTTGTAAAGCTTTGGTCGGCATTATATACCAAACCTACGCTGCTGAATCCATCACCATGACGGGGATCCCATTTTTGGAATGCATAGTCGTTCAGTAAATCATACTGGAACTGCGATCTTATTTTTAAACCTCTGATTGGCGACAGTTCGAGGTAGGTATTGTTAATAATCCTGTGCTGCTCAGAATAATATTGGTTGTACTTCTGTAAGAAAGCAACGTTGAACCAGTTGGCATCTACACCCTGAGAGTTAGGTCCGTTCGGAATATTATTTGCACCCAGATTGACGTTAAAGCCTGTAGGATTATTAGCATCATACGGCGAAACGTTTGGCAACAAACGTAAACTGGAAGCAATGGCGCCGCCGAGGGAGTTGGAACCAGTATTCTGATCCTGGTTTTCCTGGCGTGAAAGCGTGATGTTGTTACCGATACGGATGAAACTATTAATCTCGTTATCGATGTTTGCCCGGATACGGTAAGTTTTATTCCAGTTGCTTTTTACCACACCTTGCTGGCTGCCATAGTTTAATGAGAAATAATAAGTTGAGCGGTTAGAACCACCTGCAATGCTAATGTTGTGGTTGGTTACAGGTGCACTGTTTACCAATACTTCATCCTGCCAATCGGTATTTACGCCACCTGGATTGATGCCGGCCCTGGGTGAGGTTGCAGGATTCGCGGCATTGGCTGATTTCTCGTTCGCAATTGTCACAAACTGGTCGGCATTCAGTAGTTCATATCGTTTGGCAACGGTGCTGAAGCCTACAAAACCATCATAGTTTAACCGAAGCTGTCCACGCTGGCCCCTCTTGGTTACAATCTGGATAACACCTGCAGCGCCCCGTGAACCATAAATGTTCAGGGCAGCACCATCTTTTAAGACTTCAATGCTCTCAATATCAGCGGGGTTAATATCGGCCAACGCGTTAGAGTTTGTGGTGGCCGAGAGGTTACCCGTTGTGATCGGAACACCATCCACAACAAACAGCGGCTGGTTGGCCTGGTTAATGGACTGAATACCCCTGATACGAATGGTTGCAGGCGAATTCACCGTTCCACTTGAGTTGGTTACCTGTACACCCGCTGCCCTTCCGGCTAATTCCTTGTCGACAGACGGTGTCATGAGGGTGGAAATTTGCTGTGGATTCACCTTTGAAGAAGAACCGGTAAACGATCTCTTCTGCTGGGTACCATAACCGGTAATCACCACTTCCTGCATGCTCTGGTCGGCGCCGGCGCGAAGTGAAATGGATAAATTCGCCTGCGTTCCCAGGTTAATTTCCTGCGCCGCAAAACCTACGGCGGTAATTACCAGGCGGCGGCCATTTGCCGGAACCGTCAGCGAAAAGGTTCCATCTTCTTTCGTAACTGTTCCGGTCTGTGTGTTTTGAACTTGTACCGATGCGGCAGGGACGGGATTACCGTTACCATCGGTCACTTTTCCTGTCACGGTGCGCTGTGCCCAAGACACAATACTGCTGAGCATAAGCACCAGGCTTAAGAATAGAAATTTTCTCATGTGCATGTCGATTTATGTAAAGAAGAATAAAACGAGCATTGGTTATTCTCTTAGGGCCGGGAATTTGCTAATATAAAACAGCAAAAGTTAATAAGACAAATTCCTGTTAAAAAAAGCTGCTCCTTTCTTCAAAAAAAATTGCACGGAAGATTTCATTTCTTAAAAAAGCCTAATAACAAAGCAGGTAACAACACGAGGTTTGCCACCGTAGCCGTAACCAAGGTTAGAGAAGTTAACCAACCCAATGCCTGCGTTCCGCCAAAACCACTGAAACAAAAAATAACGAAGCCAGCAATCAGTACAATAGACGTGTAGAGAATACTTAAGCCTGTAGAATGAATAGTTTGCACAACTGTTTTGCGTGTATCGTTATCATACCCTTTTAACTGCTGCTTGTAGTTCACAAGGAAGCGAATGGTAATGTCAATGGCTATACCCAAAGCCACGCTAAAAACAAGCACTGTGGAAGGTTTCAACGGCACTCCTGCCCAACCCATGACACCGGCCGTAATTACTAATGGAATAAGATTGGGAATTAAAGAGCAGAGTAAAATGCGGAATGACCGGAACAGGTAAAGCATGCAAAGTGTAATGAGCAGAAAGGCCCAGAAAATACTTTCCTTTAATCCATTAATAATAAAGCGGGTGCCTTCTAAAAAAGTAACGGAGCCGCCGGTTAGTTCAATATCAAATTTGCGTTTGCCCCAGAGCGAATCATCTTTGTTAGCTGCTTTTTCTTCTGCAGAAGCAGTTAATGCATTGATGCTATCTCGGTTAAAAATTTGCTCGGCTCTAGTTTGAATGCTATCAAGTATAAACGGAAGTTTCTCCGAACCTACATCCTGCATGGTAACCGAAATGCGTGCCTGCTGACGGTCCTTGTCCATAAAGGAAGAAACCAATTTGGTAAATCCCTTCCCTGCTGCAGCTGATTGTCCCGCAGCAGCGCTGTCGTTGTTTTGTGAGAGATAAGGACGCAGGGCCAGCAAATCATTTTCGCCGGGCATGGCGTAAAAAACACTGTCGCCTTCAAAGAAAGCCTGCTTCGCAAATTTTAATCCTTCGGTTAACGTCAGTGGCTTGCCTATATAATCACGAGA